>NZ_PYUQ02000003.1:0-83675 GCF_003030865.2 Halomonas sp. SL1 | reverse complement strand
CTTGACCAGTGCCTCGCAAGGAAGGCGTATTCTACGTGATCGGCACGTCGTGTCAACCGGTGATCTTCAAGCTCTCGAGAGAGCGAAGCGGGTGACCGACCATCGCGACAACAGCGTGAAGCGACATCCGATCGAGTGGCATGCATTTTACCGATTTTGCTGACCCTGTCAATCGAGCGATTTCGACAATCGCCGAAAAACCTCAAGAAAAACAAGCGCTTTTGCCACTCATTACCGCCTGCAACGTTGCCCGTCGCCGGCAGCGGATGCATATCCTACGGGCTATCACCGGGGTAGTGCAAGGACTTTTCTCATCGCACCAGAATCAGCCGCCAGGGCGTCGCCGACGCGACACCCCGGCACCGCTCTTATTCCCCGATGAACAGCCGCACCATGCCGGCGTTGCTGCCGAAAGCCGTCACTTCCACCGCGTAACGGCCAGGCTGCAGATGCTGGGTGATGCGTGAACCGAGCCCCAGCCCGGGCGCATCGTCGTTGTGCTCATTGACGCCGTTGCCGGTCAGGCGCATGACGGTGTCCACGGCGCTGGAAGTGCTTTCCAGCACCACTTCACGAGGCTCCTCCACCACTAGCTGGTAAGCGAGCCGGCCACCGGCCGTCATCCGACCGTAGACCACTTCCCCAGGGGTGACTTCGCCACTGTCGCTCATGCGCCCCTCGAACGGCGACGACTCGGCTCGCAGGGTATAGATACCGCTACCGCTGTAGCTCTGGACTTCCAGGGTATAGTCGCCGGGCTCCAGCACGGTGTTGATCAGCGAGTTGCGATCACCGCCGCTGTCGTCGTCGGTCAGCTCGACGCCCTCCCCCTGCAGATACAGCATCGGATCGAAGTCCTGCGAGTCGAGCGCCAGACTCACCTCGGCCGTCTCCTCGACGGTGAAGCGATAGCGGTTCTCGGCGACGCCGACGTACTGCCCGCGCACCTCCTCGCCGCTGGCAATCGGCCCGTCGTTACGGAACTCGCCGTCGAATTCGCTGCGCCGCAGCTCGATCGCGTAGTCACCGCGATTGCCACCGTAGCTGGCCACCTCGACGCGATAGTCGCCGGCCATCAACACCGTCTGGATGCGCGAATCGGTGCCGCCGCCGCCATCGTCGTCGCTGATCTGAGTGTCATTGCCACTGAGGTGCAACACGGTGTCGAAGGCCGTCGAACCGAGATCCAGCGTCACCTCGGAGGGCTCATCGAGATGCAGGGTGTAGTGATTGGTCGACTCACCTTCGAGCGTACCGGTGATGCGATCGCCATCTCGCAGCGGCCCGCCATTGCGACGACCGTCGGAGAGGTCGCGCTGTTCGGCGACCAGCTGATAAGCACCGCCTGCACTCAGCACCTGACTGGCGCACTTCGTCATTGCCACATTGGGCTTGGCCGCCTGCCCCAGTTGAACGCGGTAGTCGCCAGGCTCCAGATAGGCATCGAGACGAAGCTCGCCCGGCGCACAGGACTCGGCCCGCTGATTCACCCCCTCTCCCACGAGATGCATGTCGAGCCCTTCCTCGCCGGACAGTGCCAGATTGAGGTGGGCGGGAGCGCCCAGGCTGAGCGAGTGTTCGGCGCTGCCGTCGTCCAACCGGCCGACCAACGGCCGGCCGGCCTGCAGCCCGTCCTCGTCGCCGGTCGCCTCGGCTGCCAGCGTATAGGGACCGAAGGCGGCGCCATCCTGCCCGTTGATCACGACCAAGGTGCAGCGCTGCGCCTCGGCAGCGCTCAGCAGGATCGCCGGCTCGCCCTCGGGGCCACTCTCGGCCGAGCCGATCCAGCGTCCCTCGTCGTCGAAGGCCGCCAGCGACGCGGCGAAAGGCGCATCCAGCGTGTAACGATAGCGCTCCGCCTCCCCACTGCCGCACATCCAGTGCGCCGAATAGCGCGTGCCGTTGTTGAGGTTGACCGGGCTGGTCGAGGTCAGCTCGCCCTCGATGCTGTCGCCGGCCTGCATCTCCGGCGCCGAGACGAAGCGCGCCTCGTCGTCGCTGCAGCCTGCCAGCAGAGTGAGTCCGACCAGGCCCGCCATCAGGCGACCCGATGAGACGCTGAAGCGCCGAGTTCCTTGAATGTCCACGTCATGTCTCCCTACGTAGTGACGATGCCCCCGCCTCTGCGGGACAGCCGCACTATAGCGGAAAACGCGGCGCTATAGAGGGGCCTCAGGCATCGCCGCCGCGCAGACGCGACTCGGTGACCAGCGAATCCGGCCCCAGGTCGGCGATGGTGCGCGCACCGGTGAGCGTCATGGCCACGCGCATCTCCTTGTCGACCAGCTCGAGCAGGTGAGCCACGCCCGCCTCGCCGGCGGTGGCCAGCGCATAGACGAAGGCACGCCCCAGCAGCACGCTGTCGGCCCCCATCGCGACCATCCGCACCACGTCGAGCCCGCTGCGGATGCCGGAGTCGGCCAGGATGGCCAGGTCGCCCTTCACGGCATCGGCGATGGCCGGCAGGGCGCGGGCGGAGGAAGGCACGCCGTCCAGCTGACGCCCGCCGTGGTTGGAGACCACGATGCCATCGGCGCCGAAGCGCACGGCATCGCGGGCGTCCTCGGGATCGAGGATGCCCTTGATGATCATCGGGCCGTCCCAGAACTCGCGGATCCACTCCAGGTCCTTCCACGAGATGGAGGGATCGAAGTTGTCGCCGAGCCAGGCGATGTAATCCTCGAGCTCCGTCGGCTGGCCGCGATAGTCCGAGACATTGCCCAGGTCATGGGGGCGACCGTGAATGCCCACGTCCCAGGCCCAGCGCGGCCGGGTCGCGGCCTGCAGCATGCGCCGGATGCCGCCATGCTTGCCGCTCATTCCGGAGTGGGCATCGCGATAGCGCGCCCCGGGCACCGGCATGTCGACGGTGAAGACGAGCGTCTTCACGCCTGCGGCCTTGGCCCGCTCCAGCACATGTTTCATGAAGCCCCGATCCTTCAGCACGTAGAGCTGGAACCAGATGGGCCGATCCACGGCCGAGGCAACCTCATGGATGGGGCAGACCGACACCGTGGACAAGGTGAACGGGATGCCCTTTCCCGCGGCAGCCCTGGCCGCCTGCACCTCGCCCCGCCGGGCGTACATGCCGGTCAACCCCACGGGTGCCAGGGCGACGGGCATGGCCATGGCCTCGCCGAACAGCTCGGTCTCGAGCGACAGCGAGGACATGTCCTTCAGCACGCGCTGGCGCAGACCGATCTCGCCGAGGTCCTCGACGTTTCGCTTGAGCGTATGTTCGGCATAGGCGCCACCGTCGGCATAGTGAAAGAGAAAGGGCGGGATGCGACGCTTGGCGGCCTGGCGATAGTCCGTGGCGGCGGAGATGATCATGACGGGCCCTGTACAATGGATGAGCGATCAATAGAGGCCGGCGCGAGCACCACGAAGACGACTCGAAGGCCCTCAGGCACGGGCGCGCGCCGGCGCAATAACCTCTCCAGTCGGGCGGCGCTTCGGCACAGCGCGAGACGCTCGGCGCCTCGCAAGTCATAATTGGTAAAACCAATTGACATCGACTGGTTACCGCACCCTATGGCCCGGCCGCGAGGGTGTCAAAACTCCCGCCGCAAAAGACGCTTATACCTTGGTATAAAGCCGTGAAAAGCGCCCCGCAAGCCCTTGAAAAACCAGCACAACGACGTGCGGCAAAAAATGCGCCATATTGGTAATACCAATTGAATGGCGCTACCATGCGCCGAAAGACCTCGCGCCCAGGAACGCCGCCATGTCCTACCAGACCCTGCGCCAGCCGCGCCTCGCCGACGTGATCACCGAACGCCTCGAGGCACTGATTCTCGAGGGCAGCCTCAAGCCCGGTCAGCGCCTGCCACCGGAACGCGAGCTGGCCGAACGCTTCGGCGTGTCGCGTCCCTCGCTGCGCGAAGCGATCCAGAAGCTCGCCGCCCGCGGCCTGCTGCACAGCCGCCAGGGCGGCGGCACCTTCATCACCGAGGACCTGCACAGCGGCTACAGCGACCCGCTGCTGGAGATGCTCTCGCGCCACGGCGAGTTCCACCTCGACCTGCTCGAATTTCGCGACGCCATGGAAGGACTCTCCGCCTACTATGCCGCGCTGCGCGCCACGCCCACCGACAAGGCGGTGCTGCTGCAGCGCTTCGAGGAGCTCGAGGCCCGCTTCGAGGCCCGGGACCCGGCCGAAGAGGCCAAGGCCGACGCCGCCTTCCACCTGGCCATCGCCGAGGCCGCCCACAACGTGATGCTGCTGCACACCATTCGCGGCATCTTTCACCTGCTCGAGAAGAGCATCGTCGACAACCTCGAGGCGCTGTTCGCCAAGCCCGACGCCCGCGAGCGCCTGATGACCCAACACCGCGCACTGCTCGATGCCATCCTCCAGGGCCGCGCCGAGGAGGCCCGCGCCTGCGCTCACGACCATCTGGTCTACGTCGAGGAAAACCTGCTGGCCGCGGCCCGCGCCGAGACCCGCGCCCAGCGCTCGCTGCGCCGCGCCCAGTCCATGCCCGCGCCCGACGCATGACGACCGCCTCGCCCTCCCCTCGCCGGCGTCGTCTACGCCTGCTGCTGGCCCTGATCGGCCTGGCCGGCCTGGCGCTGTGCCTGTGGCAGACCGCCCAGGTCGCCCGTGAACAGGCCCTTCAGGCGCTGCGCGACGACGCCGAGAACGAGCTGCGACTGTCGGTGGCCGGGCTCACCGGGCACCTGTCCCGTCACGACTACCTGCCCGAGCTGCTCGCCTCGCGGGAGGCCGTGAAGCGTTTCCTGGCGACGCCTGCCCAGCAGGATCCGATGCCGCTCAACCGCCTGCTCGACCGCTTCCGCGCCACCGCCGACGTCTCGGACATCTACCTGCTCGACCGCCACGGCGACACCCTGGCGGCCAGCAACTGGCACCGCGAGAGCACCTTCATCGGCGAGAACTACAGTTTCCGACGCTATTATCAGGACGCCATGCAGGGCCAGAAGGGGCGCTTCTTCGGCCTCGGCCTGCGCTCCCAGGAGCGCGGCTACTACTTCTCGGCACCGATCTGGCTCGACGACACCGCGCCGAACGCCCGGCCCGACGGCGTGATGGTACTGAAGGTGCCGCTGCACGCCGTCGAGGAAAGCTGGGCGGAACAGGACGCCGAGCTGCTGGTCACCGACGGTGACGGCGTGGTGTTCATGGCCAGCCGGCGAGCGCTGCGCCTCACCGCCCTGGAGCCCCTCGCCGAGACGGAGCTCACGGCCCTGCACGCCTCGCGGCGCTACGGCGATGAACCGCTGCCGCCAGCCGGCATCCGCGAGCTCGAACGGCGCGGCGAGAATGCCCGGCTGGTCGGCTTCTCCGATGGCCCGCTGGCCGGCGAGCGATACCTGAGCCTGACCCGGCCGGTGCCCGGCTTCGGCTGGGACATGCACATCCTCAAGCCGCTCACCCCGGTGGTCGACGCCCAGTGGCTGGCGGCGGCACTGGCCGGCGGCCTCTACGGCCTGGTGGTGCTGGGTGGCGGCATCGGCTGGCAGCGGCTGCGGCTGCGCCGCGAGCGCGAGCGCTTCGCCGAGCGCGAACGCCGCACCCTGGCCAGGGCCCGCGACGAGCTGGAGCGCCACGTGGAGGCACGCACCCGCGACCTGACCGCCACCAACCGGCGCCTCTCCGACGAGATCGAGGAGCGCCGCCTGGCCGAACAGCGCCTGCGCGAGACCCGCGACGAACTGGTCCAGGCCGCCAAGCTGGCGGTACTCGGCCAGCTCGCCGCCGGCATCAACCACGAGCTCAACCAGCCGCTGGCGGCGATCCGCGCCTACGCCGAGAACGCCCGCGCCTTCATCGCCCGCAGCCGCAGCGAGGCCGCCGACGCCAATCTCGGTCAGATCGTCGAGCTCACCGAACGCATGGCCGAGATCAGCGCCCAGCTGCGCCAGTTCTCGCGCAAGAGCGGCGACAACCTGACCGCCGTCTCGGCCCCCTCCTGCTTCGACTACGCCCTGCGGCTGTTCCAGGCCCGGCTCGGCGAAGGTGACGTGGCGGTGGAGCGCCGCTGGCCCGAGGACGAGCTCTGGGTGCGCGCCGACCCGGTGCGCCTCGAGCAGGTGCTGGTCAACCTGATCGGCAACGCCCTGCAGGCCATGGCCGAGACGCCATCGCCGCGGCTGACGCTCGAGATCGCCGCCGAGGGCGACCGGGTGCGCCTGGCGGTGGCCGACAACGGCCCCGGCATCGCCGAGGATCGGCTGTCGCGCATCTTCGAGCCCTTCTACACCACCAAGGCCGCCGGCAGCGGCCTGGGGCTGGGCCTGTCGATCTCGGCGCGTATCATCGACGACCTGGGCGGCCGCCTGGAGGTCGCCAACGGCGCCGAGGGCGGCGCCCGCTTCACCATCAGCCTGCCACGCGACGCGGGCACCGATACCCCGGCATCCAGCGAGGAGCGGCAATCCCATGCATGAGTCCCCGGCGACCCCGGTGATGATCATCGACGACGAGGCGCACCTGCGCATCACCGCCGGCCAGACCCTGGAGCTGGCCGGCTACGAGCCCCGGGCCTTCGAACGCGCCGAGGACGCCCTGGCGGCCCTGACCCCGGACTTCCCCGGCGTGGTGATCAGCGACATCCGCATGCCTGGCATGGACGGCATGGCGCTGCTGCGCGAGATCCGCGATCGCGACCCGGACCTGCCAGTGGTGCTGATCACCGGCCACGGCGACGTCTCCACCGCGGTGGCGGCGATGCGCGACGGCGCCTGGGACTTCCTCGAGAAACCCTTCGCCGGCGAGCACCTGGTGGAAGTCGTCCGACGTGGCATCGACAAGCGTCGGCTGAGCCTCGAGAACCGCACCCTCAAGGCCGAACTCGAGGCCCAGCAGTCGGCCCCCGGCCCGCGCCTGGTCGGCCGCACCCCGGCGATCCAGCGGCTGGCCTCGATGGTCCAGCGCATCAGCCAGGTCGAGGCCGACGTGCTGCTGTTCGGCGAGACCGGCGCCGGCAAGGACCTGGTGGCCCGCGCCATCCACGAGCGCAGCGCCCGCGGCGGCCGGCCCTTCGTCGCCATCAACTGCGGCGCGGTGCCGGAGAGCACCATCGAGTCGGAGCTGTTCGGCCACGAGAAGGGCGCCTTCACCGGCGCCGTGGAGCGGCGCATCGGCAAGTTCGAGCACGCCCAGGGCGGCACCGTGTTCCTCGACGAGATCGAGTCCATGCCGCTGTCGCTGCAGGTCAAGCTGCTGCGGGTGCTGCAGGAGCGCAGCATCGAGCGGCTGGGCTCCAATCAGGCGGTACCGCTGGACATCCGCGTGATCGCCGCCACCAAGGTCGACCTCAAGGCCGCTGCCGAGGCCGGCGACTTCCGTGAGGACCTCTACTACCGCCTCAACGTGGTGACCCTGCCGATTCCACCGCTGCGCGAGCGCCGCGAGGACATTCCGCTGCTGTTCCAGCACTTCGCGGTGGTGGCCGCCAACCGCAGCGGCCTGGAGGCGCCGCCACTGGACGCCGCCGGCACCTCGGCGCTGCTGGCCCACGACTGGCCCGGCAACGTGCGCGAGCTGCGCAATCTCGCCGAGCGCTACGTGCTGCTGGGAATCACCTGCGACTACCGGTTGGAGACGCTGCTGGAAGGCGGCGAGAGCGAGGGTGGCGAGCTGCCGCTGCCGCGCCAGGTGGAGCTGTTCGAGAAGAGCCTGATCAGCCAGGCGCTGGCCCGCCATCAGGGCCGCGTCAGCGAGGTCTGCGACGCCCTCGACGTGCCGCGCAAGACGCTCTACGACAAGCTGAAGAAACATGGCCTGAGGGCCGAGGACTACCGCCAGAACGCCGAGCCCTGAGCCACCAGGTCGACCAGCGGCTGCCAGGGCGGCAGCCAGGGGGAGAGGCTGACGATGACCGCCAGCATGGCCAGCGAGTTGCCGGGCTGACGCCAGTCGAAGGGCTTGAGCGCGGTGCCGAAGGAACGCTTGAGGCGTGCCCCGGTGAGATCGACACTGTACAGCTCGTCGAGCAGCAGGTGGATCACGAAACCCAGCGCCAGCGCCGCGCCGTAGATCCAGGCCAGCCGGTCGGGCAGCGCGAACAGCCGATGGCTGAGCGCCGTGGCGGTCAGCCCGCACAGCGCCGCGGCCAGCAGCGAGTGCCAGATGCCGCGATGCACGGTGAAACGGCAGAACAGCGCCCCGCCCAGGTAGCGCACGCCCAGGTAGATGCCGCCACAGGCCACCATCAGTGGCCCCGGGTCCAGCCGGGCCTGCAGCCACAGGGCCCCGGCGACCACGGCGGGGATCGCCAGCAGGTTGAAGATCAGGCGAATTGCCTTGGAGCGGTCGGCGTCGATATCGGGGAGAATGCCGCCGAAGGTGATCAGCGCGAGGACGGGCAGCCCCTCGGAGAACGCCCACAGCCCGGCCTGCCAGCCGCCGTGGGCGACCACCGCGCCCAGGGTCGCGGCCACGCCGAGGTGGGTTCGGAAGTCGGCCATGCCCGCGGCGCCTCACTGACTGGATAAAACAACAGTTTAGCGCTCGGCATGGCCAAAGAAAACAAGCGGTTGGCGGGTTACGCCTTTATTGCACATCATTGAGGCCACGCTGCCTCCCCAGGTCCAGTACTCAGACAGGACAAGGGGCGACGGGTCATCCGACGAGGACCTCCTGCGCCATGGATGGCGCCGGGAGCTACAGGGACGTATTCATGCGTGTCCCCGCCGGATGACTCTGAGCCCCGAGCCAGCGCTCGCTCGGAGCCACAGCCCATCACTCTTCGGCCGCCAGATACTCATCCTTCAATTTGACGTAATTGCCGGCGGTATAGGGAAAGAAGGCGCGCTCCTTGTCCTTGATCGGGCGCAGCGCCTTGGCCGGGTTGCCGGCATAGACGTGGCCACCCTCCAGGCGTTTGCCCGGCGGCACCACGGCGCCGGCGGCGATGATCACCTCGTCCTCGACCACCACGCCGTCCATGACGATGGCGCCCATGCCCACCAGGATGCGATTGCCCAGGGTGCAGCCGTGCAGGATCGCCTTGTGGCCGACGGTGACATCGTCGCCGACGGTCAGCGGGAAGCCGTCGGGATTGAAGTCGCTGGCATGGGTGATGTGCAGCACGCTGCCGTCCTGGATGCTCACCCGCTGACCGATGCGGATGCGGTGCATGTCGCCGCGGATCACCGCCATCGGCCACACCGAGCAGTCGTCGCCCAGCACCACGTCGCCCAGCACCATGCAGGCCGGGTCGATGTAGACGCGTTCGCCCAGCTGCGGGCTCGTGCCCTTCCAGGGCCTCAGGGTCTTGGCTTCGCTCATCACACGCCTCCCGTCGTCAGATCAGTCCGGAGATCAATACTACCAGCGTCAGCGGAATCGACACCCAGCGCACCGTGGTGCGCCACACGCGAAAGCCGGTGGGCCCGGCGTCCAGGGCCCGCAGCGCTTCCACCTCGGGCAGCACCCAGGCGGCGAACACCGCGATCAGCGCGCCGCCGACCGGCAGGAAGATCTCCGGTGGCACCGTGGTCACCAGCTCGAAGACGTTCATGCCGAACAGCACATGGACGTCGGCCAGCGTCGAGAACGACAGCACCGACAGCAGGCCGACCAGCCATACCGTCACCCCCACCACGGCGGCGGCCTGTCCGCGACCGAGCCCCCAGCCCTGAAGCGTGGCCACCATCGGCTCGGCGAGGTTGATCGACGAGGTCCAGGTGGCCAGCAGCAGCAGCAGGAAGAACAGCGACAGCCAGAAGGCGCCGAACGGCAGGTCGGCGAAGGCCACCGGCAGGGTCACGAACATCAGCCCCGGGCCCTCGGCCGGGTCCATGCCCTGGGCGAACACCACCGAGAAGATGGCGATGCCGGCCAGCAGGGCGACGGTCACGTCCAGCACCGCGACCCCGGCCGCCGCCCGCGGCAGGCTCTGGTGGTCCGGCATGTAGGCACCGTAGGCCATCAGCGCGCAGGCGCCCACTGCCAGCGTGAAAAAGGCATGGCCCATGGCATGGATCATCACCATGGGCGTCATCGCCGACAGGTCCGGCGTGAACAGCCAGGCCAGCGCCGGGCCGAAGCCGCTGGTGGTGGCAGCGTGGCCGGCCAGCACCAGCAGCAGCAGGTAGAGCAGCGGCATCAGCATGTTGTTGAGCCGTTCCAGCCCCTTGGTCACCCCGGCGGCCACCACCAGCATGGTCATCACCAGGAACAGGGTGTGATTGAAGGTCATGCGAGCGGGGTCGGCGAGGAAGGCATCGAAACCGGCACCGATGCTGGCGGCGTCCTGGCCGACGAAGTCGCCGTTGATCGACGAGACGAGGAACTCGATGGACCAGCCTGAGACCACCGAGTAGAAGGACAGGATGCAGAACACCGTGAAGGCGCCGAACAGCCCCAGCCACCGCCAGTGGCGGCTGTGTCCGGCCTGGGTCGCCAGGTGGCTGAGCGACTGCATCGGACTTCTACGCCCGGCGCGACCGATCAGGATCTCGGCCATCATCACCGGCAGCCCCAGCAGCAGCACGAAGGCCACGTAGAGCAGCAGGAAGGCGGCGCCGCCGTTCTCCCCGGTGATATAGGGAAAGCGCCAGATGTTACCCAGCCCCACCGCGGCCCCGGTCACCGCCAGGATGAAGGCGCGGCGGCTGCTCCAGCGCTCCAGGGTCTCGTTCATCGCCTCGTCTCCGGCCTGAAGTTGCAAAGGGCGCCAAGCCTAGCACATTGAAACCCGGCCCGGCCGCCCGCATCTAAGCGCTGTCACTCCTTTGCATCCCGAGGTGCACATGTCCACGAACCCCCTGCTCGACGCCCACACCCTGCCGCCCTTCGCCGAGATCCGTCCCGAGCACGTGGTGCCGGCCATCGAGACGCTGCTGGCGGAGAACCGCGAGGCCATCGAGACCCTGGTGGCCCGGGCCGAGCGGGAAACGCCGACCTGGGAGAGCCTGGCCGCGCCGCTGGAGGCGCTGAACGACCGCCTGTCCCGGGCCTGGTCGCCGGTCTCGCACCTCAACGGCACCATGAACAACGAGGCGCTGCGCCAGGCCTACGAGACCAGCCTTGGCCTGCTCTCCGACTACAGCACCTGGCTCGGCCAGCACGAGGGGCTGTTCCGCGCCTGGCAGGCGCTCAAGGACGGCCCGGCCTGGGCCGCGCTCGACGAAGGCCAGCGCCGCACCGTGGACAACGCCCTGCGCGACTTCCGGCTGGCCGGCGTCGACCTGCCGCCCGAACAGAAGCGCCGCTACGGCGAGATCCAGTCGCGGCTGTCGAGCCTCGCCAACACCTTCTCCAACCAGCTGCTGGACGCCACCCAGGCCTGGCATCTGGACCTGCCGGACGCCACCCGGCTGGCCGGCCTGCCCGAGAGCGCCCTGGCCACGCTGGCGGCCAACGCCGAGGCCAAGGGCCGCGAGGGCTACCGCATCACGCTGGACTTCCCCAGCTTTCTGCCGGTGATGACCCACGCCGACGACCGCGAGCTGCGTCGCGAGGTCTACACCGCCTTCGTCACCCGCGCCTCCGACGAGGGCCCCAACGCCGGCGAGTTCGACAACGCCCCGGTGATGGAGGAGACCCTGGCGCTGCGCCGCGAGCTCGCCGAGCTGCTGGGCTTCGCCACCTACGCCGACTACTCGCTGGCCACCAAGATGGCCGAGTCGCCCGAGCAGGTGATCGGCTTCCTCGAGGACCTCGCCGAGCGCGCCGTGCCCCAGGCCCGCGAGGAGTTCGCCGAACTCGCCGCCTTCGCCCGCGACGAGCTGGGCCTGGCCGCCCTGGAGCCCTGGGACGTGGGCTACGCCAGCGAGAAACTGCGCGAGGCGCGCTTCGCCATCTCCCAGGAGCAGCTGCGCCCCTACTTCCCCGCGCCGCGAGTGGTCGACGGCCTGTTCCAGGTGGTCGAGCGGCTCTACGGCGTGACCTTCGAGGAAGACGAGGACGCCCCGCGCTACCATCCGGACGTGCGCTACTTCCGCATCCTCGACGACGGCGCGCCGATCGCCGGCTTCTACCTCGACCTCTACGCCCGCGAGGGCAAGCGCGGCGGCGCCTGGATGGACGAGTGCCGGGTGCGCCGCCTGGAGGGCGACGCGCTGCAGCTGCCGGTGGCCTACCTGACCTGCAACTTCACCCGCCCGGTGGGCGACAAGCCGGCGCTGCTGACCCACGACGAGGTCACCACCCTGTTCCACGAGTTCGGCCACGGCCTGCACCACATGCTGACCCGCCAGACCGTCGCCGACATCTCCGGCATCAACGGCGTGGCCTGGGACGCAGTGGAGCTGCCCAGCCAGTTCATGGAGAACTACTGCTGGGAGCGCGAGGGCCTCGACCTGATCGCCGGCCACGTCGACACCGGCGCGCCACTGCCGGCGGAGCTGTTCGACAAGCTGCTGGCGGCCAAGAACTTCCAGTCGGCCATGGGCATGGCGCGCCAGCTCGAGTTCTCGCTGTTCGACTTCCGCCTGCATCGCGAGGTCGCCGCTCCCTCCGCCGACGACATCCAGGCGCTGCTCGACGAGGTGCGCGACGCCGTCTCGGTGGTGCCGCGCTCGGCCTTCAACCGCTTCCAGAACGGCTTCGGCCACATCTTCGCCGGCGGCTATGCGGCGGGCTACTACAGCTACAAGTGGGCCGAGGTGCTGTCTGCCGACGCCTGGAGCGCCTTCGAGGAGGCCGGCATCTTCGACCCCGAGACCGGCCGTCGCTTCCGCACCGAGATCCTCGAACGCGGCGGCTCCCGCGACGCCGCGGCGCTGTTCCGCGCCTTCCGCGGCCGCGAGCCCAGCGTCGAGCCGTTGCTGCGTCACAGCGGCATCCGGGCGGCCTGATCAAGCGGCCCGAAACAGCCGCCTGACCGACGTCATCGACACGGCGCGCCGGCCCACCCCGGCGCGCCGTGTCGGTTAGAATGACGACACGACGTGCCGTGACACGCCACACTCATCGATTCCCAGGAGGCCTCATGGCCACCCAGAAACGCTTTATCGCCGGCGCCATCTGCCCGCGCTGCGCCGAGATGGATCGCATCCGCAGCTGGGAGCAGCACAGTATCCGCTACCGCGAGTGCGTGAGCTGCGACTTCTTCGAGCAGCTGCCCATCGAGGAGCAGGCGATGCCCGAGCTCGAGACCCGGGTCAACCGCGAGCCGAGCCAGCCGCAGGCCGACGACCTGCAGACCGTGAAGATCCTCGACCCCAAGGGCTGAGCTCCCCGTGTTCGCCGCGGCCCGACCGCTGATCCCGCCCCGCCGGGTGCTCGAGGCGCTCGGCCTGGCCGCGGCCGCCGCCCTGCTGGTGGCGCGCGTCGACCTGGCCACCCTGGCCGCCGGCCTCGGCGTCTTCCTGTGGGGCATGACCCATCTCGAGGACGCCATCAAGCGCCTCTCCGGCGGCACCCTCGACCGCTGGCTGCATGACGCCACCCGCGGCCCGCTGCGGGCCATCGGCGTCGGCGCGCTGACCACCGCCCTGGTCCAGTCCAGCTCGCTGGTCACCCTGCTGGCGATGTCCTTCGTCGGCGCGGGGCTGGTCGCCCTGCCCGGCGCCATCGCCCTGATCTTCGGCGCCAACCTCGGCACCACCACCGGCGCCTGGCTGATCGCCGCCTTCGGCCTCAAGATCGACCTGGCCAGCTACGCCATGCCGCTGCTGGCGCTGGGGCTGATCGGCGGGCGGGTGCTGCAGGGCGCCCGCGCCGGCATCGCCACCCTGCTGCTCGGCGTGGGGCTGCTGTTTCTCGGCATCGACTTCATGAAGCTGGGCTTCGAGGCCTGGCAGGACGGCCTGTCGCTGGACGGTCTGGCCGGCGAGCGCGTCTGGCACTGGCCGCTGTTCGTGCTGTTCGGCGTGGTCGCCACCGTGGTGATGCAGTCGAGTCACGCCACGCTGCTGATCATCCTCACCGCGCTGGCCTCGGGGCAGCTGCCCTACCTGCCGGCGCTGGCCATCGCCATCGGCGCCAACGTCGGCACCACCGTGACCGCCCTGATCGGCGCCCTGGGCGCGGGCAGCGCCGGGCGCCGGCTGGCCGGCGCCCATGTGATCTTCAACCTGATCACCGCCTGCGTGGCCCTGGCCCTGCTGCTGCCGCTGGCCTGGCTGGTCGACGCCCTGGCCGGCCTGTTCGGCATCGCCGCGGACGACTGGACGCTGAAGCTGGCACTCTTCCACACCCTGTTCAACGGCCTCGGCATCCTGCTGATGCTGCCCTGGATTCCCCGCCTGGCCGGGTGGCTGGAGCGCTGGATTCCGGATCCCGCGCGCCAGGACCCGGCCCAGGCCCGCTACCTGGACGACACCGCCCTGGAGCACGCCGACACCGCCGTGGCGGCCATGGAACAGGAAGCGCGGCGCCTGGAGCGGCGCGCCTATCACCTGCTGTGCGCGGCGATCCTGATGCCCAGCGCCGAGGTGATCGGCCACCCGCCGGACCGCGAGGCGGCCCGGGCCGCCATCGATCCCGACGACTGGCCCTCGGTCAACGCCCGCTACCACGCCCGCATCAAGCCGCTGCTGGCGGAGATCCTCGACTTCTACGCCCGCATCGACGTGCCGCTCACCGAGGCGCAGGAAGCGCGCCTGAACGCCCTCTACGAGCGCAGCCTGCGGCTGGTCGAGGCGGTGCGCTTCGGCGAAGTGCTGCAGCGCAGCCTGCTGCGCCACGCCGCCCCCGACAGCCCGCTGCGCGAGGCCCACGACGACCTGCGCATGGCGGTGGCCGAGGGCCTCAACCGGCTGGCCAACGCCCCGGACAGCGCCCAGGCCGGCAGCGGGCTGGAAGAGACCCGCCGCCACTGGCAGCACGAGCTGGCCGAGCGACTGCGCCGGCAGCGGCTCGACGCCTGGCAGGCCTCCTCGCTGATGAACGACCTGCATCAGGCCAGCCGCCTGCTGGAGGCGCTGAGCCCGCCGGACGCCGCCGACTGAGCCTGTGCGGAATTCCGCACATGGTGGCCCATCCCGCGTGTGGATTCCCGGAACTTCCTCATCCGATCGACTTCGACCTTTGTCGAAACACTCTTTTTTAACTTTATGAAATAAAGAAACTTTTCCCGTTGTGGAACGGCCCTTGCTGCTGCATGGGCGTCGCAAGCCGGCCCGAGCACTCTCCGCTCGGACCGACCACAATGAACAATCCCGACGGGAGAAACGCCATGTCCACCACCACCCGGATCCTCACCGGCACCCTGGCCGGCGCCATGCTGGTCGCCGGCACCGCCCAGGCCGATCGCAGCGAATGGCCGGAGAGCTTCACCGTGGGCACCGCCAGTCAGGGCGGCACCTACTTCGTCTACGGTTCCGGCTGGGCCAACATGATCGCCGACGAGCTGGGCCTCTCCGGCGGCGGCGAAGTGACCGGCGGCCCCAACCAGAACCTGGCGCTGGTACACACCGGCGACCTGGCCCTGGGCCTGACCACCATGGGCCCGGCCGCCGAGGCGAAGGCCGGCCAGAGCCCGCTGGCTCCCGGCGTTCCGATGGACAACGTCTGCGCACTGTTCCCGATGTACGAGACCCCGTTCTCCATCACCACCCTGGCCGACAGCGGCATCGAGTCGATCTCCGACATCCCCGACGGCGCCACCATCGGCTTCGGCCCGGCGGCCTCCACGTCCGACACCTACTTCCCGAAGATCCTCGAGGAGCTGGGCGTGGACTTCGAGCGCCGCAACGGCGGCTGGAACGACCTCGGCGGCCAGCTGCAGGACGGCCTGATCGACGTCATCGCCTTCGCCGCGGGCATCCCGGTGCCGGCGGTCAGCCAGCTCGAGGTGCAGACCGACGTCAACATCATCGAGTTCACCGAGGAAGAGCAGCAGCAGATCGTCGACGCCTTCCCGGTCTCGCCGTTCCAGATCCCGGCCAGCACCTACCAGACCCTCGAGGAAGACGCCCAGGCGGTCTCCATGTGGAACTTCACCATCGGTGGCTGTGACCTGCCCGAGGACTTCGTCTACGAGATCACCAAGCTGAGCCTGGAAAACAACGACCGCATGCGCGACATCCACCGCAGCGCCCAGTTCAGCGTGCCGGAGAACATCCAGTACAACACCGTGCTGCCGTTCCACCCGGGCGCCGTGCGCTGGTACGAAGAGAACGGCTACGAGATCCCGCAAGACCAGCAGCTCTGATCCATTGACCGTCCCGCGACCCCGCGCCGCCCCGGTGCGGGGTCGCCTGTTCCCCGAGGGTGACTCCCATGTCCCAGCATCCCGATCCCCGTCACGCCGAGCGTGACGACGAGGAGGTCACTCCCGTCGTCGCCGAGGGCGTCGACGACGACGCGGTGGAATCCAACCGCCGCCTCTACACCGGTTGGCAGTGGCTGCTGTTCGCCGCCATTGCCATCGCCTACTCCAGCTTCCATCTGATCTCGCTGAACCTCTATCCGATGGAGACCTGGTCGTTCCGCATCGTGCACATCTGCGGCGCGCTGATCCTCGGCTACGGCCTCTACGCCGGTACCCGCTTCGCCGATGAGGGCCATGCCCGCTCGCCCGCCTGGCTGGGCTGGCTGAGCTATGCGCTGCTGATTCCCGCCGGCTACGCGCTGTATCAGGTGTTCATGATGCAGAGCGCGATGAACGACGGCGCCATGCGCATCGCCCCCGAGATCGAGGCCTTCCACTACGGCTATCCGCTGATGCTGGCCACCGCCGCCGCCATCGTGCTGTCGTGGAGCTTCCGCCAGTACCGTCACCGCCTGTCGCCGGCCGACCTGGTGCTGATGGTCTGCGCCGTGGCCAGCGCCGGCTACCTGCTGGTGATGTTCAACAGCCCGCTGCGCGCCTCCACCGGTACGCCCTTCGCGCCCATGGGCATCTCCTACGCGGCGATCGCCGGCGCGGCGCTGATCCTCGAGCTGACCCGCCGCGTGGCCGGCCTGGCGCTGGTGATCATCGCCTCCATCTTCCTGATCTACGTGTTCGCCGGCCCCTACCTGCCGGGCTTCCTCGGCTATCCGGGCCTCTCGGTGGGCCGCTTCTTCAGCCAGGTCTACACCGACGCCGGCGTGCTCGGGCCGACCACCGCGGTGTCCTCGACCTACATCATCCTGTTCATCATCTTCGCCGCCTTCCTGCAGGCCTCGAAGGTCGGCGACTACTTCGTCAACTTCGCCTTCGCCGCCGCCGGCCGAGCCCGCGGCGGCCCGGCCAAGGTGTCGATCTTCGCCTCCGGCCTGATGGGCATGATCAACGGCACCAGCGCCGGCAACGTGGTCTCCACCGGCTCGCTGACCATCCCGCTGATGAAGAAGGTCGGCTACCCCGGGCGTAGCGCCGGCGCCATCGAGGCCGCCGCCTCCACCGGCGGTCAGATCATGCCGCCGATCATGGGCGCGGGCGCCTTCATCATGGCCGAGGTCACCGGCATCCCGTACACCGAGATCGCCGTGGCGGCATTGATCCCGGCCATCCTCTACTTCCTGTCGATCTACTGCATGGTCGACTTCGAGGCCGCCCGCAAGGGCATGCGCGGCATGCGCAAGGACGAGATCCCGCTGTTCTCGAAGCTGGTCAAGCAGGTCTACCTGTTCGCGCCGATCATCATCCTGATCGCCGCGCTGTTCATGGGCTACTCGGTGATCCGCGCCGGCACCCTGGCCACCGCCTCGGCCGCCGTGGTGAGTTGGATCTCGCCCTACAAGATGGGCCCCCGCGCCATCCTCAAGGCCCTGCAGCTGGCCGGCACCATGGCCATCCAGATCATCGCCGTGTGCGCCTGCGCCGGCCTGATCGTCGGCGTCATCGCCCTGACCGGCGTCGGCGCGCGCTTCTCCTCGCTGCTGCTCGGCCTGGCCGGCGTCAGCCAGCTGCTGGCGCTGTTCTTCGCCATGTGCATCTCGATCCTGCTGGGCATGGGCATGCCGACCACGGCCGCCTACGCGGTGGCCGCCTCGGTGGTCGCGCCCGGCCTGATCGAGATCGGCATCCAGCCGCTGGTGGCGCACTTCTTCGTGTTCTACTTCGCGGTGGTCTCGGCGATCACCCCGCCGGTGGCGCTGGCCTCCTACGCGGCCGCGGGCATCTCCGGTGACAACGCCATGGGCACCTCGGTGGCCTCGTTCAAGATCGGCCTGGCCGCCTTCATCGTGCCGTTCATGTTCTTCTACAGCCCGGCGATGCTGATGGAAGGCTCCTGGCTGCAGATCCTGCGGGTCGGCGTGACCGCCACCCTCGGCATCGTGCTGCTGTCGGCCACCGTGCAGTCCTGGTTCTTCGGCCCGGTGAAGCAGTGGCAGCGGCTGGTGATGCTGGTCGGCGCGCTGTGCATGATCTACGGCGGCATCGTCACCGACGTGGCCGGCCTGGCCATCGGCGCGGTACTGCTGCTGATGCAGCGTGGCCGCCACGGCGGCGGCACGCCCCACACCGCGGCGTCGAACTGACGCGACCGCCATCGCCGAAGCATGGATGCAGAAAGGGCCCGCCATTGGCGGGCCCTTTTGCGTTGTCCGCGTCACCGGGCACGGGCTCCAGCCGATACGGCTCGCGGCCTATTCAGGAGACAGATGTGTTCGGGAGACGGACCGTCGATGCGCCGGCTTCCCACGAGCCGGAAAACAAAAGGCCCTGCCATCGCTGGCAGGGCCCTTCTTACGTCACGCTGCGCCATCGGCTCAGCCGCAGATGTTGTCCGCCACCCGCAGCGTGGGCTCGGCCTGGTTCAGGCCGAGATAGAAAGGGAAGTGCAGCCGGGGCTGCCCTTGGGCTCAGCCGCAGATGTTGTCCACCACCCGCAGCGAGGGCTCGGCCTGGTTCAGGCCGAGATAGAAAGGGAAGTGCAGCCGGGGCTGCCCTTGGGCTCAGCCGCAGATGTTGTCCACCACCCTCAGCATGGGCTCGGCCTGGTTCAGGCCGAGATAGAAAGGGAAGTGCAGCCGGGGCTGCCCTTGGGCTCAGCCGCAGATGTTGTCCACCACCCGCAGTGAGGGCTCGGCCTGGTTCAGCGTGTAGAAGTGCAGCCCCGGCGCGCCGCCGTCGAGCAGGCGCTGGCTCAGGCGTGAGATCACGTCCTCGCCGAAGGCGGCGATGGACTCGCTGTCGTCGCCGTAGGCCTCGAGCTGCTTGCGGATCCAGCGCGGAATCTCGGCGCCGCAGGCATCGGAGAAGCGTGCCAGCTTGGTGTAGTTGGTGATCGGCATGATACCGGGCACGATCGGCGCCTCGACGCCCAGGGCGCGGGCCCGTTCGACGAAGCGGAAATAGGCGTCGGCGTTGAAGAAGTACTGGGTGATGGCGAGGTTCGCCCCGGCCTTCATCTTGCGCGCGAAGTTCTCCACGTCGCGGTCGGCGTTCGGCGCCTGAGGATGGGTCTCCGGATAGGCGGCCACGGCGATGTTGAAGTGGTCGCCGGTCTCCTCGCGGATGAACTCGACCAGTTCGTTGGCATAGCGCAGCTCGCCGATGCCGCCCATGCCGGAGGGCAGGTCGCCGCGCAGGGCCACCAGGCTGTCGATGCCTTCCTCGCGATACTGGGCCAGCAGGTCGCGCAGGGCCGCCTTCTCGCTGCCGATGCAGGACAGGTGCGGCGCGGTGGTGAAGCCGGACTCGCGCACCATGCGCACGGTGTCGGTGGTGCGATGCTGGGTGGAGCCGCCGGCGCCGTAGGTGACGGAGAAGAAGCGCGGGCCGCGGGTGGCCAGGGCATCCCGGGTCTGCATCAGCTTGTCACGCCCGGCCTCGGTGTTCGGCGGGAAGAATTCGAAGCTGATACCCAGCGGGTGCTCTTGTGCGCTCATCGATCCAGTCCTCTTGATGGAGCGGTGAAGGAGCCGCGTCGGCGACGGGCGGCGGATGAATGCGCCTATTGTGGACAGCCGGCGGCGCGCCGACCAATGAAAGTTTCGTCGGTCCTGTATCGATTTCTTTCATGTAGAGCCCGGGTTCCTCATGACTGAGACTCCAGATACCCGCCGCGGCCGCCTGACAGTCCTGCCTCGAACAGGCATCATGAGGCCTCGCTCGACAAGGAAGACGACGACGCATGAGCCTCGATCCCGATACCCTAATGGGCCCGCTGTGGACGCTGCTGGCCTTCGTCGGCCTGGGCTGGCTGGCGGCCCGGCGGCTGGCCGTCGATCCCCGCCCCATCGCTACCCTGCTGATCTACCTGATCGCCCCGCTGACCTTCTTCCGCGGGCTGATCCTCGGCGGGCCGACCCCGGCCTACCTGCTGATCACCGCCTCGCTGTTCGCCGCCGCCTGCCTGGTGGCACTGCTGGTCAGCGCGGTGGCCCGGCGCGCCCTGCCCGGCGAGGAAGGCGCGGTGCTGGCCTTCTCCGCCGGCACCGGCAACACCGGCTACTTCGGCCTGCCGGTGGCGCTGGTGCTGCTGCCGCCGGAGGGCGTGACGCTGTACCTGTTCGGCGTGCTGGGCGTGACCCTCTACGAGTTCACTCTGGGCTTCTATCTCAGCGCCCGGGGTCGCTTCTCGGTGCGCGACAGCCTGGCCAAGATCCTGCGCCTGCCGCTGATCTACGCCTTCCTGGCGGCGCTGCTGGTGGAGGGCGCCGACCTCGAGGTGCCGAACGCGGTGATGGAGGGGCTCGAGGTCTTCCCGCCCGCCTACACCCTGCTCGGCATGATGATCATCGGCATGACGCTGGGGCGGGTCTCGATACGCCAGTTCGACTGGCGCTTCATCGGCGCCTGCGTGGCGGTGCGCTACGTCTTCTGGCCGCTGCTGGCGCTGGGCGCGGTACTGGCCCTGCAGGCCACGACCGGCCTGTCGCCCGCACTGGCCACGGCGCTGCTGCTGATCGGCGTGGTGCCGATGGCCGCCAACGTGGTGGTGGTCGCCATGGAGCTCGGCATGGCCCCGGAGAAGGGCGCCCTGGCCGTGCTGCTCACCACCCTCGCCGCCCCGCTGCTGATCCCGTTCTATCTCGGCTGGATGCTGCCGCTGATCAGCGGCTGATCGCGCTCGGGCCAGCCGCGCCTCACGGCACCCGGGCGGCGCCGACCAGATCCGCGTCCTCGGGCACGGCCAGGGCGTCGACGAGCGGCTCGCGCTCGATCAGCTCGCCCCGCCAGTCGATCAGCCTCAGGGCGCCGTCCGGGGTCTCGAGCAGCGCGGTGCAATGCTCGACCCAGTCGCCGTCGTTGCAGTAGAGCACGCCGTCCCGGGCGCGGAAGCCGGCCTTGTGGATATGCCCGCCGACGTAGCCGTCGAGCCCCTCCCGGGCCGCCTGATGCAGGGCGGCCTGCTCGAACTGGGCGACGTAGCGCTGGGCCGCGCCGACCCGGCGCTTCAGCGCGCTGGCCAGCGACCAGTACGGCAGCCCCAGCACGCCCCGGGCACGGTTGCACCAGCGGTTGAGCGCCAGCACGAACTGGTGCATGCCGTCGCCCAGCGCCAGCATCCAGGGCGCGATGCGCACGTGGGTGTCGAACTCGTCGCCGTGGCTGACCAACAGCCGCCGGCCGTCGGCGGTGACGTGGATCGCCCGGCGCTCGATCTGCACCCGATGGACGCGCAGCCCACACAGCCGGCGCAGGGCGGCGTCGTGATTGCCGGGGATATAGATGATCTCGCAGCCGCCGCGGGCCAGCCGCAGCAGCCTGGCCACCAGCCGCTGCTGGGCCGGCGGCAGCACCGCCCGCTTCTGCATGGCGATCAGGTCGACGATGTCGCCGACCAGATAGAGCCGCTCCGGCCGCACCCGGCGCAGCAGGCTGGCCAGCAGCTCGGCCTGGCAGTCCCGGGTACCGAGATGGATGTCGGACACGAAGAGGGTTCGCGCGCGTGGGGGCGTCGACATGGGCATTCTCCTGACGTGACCCGGTCAGGATGCCCGCCGCGCATGACAGTCCCCGGGCGACGAGGTGACGATCCCATGTCGCTGGAAGCTGGAAGACAGCATGAACCCGCCATCATGGGGTCAAGAGTCTTCTTCAAGCTTCCAGCTTAAGCCCGCGAAGCGGGCGTTCTTCCAGCTCCGGTCGAAGCCAGACCTAGTAGCGATACCCATCGGGCTTGAACGGACCCTCGGGCGCGACGCCGGTGTACTCGGCCTGGGCCTCGCTCAGGCGGGTGACCACGCCGCCGAAGCCTTCCACCATGTAGCGGGCGACTTCCTCGTCCAGGTGGCGCGGCAGCACCGAGACGGTGAGTGCTGCGCGCCGCTCGGCCTCGTCGCGCTCGGCGAAGCGCCCCTCATAGAGGTGGATCTGCGCCAGCACCTGGTTGGCGAAGGAGCCGTCCATCACCCGCGACGGGTGGCCGGTGGCGTTGCCGAGGTTCACCAGCCGCCCCTCCGAGAGCAGGATCAGGTAGTCGCGGCTGTCCGGGTCGTATTCGCCGGGATCGCTGTCGCGGTAGACCTTGTGGACCTGCGGCTTGACCTCCTCCCAGTGCCACTGGCGGCGCATGTAGGCGGTGTCGATCTCGCTGTCGAAGTGGCCGATGTTGCACACCACCGCGCCGGGCTTGAGCGTCTTGAGCATGGCCGCGTCGCAGGCGTCGATGTTGCCGGTGGCGGTCACCACAAGGTCGATGCGCGACAGCAGCGCGCGGTCGATGCTCTGCATGCCGCCGTTGACGCCGCCCGAGTAGGGCGAGACCACCTCGAAGCCGTCCATGCAGGCCTGCATGGCGCACAGCGGGTCGATCTCGCTGATCTTCACGATCATGCCTTCCTGGCGCAGCGAGGCCGCCGAGCCCTTGCCCACGTCGCCATAGCCGACCACCAGCGCCTGCTTGCCGGCCAGCAGGTGGTCGGTGGCGCGCTTGATGGCATCGCTCAGCGAGTGGCGGCAGCCGTACTTGTTGTCGTTCTTGGACTTGGTCACCGCGTCGTTGACGTTGATCGCTGGCACCCGCAGCGAGCCGTCCCGGGCCATCTCCAGCAGCCGGTGCACGCCGGTGGTGGTCTCCTCGCTGATGCCGTGGACGGCGTCGAGCAGCTCGGGGCGCTTGTCGTGGAGCAGTGCGGTGAGGTCGCCGCCGTCGTCGAGCACCAGGTTGGGCGACCAGCCGTCGGGGCCCTCCACGGTCTGCTCGATGCACCACCAGAACTCCTCTTCCGTCTCGCCCTTCCAGGCGAATACCGGGATGCCGGCGGCGGCGATGGCCGCGGCGGCGTGATCCTGGGTGGAGAAGATGTTGCACGACGACCAGCGCACGGTGGCGCCCAGGTCGATCAGGGTCTCGATCAGCACCGCGGTCTGGATGGTCATGTGGATGCAGCCGGCGATGCGCGCCCCGGCCAGGGGCTGGCGGTCGCGATACTTGTCGCGGATCGCCATCAGCGCCGGCATCTCGGTCTCGGCGATGCGGATCTCGCGTCGGCCCCAGTCGGCCAGTTCGATGTCGGCCACCTTGTGGTCCGTGGTCGGCGGGGCGGATACGGCGGGCTGGTTCATGGGTCACCTCTTCTCGACGAAAAGCGTGACCCTCACTATAGGCAGCCCGCCGAGCGGCGGACAATCAACGCTGCGCGGGGAGGACATTCGCGGCGCCCGAGAAACCATCGATGCCGGCCGCCTCGAGCCGGGCCGCCAGCGTTCGTACCTGCGGGTCGGCGAAGAAGGCCGCGAGCGCCTTGGCCCGCACCGGCCCCACGCCGGGCAGGCCTCGCCAGTCCGTCACGCGTCGAGCGGCCAGTGTCGTCCAGCCCGTGGTGTCCCCGACGTCCCAGCCAGGCGGCGGCCCGAGGGCCTCGAGCCAGGCGGCGAACGGCCGCGCCCGGGTCGCCGCGAAGCGCTCGGCCAGCCGCCGGGCGCGGACCTCGCCGATGCCGTCGGCGCGGGCGAGCGCGTCCTGCGACAGCGCCTGCCAGTCGAGCAGCCCCCGCACCAGGCCGGCTTCGACCAGGGCGCGCCAGGTGCCCGGCCCGAGACCCGGGATATCCAGCGCCGACCCGCCGGAGAGCCAGGCCAGCCGTTCGAGGAACTGGCCCTCGCAGCCCGGCGTCGGGTGCCAGCAGGAAAGCGGGCCATGGTCATCGGCGGACGGCGGCGAGAGGTCGGGCCGCTCGACCGCCCGCCAGGCCACGCCGTCCAGCCGCGGGATCGTCAGCCCGGCCAGGGCCACGACCACGCGATCGCCGGGGCGAATATCGAGTGTCTCCCAGCGTTCGAGCGAGCCCGCCGACACCCGGCTCACGCGGCGCCCATCGAGGGTCACCGGCACCAGATGCAGCAGCGGCGTGATGCGCCCGGTGCGGCCGACGCGGAACTCGACGCCGCGCACCTCGGCCAGCGCCTCCCGTGGCGGATGCTTCCAGGCCGCGGCCCAGCCGGGCGGCTCGGCCCGCCAGCGCTCGCCGCTCGGCCGATGGCCCTGCTTGAGCACCACGCCGTCGGTGGCGAAGGGCAGCGCGCCGCGATACCAGCGCTCGCGCAGGCGCTTCACCTCCTCAAACGCCGCCACGGGGCGGCTCCAGCGCGCCGTCTCGGGGAAGCCCATGGCGGCGAGGCCCTCGAGGCGCTCGTCCATGGCCGCCGGCCCGTCGGGCCAGGCCCACACGAACAGGCCGATCTCGCCGGCCGTGGTCGCATCGAGCCGCTCCCGGGCCAGCCAGCCCGCCACCTCGCTGCGCGCGCCCGCGCTTCCCGTCTCCGCCTGAACGTGGCCGTCGAGGCGCCGGTAGAGCTCGCCCTGCAGCACCACGCGGGCCGGCGGCGCGCCCATCAGCCGCTCGGGCACCGCGGGCAAGCGCCGTACTTGCCACGTCCAGTCCTGTCCGCTTTCACCGTCGCCGCGGCTGATCGCCCGAGCCAGCCGGCCGTCCTCGTAGACCAGCGTCACCGCCACGCCGTCCACCTTGGGCTGCAGCCAGGCGCCGTCACGTCGCGCCAGCCAGGCGCGCAAGGCGTCTTCATCCGCGAGCTTGGCAAGCCCGGTCTGAGCGACGGGATGGGCGAGCTCGCCGGCCGGGCCGGTGTCAGGTGCCGGCGCATCGGGGGCCTGCTCGGGAAAGCAGCGGCGCCAGTCGTCGAGACGCGCTCGGGCCTGATCATAGACGGCGTCGCTTACCGGCGAGCTACCGTCGCGGCGATAGGCGGCGTTCCAGGCGCTCAGGCGGTCGTGCAATGCGCTGAGCTCGCACTCGGCACGGGGCGTCGACCAGCTCGGACAGTCGGCGAGCAGCGGCAACGACCACAGGCAGAGGAGAAGGAGGGAAAGACGGCGCGGCATGGCGAGCACTCCGGAGGGCCTGCCTCAACCCTAGCAAAGGGCCCCGCCCGGCGATGTGCCGGACGGGGCCCCGAGTCACCCGGAGGCGAGGTCGCTTACAGGCCGGCGGCGTCGCGCAGCGCCTGGGCGCGATCCGTCTTCTCCCAGGGGAAGGCGGTGAAGGTCTCGGTGTGCTCCTCGCCCTGGGTGTCGGTCCAGGTGTAGGAGGTCTCGAACGGCTCGCGGCCGAAATGGCCGTAGGCCGCGGTCAGGCGATACATCGGGTGCAGCAGGTCGAGCATCCTGGTGATGGCATTGGGCCGCAGATCGAAGTGCTCGCGGACCAGCTCGATGATGCGCTCGTCGCTGATGCGGCCGGTACCGAAGGTGTTGACCGACACCGAGGTCGGCTCGGCCACGCCGATGGCGTAGGAGACCTGGATCTCGCAGCGCTCGGCCAGGCCCGCGGCGACGATGTTCTTGGCCACGTAGCGGCCGGCGTAGGCGGCGCTGCGGTCGACCTTGGACGGATCCTTGCCGGAGAAGGCGCCGCCGCCGTGGCGGGCCATGCCGCCGTAGGTGTCGACGATGATCTTGCGCCCGGTCAGGCCGCAGTCGCCCACCGGGCCGCCGATCACGAACTTGCCGGTCGGGTTGATGTGGTACTCGGTGGTCTCGGTCAGCCACTCGGCCGGGATCACCTGCTCGATGATCTCGCGCTTGACCATCTTGCGCAGGTCGTCCTGGTCGATCTCCGGGTCGTGCTGGGTGGAGAGCACCACGGCGTCGACGGCGCAGGGCTTGCCGTGCTCGTCGTAGCGGAAGGTCAGCTGGCTCTTGGCGTCCGGACGCAGCCACGGCAGCATGCCGTTGCGGCGCAGCTCGGCCTGGCGCTCCACCAGACGGTGCGAGTAGTGGATCGGCGCCGGCATGTAGGAGTCGGTCTCGTCGGTGGCGTAGCCGAACATCAGGCCCTGGTCACCGGCGCCCTGGTCCTCGGGCTTGCTGCGGTCGACGCCCTGTGCGATGTCGACGCTCTGCTTGCCGATCAGGTTGAGCACGCCGCAGGTCTCGCCGTCGAAGCCGACGTCGGAGGAGGTATAGCCGATGTCGAGGATCACCCGGCGCACCAGGTCCTCCAGGTCGACCCAGGCCGAGGTGGTGATCTCGCCGGCGACGATGGCCACGCCGGTCTTGACCATGGTCTCGCAAGCCACGCGGGCGTTGCGGTCGCGGGCGATGATGGCGTCGAGCACCGCGTCGGAGATCTGATCCGCGATCTTGTCCGGGTGCCCCTCGGAGACGGATTCGGAGGTAAACAGGGAGTATTCGCTCATGGCGTCCTCGGCCCTCAGGAAATGGGAGGAAGGCATCTGGCCCCAAGGCTCGGGCGGTGGCATGGCGCCGAGGCCCGGGCGGACCGGCTGGGAGCGGATTTTACACGCTCGCCGCGGGGCTTCCTAGCGCCGCTCCGACGCCGGGGCCGCCAGGCGCGCACGCTGGCGCGGCGATTTGAAGGCCGCGGCCCATTCGGCGACAATGTTCGCCCTGATTCGTGCGTGCCGCCCCATTTCGCGGCACATTCCAGCCGAGATCCATGCCCGGCCACCCCCGACCGGGCTGCGTCATTGCTACTTATCTGCCGCAGGCGAGGAGCTGACCCCCATGCCGTCCCGTTTCGAACTGGCCAATGCCATTCGCGCCCTGTCCATGGACGCCGTCCAGAAGGCCAATTCCGGCCACCCCGGCGCCCCCATGGGCATGGCCGACATCGCCGAGGTGCTGTGGAACGACTACCTCCAGCACAACCCGGCCGACCCGCACTGGCCGGACCGCGACCGCTTCGTGCTGTCCAACGGCCACGGCTCCATGCTGCTCTATTCCCTGCTGCACCTCTCCGGCTACGAGCTCGGCCTGGAACAGCTGCAGAACTTCCGCCAGCTGCACGCCAAGACCGCCGGCCACCCGGAATACGGCTACGCGCCGGGCGTCGAGACCACCACCGGCCCGCTGGGCCAAGGCCTGGCCAACGCCGTGGGCATGGCGCTCGCCGAGCGCACCCTGGCGGCCCAGTTCAACCGCCCGGGCCACGAGATCGTCGACCACTACACCTACTGCTTCCTGGGTGACGGCTGCCTGATGGAAGGCGTCTCCCACGAGGTCAGCTCGCTGGCCGGCACCCAGCAGCTGGGCAAGCTGATCGCCTTCTACGACGACAACGGCATCTCCATCGACGGCGAGGTCGAGGGCTGGTTCACCGACGACACCGCCAAGCGCTTCGAGGCCTACGGCTGGCACGTGGTGCCCGCCGTCGATGGCCACAAGCCCGAGGAGATCAAGGCCGCCATCGAGCTGGCCCGCCAGCACGACGACAAGCCGAGCCTGATCGTCTGCAAGACCATCATCGGCTTCGGCGCGCCCAACAAGCAGGGCAAGGAAGAGTGCCACGGCGCCGCCCTGGGCGAGGACGAGGTCGCCGCGGCCCGTCAGCAGCTGGGCTGGTCCCACGCGCCCTTCCACGTGCCGGAAGACATCTACCAGGGCTGGGACGCCAACGAGGCCGGCAGCACCCGCCAGGCCGAGTGGCAGACGCGCTTCGACCGCTACGCCGAGGCCCACCCGGAGCTGGCCCGCGAGTTCCTGCGCCGCCAGAAGGGCGAGCTGCCCGCCGAGCTGACCAGCGAGGCGATGATCAAGCAGGCCCAGGAAAAGGGCGACTCCGTCGCCAGCCGCAAGGCCTCGCTGGCCTGCCTCAACGAGCTCGGCCCGCAGCTGCCCGAACTGCTCGGCGGCAGCGCCGACCTGGCGCCGTCCAACCTGACCTTCTGGAAGGGCGCCGAGGCGATCTCCACCGACGTGCCGGGCGGCAACTACCTGCACTACGGCGTGCGCGAGTTCGGCATGGGCGCGATCATGAACGGCCTGGCCCTGCACGGCGGCTTCGTGCCCTACGGCGCCACCTTCCTGATCTTCATGGAATACATGCGCAATGCCGTGCGCATGGCGGCGCTGATGGGCCAGCGCGCGGCCTATGTCTTCACCCACGACTCCATCGGCCTGGGCGAGGACGGCCCGACCCACCAGCCGGTCGAGCAGCTGACTAGCCTGCGCACCACGCCGAATCTCTCCACCTGGCGCCCCTGCGACGCCGTGGAGACCGCCGCGGCCTGGAACGCGGCCATCAAGCGTCAGGCCGGCCCGACCGCGCTGGTGCTGTCCCGCCAGGGCCTGCCGCACCAGCAGCGCGACACCCAGCAGCTGGCCGACATCCAGCGCGGTGGATACGTTCTGAAAGAGAGCGTGCTCAAGGACCGTGTGGTGACGCCTGACCTTATCCTGATCGCCACCGGCTCCGAGGTCGGCCTGGCCATGGACGCCGCCGCCGTGCTCGCCGAGCAGGGCCGCGCGGTGCGCGTGGTGTCGATGCCGTCCACCGACGTCTTCGACGCCCAGGACGCCGCCTACCGCCAGGCCGTGCTGCCGGCCGAAGTGGGCAACCGCATCGCCGTCGAGGCCGGTCATCGCGACTTCTGGTACAAGTACGTGGGTCTCGAGGGCCGCATCGTCGGCATGAGCACCTTCGGCGAGTCCGCCCCGGCCGGCGACCTGTTCAAGCACTTCGGCTTCACCGTGGAAAACGTGGTGGGCGAGGCCGAGCAGCTGCTGGACGATGCCGACGACGACTGATCGCAACACTCTCTGCGACATCGAGAAGGCACGGCTCACGCCGTGCCTTTTTTGTGGACGCCACGCCTTGGCGCGCCCCGCGCGAGCCCCTATGATGAGGCCTCGGCCATGTCCCATGGCCACTGTTCTCAGGGCGGGGTGAAAGTCCCCACCGGCGGTGATGGTCCCGCGCGCCTCGTTCGATACGAGCCTGCCAGCGACACGAGCCCGCGAGCGCCCGGCCGGCCAACACGGCCGCCGGGGTCAGCAGATTCGGTGAGATCCCGAAGCCGACGGTCACAGTCCGGATGAAAGAGAACGGCACCCCAGCCGGGAAGGCGCGGACGCGCGGTCGATGCCGCACGCCCCGTTTATCCGTCGACGGTTCCGCATGCCCTGATTCTGGTAGCTTTTTCGAGGAAGACCATGAATCAGTCGAAGTTCGAACACGCCCCCCGCATCGCCTTCATCCAGGCCAGCTGGCACAGCGACATCGTCGGCCAGGCCCGCGAGGCCTTCACCGCCACCCTCGCCGAGCAGCACGGCATCGCGGCCGACCGCATCGACGTCGTCAGCGTCGCCGGCGCCTACGAGATCCCGCTGCAGGCCAAGCTGCTGGCGAAAAGCGGCCGCTATGACGCCATCGTCGGCGCCGGCTTCGTGGTCGACGGCGGCATCTACCGCCACGACTTCGTCGCCCACGCGGTGATCGACGGCATGATGCGCGTCCAGCTGGACACCGAGGTGCCGGTGCTGTCGGTGGTGCTCACCCCGCACCACTTCCACGAGCACGCCACCCACACGGCCTTCTACCACGAACACTTCGTGACCAAGGGCCGCGAGGCCGCCGACTCCTGCGCCATGACGCTTGCCAACCTGCGCGAGGCGCGCAAGCTGATCGACGCCTGAGGCATGTCTGGCGCCCGCTCGGCGAGGTGACAACGAAAAAGGCACGGCTTATGCCGTGCCTTTTTTTCGTCGTGCCTCTCGCGCCCCGGATCAAGCCAGGGTGATGCCGTCGTCCAGGTAGACGTCCTGGATGGCATGGAGCAGCTCGACGCCCTCGGCCATCGACTTCTGGAAGGCCTTGCGGCCGGAGATCAGCCCCATGCCCCCGGCGCGCTTGTTGATCACCGCGGTGCGCACCGCCTGGGCCAGGTCGCTCTCGCCGCCCGCCGCACCGCCGGAGTTGATCAGCCCGGCGCGGCCCATGTAACTGCTGGCCACCTGGTAGCGGGCCAGGTCGATGGGATGCTCGGAGGTCAGCTCGTCGTAGACCTTGGCGTGGGTGTGGCCGAAGCCGATGTCGCGATAGCCGGCGTTGGTCTCGGCCATCTTCTGCTTGACGATATCGGCCTTGAGGGTCGCCGCCAGGTGGATCGCCTGGCCGGTGAGGTCGGCGGCGGTGTGGTAGTCCTGGCCCTCGTGCTTGAAGGCCGGGTTGCGCAGGTAGGCCCACAGCACCGTGACCATGCCCAGCTCGTGGGCGCGCTCGAAGGCCTGGCTGATCTCGCCGATCTGGCGGCGGCTCTCGGGCGAGCCGAAGTAGATGGTCGCCCCCACCGCCGCACAGCCCATCTCGAAGGCCTGCTCGACCTGGGCGAACAGCGTCTGGTCGTAGACCGCCGGATAGGTCAGCGTCTCGTTGTGGTTGAGCTTGAGCAGCATCGGGATCTTGTGCGCGTACTGCCGCGCCACCGAGGACAGCCCGCCCAGGGTCGAGGCCACGGCGTTGCAGCCGCCTTCGATGGCCAGCTCGACGATGTTGGCCGGGTCGAAGTAGAGCGGGTTGGGCGCGAAGGACGCCCCGGCGGAGTGCTCGATGCCCTGATCCACCGGCAGGATACTCAGGTAGCCGGTGCCGCCGAGCCGACCGTGATCGAACAGCGCCTGCATGTTGCGCAGCACGTGGGGCCGGCGGTCGCTGTGGGCCATTACCCGGTCGACGTAGTCCGGGCCCGGCGCGTGAATCGACGCCGCCGGAATGCCCCGGCACTGGTGGGTCAGCAGGCTTTCCGTTTCGCTGCCGAGCAACTGCGCTATATCGGTCATCGCACCCTCTCTCCTGATGATTGACGGACGGTTCCCCTAGCCTAGAGCAAGCGCCGGCCGTCGACAGCCCACCGACGCGACGAAAACGGCGTCGTCTTCGCTCCCCCGAACCCGACTTGTCGGCGCCTCCCGCCAGCGACAGTCTCCGGGCGCCCACAGGGCGCGGCCGGCGACGGCGAACGGATTTCCCCCCGCCGCTCTGGCATGATGACGCCTGAGTGGAACAATCCGTCAGGGAGGACGAGGTGATCGCAGTACTGCGCGGGTTTCTGTGGCTCACGGGGGTGTGGCTGGCCGGCGAGACGCTGGTGGTGCTGCTCGACCTGCCGGTCTCGGCCGGGGTGGTGGGCATGCTGCTGATGACTATCCTGCTGATGCTGCGCATCGGCCGGCTCGATGACATCGCCGCCGCCGGCCAGCCGCTGATCGGCCTGCTGGCGATGCTGATCATGCCCGGCGTGGTGGGCGTGTTCTTCGTCGCGGACGACTTCGCCGGCCAGTGGCTGGCCGTCGCGGTGGCGCTGGTGGTCGGCACCCTGGCCAGCGTGCTGACCACCCTGCTGCTGATGCGCCGCTGCATGCCCGCCGAGCCTGACGCGGACGCGCCGCCGGAGTCCCGCTCATGAGCGACGCCCTGGTGGCGGTGCGCGAAGCGCTGCTGGCCACTCCGCTGTCGGCCATCGCCCTGACGCTGGCCGCCTATCTCGCCGCCCTGTGGGCCGTCGAGCGCCTGGGGCGCCCCGGCTGGTGCCCGGCGGTGCTGCTGGCCGCGTTGCTGGTCGCCGCCACACTGCGGGGGCTGTCCATCGACGTCGCCGACTACCGGCGCGGCGCCGACTGGCTGATGCTGCTGCTCGGCCCGGCCACGGTGGCGCTCGGGGTGCCCCTCTACCAGCAGCTGCCCCACATCCGCACGCTGTGGAAACCGCTGGCGCTGAGTCTGCCGCCGGCGGCGGCCCTGGCCTCGTGCTATTCGCTGGCGCTGGCCTGGGCGCTGGGCGCCAGCCCCGAGGTGCTGGCCTCGCTGGCCCCCAAGTCGGTGACCGCACCGATCGCGCTCGGCATCGTCGAGGAACTCGGCGGCTCGGTGCCGCTGCTGATGGGCGGGCTGCTGCTCACCGGCGTGATGGCGACCCTGGCGGTCAGCCTGCTGGCCCCGGCGCTGGGCATTCGCGACCATCGTATCCTCGGCTTCGCCCTGGGGGTCAACGGCCATGCCATCGGCACCGTGCGCGCCTTCGAGATGAGCCCCGCCGCCGGTGCCTTCGCCTCGCTGGGTATGAGCCTGACCGGCATCCTCACCGCCCTGTGCCTGCCGCTGGCCTGGCGGCTGCTGGGCCTCTAGACGCCACCTCCGCCAGCGGGCGACTTTCGTCGCACACGGCAGCATGAGCGGCGCCGACGCGCATGCCTCGGCCGCCCCGACCGGCGACGCCGATCGCGAAATAGGCTAGAATCGCCGCCTCTCGCCCACCGGATTCGGGAGCCCAGGACAGGCCATGGCCCTACGCATCGCCATCAACGGTTACGGCCGCATCGGCCAGTGCGTGCTGCGCGCGCTCGTCGAGCGCGACATGCCGGAACTCGAGGTAGTGGCCCTCAACGAGCTGTCCGGGCTCGACACCATCGCCTACCTGACCCGCTTCGACACCACCCACGGTCGCTTCCCCGGCAGCGTGGAAGTCGACGGCGAACACCTGGTGATCGACGGCCGTCCGATCCGGGTGCTCTCCGAGGCCGACCCGGCCGCCCTGCCCTGGGCCGAGCTCGGGATCGACCTGGTGCTGGAATGCTCCGGCAGCTTCAAGGAGCGCGATGTCGCCGAGGCCCACCTGGCCGCCGGCGCCGCGCGACTGCTGTTCTCCCAGCCCGCCGAGAGCGACGTCGACGCCACCATCGTCAGCGGCATCAACGACGCCGACCTGACGCCCGAGTGCCGGGTGATCTCCGCCGCCTCCTGCACCACCAACTGCCTGGTGCCGGTGCTGACGGTGCTCGACGAGGCGCTGGGCCTCGACCACGGCGTCACCACCACCATTCACTCGGCGATGAACGACCAGCCGGTGATCGACGCCTATCACCAGACCGACCTGCGCCTGACGCGCTCGGCAATGCACTCCATCGTGCCGGTGGACACCGGCCTTGCGCGCGGCATCAACCGCCTGATGCCGCACCTGGCCGACCGCTTCGAATGCCTGCACGTGCGGGTGCCGACCATCAACGTCTCGGCCATGGATCTGGCCCTCTCGGTGCGCACCGATACCGACGCCGAGACGGTCAACGCCCTGCTCCGCGAGGCCAGCGCCCGACGGCTCGCCGGGCTGCTCGGCTACACCGAAACGCCCATGGCCTCGGTCGACTTCAACCACGATCCGCGCTCCGGTATCGTGGACGCCACCCAGACCCGGGTGGCCGGCGGCCGCCTGATCAAGATGCTGTGCTGGTTCGACAACGAGTGGGGCTTCGCCAATCGCATGCTCGACGTCGCCGGCCGCATCGCGCGACTGGGCCCGGTGCCACCCTCCGATGCCTGAGACCCCTTCGGCTTTCCCAGACGAGGAATCTGCTTCCATGAACGTGCGCAAGATGACCGACCTCGACCTCGACGGCCAGCGAGTGCTGATCCGCGAGGACCTGAACGTGCCCGTCAAGAACGGCCAGGTGACCAGCGACGCCCGCCTGCGGGCCGCCCTGCCGACCATCCAGGCGGCACTCGAGGCCGGCGGCAAGGTGATGCTGATGAGCCACCTGGGACGCCCCACCGAGGGCGAGCCGGCCGAGGAGTTCTCCCTGGCGCCGGTAGCCGAGCATCTCTCCGGCCTGCTCGGTCGCCCGGTGCGCCTGGTCGAGGACTACCTGGAGACGGCACCCGCCTTCACCGACGGCGAGGTCGTGCTGCTCGAGAACGTGCGCTTCAACAAGGGCGAGAAGAAGGACGACGAGGCGCTGGCCAAGGCCTACGCCGCGCTGTGCGACGTCTACGTGATGGATGCCTTCGGCACCGCCCACCGCGCCCAGGCCTCGACCCACGGCGTGGCGCGCTTCGCTCCCGCCGCCTGCGCCGGCCCGCTGCTGGCCCAGGAACTCGAGGCACTGGAGAAGGCGCTGGCCACGCCGAAGCGCCCGATGACCGCCATCGTCGGCGGCTCCAAGGTCTCCACCAAGCTCGAGGTGCTCAACGCGCTGTCCGAGAAGTGCGACCGCATCATCGTCGGCGGCGGCATCGCCAACACCTTCATCGCCGCGGCCGGCTACAACGTCGGCAAGTCGCTGCACGAGGCCGACCTGGTCGAGGCCGCCAAGGCGCTGATGGACAAGGTCGAGATCCCGCTGCCCTCCGACGTGGTGGTGGCCACCGAGTTCTCCGACAGCGCCACCGCGGTGACCAAGCCGGTCGACCAGGTGAATGATGACGAGATGATCCTCGACATCGGCCCGGACACCGCCGCCAGGCTCGGCGAGCAGCTCAAGGCCGCCGGCACCATCCTGTGGAACGGCCCGGTCGGCGTGTTCGAGATCGACCAGTTCGGCCACGGCACCGAGGCGCTGTCCTACGCCATCGCCGAGAGCGACGGTTTCTCCATCGCCGGCGGCGGCGACACCCTGGCGGCCATCGACAAGTACGGCATCGCCGACCGGGTCTCCTACATCTCCACCGGCGGCGGCGCCTTCCTCGAATACGTCGAGGGCAAGGTGCTGCCGGCGGTCGCGGCCCTCGAAGCCGCCGCAAAATAAACCATCATTACTGCGATGCAGGCGGCGCAGCCCGCCGCCTCACACGACAAAGGGTGACTTCATGGCACTGATCAGCATGCGCCAGATGCTGGACCACGCCGCCGAGCACGGCTACGGCATCCCGGCGTTCAACGTCAACAACCTCGAGCAGATGCGCGCCATCATGGAAGCCGCCGACGAGACCGACTCTCCGGTGATCGTCCAGGCCTCCGCCGGCGCCCGCAAGTATGCCGGTGCGCCCTTCCTGCGCCACCTGATCCTGGCCGCCGTCGAGGAATTCCCGCACATCCCGGTGGTCATGCACCAGGACCACGGCACCAGCCCCGCGGTGTGCCAGCGCTCCATCCAGCTGGGCTTCTCCTCGGTGATGATGGACGGCTCGCTGGGCACCGACGGCAAGACCCCGACCAGCTACGACTACAACGTCGACGTCACCCGTCGCACCGTCGAGATGGCCCACGCCTGCGGCGTCTCCGTCGAGGGCGAGCTGGGCTGCCTGGGTAGCCTGGAAACCGGCATGGCCGGCGAGGAAGACGGCGTCGGCGCCGAGGGCAAGCTCGATCACGACCAGCTGCTGACCGACCCGGAAGAGGCCGCCGAGTTCGTCAAGGCCACCCACGTGGACGCCCTGGCGATCGCCATCGGCACCAGCCACGGCGCCTACAAGTTCACCCAGCCGCCCACCGGCGACACCCTCTCCATCCAGCGCATCAAGGAGATCCACGCCCGCATCCCCGAGACCCACCTGGTGATGCACGGCTCCTCCTCCGTGCCGCAGGAGTGGCTCGAGGTGATCAACGAGTTCGGCGGCGCCATCCCCGAGACCTACGGCGTGCCGGTCGAGGAGATCGTCGAGGGCATCAAGCACGGCGTGCGCAAGGTCAACATCGACACCGACCTGCGCCTGGCCTCCACCGGCGCGGTGCGTCGCTTCCTGGCCGAGCACCCGGCCGAGTTCGACCCGCGCAAGTTCCTCAAGGTCAGCACCGCGGCCATGAAGGAAGTCTGCAAGGCCCGCTACGAAGCCTTCGGCACCGCCGGCCAGGCCAGCAAGATCAAGCCGATCAACCTGGAAGAGATGTTCCTGCGCTACGAGCGCGGCGAACTGGACCCGCGCGTCAAGTAAGCGTCCCCGCCCCGCCGGCCTCCGTGCCGGCGGGCATCATGCGAGCCCCGCCATGCACAATCTGTGGATTCCCGTGGTCGCCATCCTGCTCGTCGCCGGCCTGATCTTCGGCGGCCAGTGGATGGCCGACAACGACCGCGACGACCGGATCGCCGCCCGTATCGCCGAGCGCCTCGAGGCTCAGGACGACGTCGAGATCGAGCGCCTGCTCGAGGTGAACAAGGGCTACGGCCTGTGCGGCGACGCCGTGCGCGCCGATCGCCCCGCCCTGCCGTTCTACTACCACACCGTCACCGAGCAGCTGGCATTGGGCGCCGACGCCCCGGCCTACCGCGAGAACTGCGGCCGCCACGCCGCACGCTGACGTGCCTGCCTAGAGGTAGCGCGCCCGGAAATGCCACTCTCCGGGGCCGATGTCGTTGTGGATCGCCGCCACGATATCGGGATCGAGGGCCGGGTCGTCCAGGTCGTAGAGGCCGCACTGCGCCAGCGCCTGGCGCGGGCTGACCGTGTCGGCGATGCGCTCGTAGACCACCCGCACGCCGCAGGGCATGCGCTCGCTGCTGTCGGCCACGCCCAGCTTGAGCCCGGTGAGTCGCGCGACGTGACTCTTGAAGCTGGGGAAGAGGATGGTCTGGGTCATCTCGTGACCGTTGAGCGACTCGTGATCGGCCAGGAACAGGCGGTCGGTCAGCAGCAGCGCCACGCCCTGATAGCGGTTGTGCCAGTGGCGGCCACCGGCACGGGGCGGCATGCGCTCGGTGCGCTGGTAGAGCACGTCCTCGCCGCGCCGCTCGAGGCAGACCAGGGTGCACAGCACCTGCCCGGGCCGCGACATGGCCAGGTAATACTCGTGGTAGCAGCCGAGATAGCGCGACATGCCCTGACGCCCCTGCTCGAGCAGCGCGGCGGGCAGCCCCAGCGACGGCGCCCGCTCGGGCGACTCGCCGTCCGGCGTCGGATGCAGCCGCACCAGCGAGCGGAACTCGTCGTGGGGCAGCAGGATCTCGTGCACCTCGACGCCGAAGAAGTCGCAGATGCGGCGCATGGTGTTGCTGGCGGGCTTGTAGCGGCCGCTGAGATAGCGGTTGAACTGGGCCCGATTGATGTCGAGCCGGCGGCAGACCTCGGCGATGGAGCGGTAGTAGCTGCACAGCAGCCGGAGGTTGGCCGCGAAGTCGTCATGCATGTCGGTGGGTTCCTGTCGGGCGCTCGCCCCAAGATGGTGCACCCTGGTGCACTGGGTGCGGCGCATGGTGCGCCAGGCTGCACCATAGCGTCAAATCACAGCGTGACCGCGGCCTGCTTAAATCCCCCGCACCGCGAATAACGCCAAGATGGAGATGAATGGAATGTTGGCTTTCCTCAACGACCTGCTATGGGGCAAGGTCCTGATCGTACTGCTGATCGCCGTGGGCATCGGCTTCACCGTCGCCTCGCGCTTCGTGCAGTTCCGCTACTTCGGCCGCATGTTCCGCATCCTGGGCGCCAGCCAAGCCTTCAAGAAGGACAAGCACGGCCACCTGAGCTCCTTCCAGGCGCTGGTGCTGTCGGTGGCCGGCCGGGTCGGCGGCGGCAACATCGCCGGCGTCGCCGTGGCCATCACCCTTGGCGGCCCCGGCGCCGTGTTCTGGATGTGGGTCGTCGGCCTGATGGGCATGGCCACCAGCTTCCTCGAGTGCACCCTGGCGCAGACCTACAAGACCGCCGAAGGCGACGGCACCTATCGCGGTGGCCCGGCCTACTACATCTCCCGTGGCCTTGGCCGCCACTGGAACTGGCTGGCCGGCGTCTACTCGGCGCTGCTGCTGGTGACCTTCGGCTTCGCCTTCACCGCCCTGCAGTCCTATTCCGTGGCCACCTCCTTCGGCGACGCCTTCGGCGTGCCGGTGCTCTACAGCGGTCTCGGCCTGGCGCTGCTGGTGGGCCTGATCATCTTCGGCGGCATCAAGCGTATCGCCCGCATCTCCGAGTTCCTGGTGCCGATCATGGCCGGCGGCTATCTGCTGATCGCGCTGGTGGTGCTGGCCCTGAACATCACCCAGATTCCGGACGTCATCGCGCTGATCGTGAAGAGCGCCTTCGGTCTCGAGCCGGCCATCGGCGGCGGCATCGGCGCGGCCATCATGATGGGCCTCAAGCGCGGCCTGTTCTCCAACGAGGCCGGCCTCGGCAGCGCGCCCAACGTGGCGGCCGTGGCCTACGTGCCGCACCCGGCCAACCAGGGCATCGTGCAGGCCTTCTCGGTGTTCATCGACACCGTGATCATCTGCTCCGCCACCGCCTTCGTGATCCTGCTCAGCGGCGTCTATGAAGCGGGCGCCGGCGTCGACGTCGCCGGCATCGCCCTGACCCAGGCCGCCCTGGCCGACCACGTCGGCGAATGGGGCCGCACCTTCGTCAGCATCGCGCTGCTGCTGTTCGCCTTCAGCACCATCCTCTACAACTACTATCTGGGCGAGAACAGCCTGAACTTCTTCAGCCGCCGCAATCAGGGCCTGTTCAATGCCTTCCGCGTGACCATCGTGCTGCTGGTCTGCTGGGGCGCCACCACCGACCTGGGCACCGCGTTCGGCTTCGCCGACGTGACCATGGGCCTGCTGGCGGTGGCCAACCTGATCGCCCTGATCATGCTGTTCAAGCCGGGCCTGCGCATCCTGCGGGACTTCGACGGCCAGATGCGCGCCGGCGTGGAGCAACCGGTCTTCAACGCCAAGGATCACCCGGATCTGGACCTGGACCCCAAGGCCTGGGAGCTCGAACCCGAGGACCTCGAGCGCGCCCATCAGGCACTGGGCAACGCCCCGGCCCGCAACCGCGGCTGATCCACGCCGCGATTCACCGCCCCACGCCCTCGGCCCCGCTCATGCGGGGCCGAGGCGTTTCAAGGCGCTCGATCCCCTCGGCGCCTTGACGCGACACCCGGCTTCGCGCTGGACTGGCGGCTCGCGCATCGCCGCCGTCATGCCCAGCCAGGAGCTCCCATGCCCGCGCCGCCCTCGGCCTTTCCGTCCCCCTCGCGACATCCCGTCCTCATGCCGAACGGCCGCCGGCCATGCTGAGCGCCCTCTCGCTGCCCCTCGCCTTCGCGGCGTTCGTCGCCTGCGCCCTGGTGATCGGCGTCGCCGGCACGCGGCTGACGCACATCGTCGACGACCTGGCCGACCGCACCGGCCTCGGCGAGGCCATCGCCGGCGCCGTGCTGCTGGGCATGGCCACCTCGCTGTCGGGACTGGTGCTGTCGGTCTCGGCGGCGCTGGCCGACCGCCCCACCCTGGCGATGAGCAACGCCCTGGGGGGCATCGCCGTCCAGACCCTGTTCCTGACCATCGCCGACCTGACCCACCGGCGCGCCAACCTGGAGCACGCCGCCGCCTCCATCGGCAACCTGATGCAGGGCGGCCTGCTGCTGTGCCTGCTGACCCTGGTGCTGGTGGGCCGCTTCGCCCCGGAATGGACCCTGTGGCAGGTCCACCCCGTCACACCGCTGATCGTGATCAGCTACCTGTTCGGGCTGCGGCTGGCGGAGCGTACCCGCGACCGCCCCATGTGGCGGCCGGCCCAGACCCGGGAAACGACGCCGGACGTGCCGGACGAGCAGGCCCGGAACCGTTCGGCGACGCGGCTGTGGCTGAGTTTCCTGGGCCTGGCCGTGGTGCTCGGCGCCAGCGGCTGGCTGCTGGAAGGCGTGGCCTCGGTGATCGCCGAGGACACCGGCCTCGGGCAGTCGGTGGTGGGCGTGCTGATGACCGCGGTGGTCACCTCGCTGCCGGAGCTCGTGACCTCGATCGCGGCGGTGCGCCGGGGCGCGTTGACCCTGGCCGTGGCCGGCATCATCGGCGGCAATGCCTTCGACACCCTGTTCGTGGCCGCCTCGGACGCGGCCTATCGCGGCGGCTCGATCTATCACGCCATGCCCGACGGCGTGGCGCTGTGGGTGGCGATCTCGCTGCTGATGACCGCCATCCTGATGGTCGGCATGATCCACCGCGAGCGCCTGGGGCCCGGCCGCATCGGCTTCGAGAGCCTGGCCATTGCCGGCTGCTATCTGGCCGGGGCGGCGATGCTGGTGATGGCGCCGGGCTGATCTCACCCGGCGCATGAAGAATGTGCAGCAAAGATTGAATTGAAAAACACTGTTCACAAAGTCGCGGAAATGGTCTTAAACTAAAGATGAACGCTGCCGATATGAGACAATAGCGTTAAAGCCGAATGACACGCCCGCGAGGTTACCGGTGATGGCCCGCCCTCTCTGCCTACTCTTCGATTGCGATGGCACCCTGGTCGACAGCGAGCCCCTGCTCGCCGCCGAGATGGAAACCAGCCTGACCGCCGCCGGCCTGCCCTTCCAGGCCAGCGACTACGTCGGCGAGTTCCGCGGCGCCCGCTTCCGCCATATCGTCGCCGAGCTGGAGAGCCGCCATGGCGCCGTCGACCCGGACCGCCTCGAGGTGCTGGAGCGCGACATGCGCGCCAACCTCAACCGCCGCCTGGCCACCGACCTGACGCCGATCACCGGCGCCGCCGAGGCCCTGGCCGCCCTGTCCGGCCATCCCATGGGCGTGGTCTCCAACGGGCCGATCAACAAGATCCGCACCTCGCTGCTGGCGACCAACCTCGAGCCGGTATTCGGCGATCACCTGTTCAGCGCCTACGAGGCGCAGTGCTGGAAGCCCGACCCCTGCCTGTATCGCCACGCCGGGGCCATGCTGGGCTACGCGCCCGAGGACTGCGTGGCCATCGACGACGCCCTGGTCGGCGTCCAGGCGGCGCTGAATGCCGGCATGACGGTGATCCACCTCAACCGCTTCCCCGACGCAGAAGAGACGCCGGAAGGCGCCATCATGATCACCAGCATGTTCCAGCTGCCCACCGTGATCGCCCGCCTGGAACACGACCGCCAGCGCTCGCTGTCACGGGCCTAGGGGCCCGCTTCTCCACCATGGTCTAATCACGTCGGACTTGTCATGTCATGGCGCTTGCCACTAATTTGGGAACGTTCCCATTTTTCGTGATGCCCCTTCATGACCGCTCCGACACGCCGATCCCGCGCCACCATCCTGGAAGTCGCCCGCGACGCTGGCGTCTCCAAGACCAGCGTCTCGCGCTATTTCGGCGATGAGCGCAGCCGGCTGTCGCCCGACATGCAGCAGCGCATCGCCGCCAGCGCCAGCCGACTCGGCTACCGGCCCAACCGCATCGCGCGCGGCCTCAAGGGCGGACAGTCGGGGCTGATCGGCATGCTGGTCGCCGACATCCGCAACCCCTTCTCGGTGGCGGTGATGCACGGCGTGGAGCAGGCCTGCCGCGCCCACGGCTTCTCGCTGATGGTCTGCAACACCGACAACGACCCCGCCCAGGAACGCGATCATCTGGCGCTGCTGGCGTCGTACCGTGTCGAAGGCCTGGTGCTCAACGTCGCCGGCCACCCCGGCGAGGAGCTCGCGGCCCTGACCGAGCGGGACACGCCGCTGGTGCTGCTCGACCGCTCGCTGGACGATCTCGAGGCGGACATGGTCGGCCTCGACAACGACCGCGCCATCGACGCCGCCCTGGAGCATCTGCGGGCCCAGGGCTACGGCGAGCTGCTGTACATCAGCGAGCCGCCGGAACGCGCCAGCTCCCGCCAGCGCCGCCTGGAGCGCTTCTGGACCAAGCTCGGCGCCGATGGGCTGGAGGGTGAAGTCTGCTGTCTCCCGCTCGACGACACCCCGGCCCTGGAGCGCGCCATCGCCGATTTCCTCGACCGCCCGGCCGCCGCCCCCAGGGCCGTGCTGTGCGCCAACGGCAACGTCACTCTGGCGGTCACACGCGTGCTGCAGGCCCGCGGCGACACCCTCGGCACCACCGGCCTGATGGGCATCGACGAACTCGACTGGTGCGGCCTGGTCGGCCCCGGCATCACCACCCTCGCCCAGCCCACCGAGGCGATCGGCCGGGCCGCCATGGACAGCCTGCTGGAGCGCCTTAACGATGCCCGGCGCCCACCTCGGCAGGTTCGCTTCTCGCCGACCCTGATCGCCCGCGGCTCGACCCGCCGCTGACACCATAGCGCCATCGAGCGGCGCGACTCGCCGCTCGATGGTAACGTTCCCATCATGATGCAGGAGATACCGCCAATGACCACACCCTCCCCCAGCCCCGAGATTCTCGCCTTCGGCGAGGCCATGACCCTGTTCGTCGCCGAGGCCGCCGGCGAACTGGCCGAGGTCGAGACCTTCCGACGCCGAATCGCCGGTGCGGACACCAACGTCGCCATCGGCCTGGCGCGACTGGGCTTCGGCGTCGGCTGGCTGAGCCGGGTCGGCGACGACGGCTTCGGCCGCTACATCCGCCACACCCTCGAGGCCGAGGGCCTGGACTGCCGTCACCTGACCGGCGACCCGGACGCCTCCACCGGACTGATCTTCAAGGAACGCGCCCAGGGCGGCGCCGATCCGCACGTCGAATACTTCCGCCGCGGCAGCGCCGCCAGCCGGCTGTCGCCGGAAGATGCCCGGGCGGTGAACTTCGGCGCCGCCCGTCACCTGCACGCCACCGGCATCCCGCCGGCCCTCTCGGCCAGCTGCCGCGAGCTGTCCTGGCACATGCTCGAGCGGGCCCGCCAGGCCGGCGCCAGCATCTCCTTCGACCCCAACCTGCGCCCGTCGCTGTGGGCCAGCGAGGCCGAGATGCGCGACACCCTCAACGCCATGGCCGGCCACGCCGACTGGGTGCTGCCGGGCCTGGCGGAGGGCCGCCGCCTGACCGGGCTGGACACGCCCCACGACATCGCCGGCTTCTACCTCGACCGCGGCGCCCGGGCGGTGATCATCAAGCTGGGCCCGGAAGGCAGCTACTACCGTGGTACGCTCGACGGGCACGAGGAGAGCTTCGAGATTCCCGGCGTGGCCGTCTCCAACGTCGTCGACACCGTGGGCGCCGGCGATGGCTTCGCGGTCGGGGCGATCAGCGCCCTGCTCGACGGCCGCTCGCCGCGTGAGGCCCTGCGGCGCGGCAACCTGATCGGCGCCCTCGCCGTGCAGGTGCCGGGCGATATGGAAGGGCTACCCTCACGCGAACGCCTCACCGAGCTCGAGGCATGACCGACACCCAAGGAGCAAGGAGATGCCCATGTCGAAGCGAATTGCCGTCTATCGCCCTCTTCCCGAAGACCTGCTCGCCGAGCTGAAGCGCGACTTCCACGTCGACGACTTCGGCCATCTGGATGACCTCGACGACCCGGGCTTCCGCGCCGCCCTGGCCGAGGCCCACGGCCTGATCGGCGCCGGCCGCTCGATCACCGCCGAGCTGCTCGATGCCGCCCCGCAGCTGGAGGCGATCTCCAGCGTTTCGGTGGGCGTCGACGCCTATCCGGTCGAGGAACTGGCACGCCGAGGCATCCAGCTGTGCCACACCCCGGACGTGCTCACCGAGACCACCGCCGACACCGGCTTCCTGCTGATCATGGCGACGGCCCGCCGCGCCGTGGAGCTGGCCAACCTCGTTCGTCGCGGCGACTGGCAGGCCAGCATCGGCGAGGCCCACTACGGCAGCGACGTGCACGGCAAGACCCTGGGCATGGTCGGCATGGGGCGTATCGGCGCCGCCATCGCCAGGCGCGGCGCGCTGGGCTTCGGCATGCGCATTCTCTATTCCAACGCCTCGCCGAAGCCGGCGCTCGAGGACGAACTCGGCGCCCGGCGCCGCGAGCTGGACGAACTGCTCGCCGAGGCCGACTTCGTCTGCGTCACCGTGCCGCTGAGCGCCGAGACCGAGCGGCTGATCGGCGAACGCGAGCTCGGCCTGATGCGCGACTCGGCGATCCTGGTCAACATTGCCCGCGGCAAGGTGGTCGACGAGGCGGCGCTGATCGAGGCGCTGGACACCGGACGCATCCGCGCCGCCGGGCTCGACGTCTTCGAGCGCGAGCCACTGCCGGCCGATTCCCCACTGCCCCGCATGGCCAACGTGGTCGCCCTGCCGCACATCGGCTCGGCGACCCACGAGACCCGCTATGACATGGCCAAGCGCGCGGTGGACAACATCCGCCTGGCGTTGTCCGGCGAGCGGCCGCTGAGCCCGTTCAACGAACCGGCCTGCACGCCGGCCTGACTCCATGATCGATCACGAGGACACCATGCCCCAGCCCCTCTGCCTGCTCTTCGATTCCGACGGCACCCTGGTCGACAGCGAGATCCTGCTGGCCGAGGTGATGGCCGAGATCCTGCCGCGCCACGGCCTGCCCTTCACCGCCCGCCAGTACATGGACGAGTTTCGCGGCGTGCGCTTCCTGTCCATCGTGCAGGCACTGGAAGCCCACCACGGCAGCCTCGACGAGGCGCGCCGCCGGTCGGCGGAAGACGAAATGCGGGCACGGATGGAAGCGCGGATGCGCGCGGAGCTGGCCGCGATCGACGGCATGCCGGCGGCCCTGGAGGCCCTCGCCGAGCATCCCCGTGCGGTGGTCTCCAACGGCCCGGAGCGCAAGATCCGCTGCGCCATGGAAAGCTCCGGGCTCGGCCACCACTTCGGCGACCGGCTGTTCAGCGCCTACACCCTGGGGGTGTGGAAGCCCGACCCGGCCCTCTACCTCAAGGCCGCCGAGGCCATGGGCCATGCGCCCGAGCACTGCGTGGTGATCGACGATGCCGCGGTGGGCGTGGCGGCCGGCCTGGATGCCGGCATGCGGGTGGTGCACCTGAACCGCCTTCCCGAGGAGGAAACGACGCCGGAAGGCGCCGTGTCCATCGGCCACGCCAGCGAGCTGCCGGCGGCAATCGCCCGGCTGGCCGCCGGCACGACGCCGGCTCCCTGAGACTCCCTCACTCCGCGAGACGACGACGCCCCCGCCGGCACACTAGCGGGGACATCACCTGTCGAGCCAGTCTCCTTCAGCTGGTCAACGAACGCACCCCCAGCTCCACCCCGCGCAGCTCGGCCAGCCCCTTGAGGCGCCCGTAGAGCGGGTACCCCGGGGCGGTATCGCGGTGCTGATCGTCGAGGATGTGATGGCCATGGTCGGGGCGCAGCGGCAGCCGCGGGCCGCCTTCGCGTTCGCGACGACGCTCCTCGGCGACGAGCGCCCGGACCACGCCGACCATGTCCACGTCCCCGCCCAGATGCGGAGCCTCGTGAAAGGAGCGCGAGTCCGGTGCCTCGCGCTGCGTGGAGCGCAGGTGAGCGAAGTAGATATTCTGCGCGAAGCGTTCGGCCATGCCCACCAGGTCGATATCGGCGCTGACGCCGTAGGAGCCGGTGCAAAGCGTCAGCCCGTTGGCCGGACTCGGCACCCGCTCGAGCAGCCACTGGGCGTCCTCGGGGTCGGACACCACCCGAGGGAGACCGAACAGCGGCCGGGGAGGGTCGTCGGGGTGAATCGCCAGGCGTACGCCTACCTCTTCGGCCACCGGAACGATGGCCTCCAGGAAGTCGCCCAGATGCTCGCGCAGCCGCTCGGCATCGATCTCGGCATACTCCGCCAGCACACCCCGGAACTGCTCGAGCGTGTAGTGCTCCTCGGCGCCGGGCAGCCCGGCGATGATGGTGTCTTTCAGGCGCGCTCGCCCGGCCTCGTCGAGGTCGTCGAAATACGCCCTCGCCTCGGTCTTCTCGGCATCGGAGTACTCGGCCTCGGCGCCGGGGCGCGCCAGCAGGTAGAGGTCGAAGGCAGCGAAGGCGACCTGATCGAAGCGCAGCGCCAGTCCGCCGTCCGGCAGGCGCCAGCTCAGGTCGGTGCGCGTCCAGTCGAGCACCGGCATGAAGTTGTAGCAGACGGTGTCGATGCCACAGGCCGCCAGATTGCGCAGCGTCTGCTGGTAGGCGGCGATATGGGCGTCACGCTCCGGCAACCCCTTCTTGATGTCCTCGTGTACCGGCACGCTCTCGACCACCGACCAGGACAGGCCGGCGGCCTCGATCATTCGCTTGCGCTCTTCAATGGCCTCCACCGGCCAGACCTCGCCGTTGGGAATCTCGTGCAGCGCGGTGACGATGCCGGTCGCACCGGTCTGGCGAATCTCGTCGAGGGTGATGGGGTCCGCGGGGCCGAACCAGCGCCAGGTATGTTCCATGGGAGTGTCCTCTCGATCAGGCCCGTCCGAGGGCGTCCAGCGCCCCGGCCAGCCCCTGTTGTGTCAGATCGGTGTAGGCGGCGGTGACGGCGGCGACGAAACGCGGCTCGGCCGCCAGCGCCGGCGGGAAAACGTCTTCCACGGCCATGAAGGCGGAAACGAGACCGGCGATGTCATCGCCATGACGCACATGCAGCGCCGCCAGGCGGTCGGCCAGCGGGTCGTCCACGGCGTGGGGGGTGCCGGCCAGGTCTGTGCCGGCCGTGTAGCGAATCCAGGCGGCCACACCGAGCGCCGTGCAGGCCACGTCTCGCCCGGCGGCAAGGTGGATCTCGGCACCACTCAGCCAGCGTTGGGGCAGCTTCTGGGAACCGTCCATGGCGATCTGCTGCAGACGGTGGTGCAGGCTGTCGTTGGCGAAGCGGGCCAGCAGCTGCTCGGCGTAGGCGTCGAGGTCCGTGCCCTCGGGCATGGCGAGGGTCGAGGCGGCCTCGTCGAGCATGTAGCGGCGCAGCAGCGACGTCAGATCCTCGCGGCCCACGGCCTCGGCCACCGTCTCGATGCCACCCAGCGCGCCCAGGTAGGCGAGCAGGGAATGACTGCCGTTGAGCATCCGCAGCTTCATGGTCTCGAAGGGGGCCACGTCGGCCACCATCTCCACGCCGTCCGCGGCCCAGTCGGGACGCCCTTGGGGGAAGTCGTCCTCGACCACCCACTGACTGAACGACTCGCCGACCACGGCGTTGCGATCCTCGATGCCGAGCACTGCCAGGCGCGAGAAGTCGGCCTCGGTCATGGCCGGCACGATGCGGTCGACCATGCTGCACGGGAAGGCGACCTCGTCCGCGATCCAGTCGGCCAGCCCAGCATCGCGCCGCGCCGCCAGCGCCATCACGGCGGCCCGGGTGCGCTTGCCGTTGTCGGGCATGTTGTCACAGCTGAGCACCGTGAACGGCGCCTGCCCTGCCGCATGACGTCGCGCCAGCGCCTCGACCAGCAGCCCCGGCGCGGTACGCGGCGCCTCGGGATGAGCGATATCGGCGGCCACCAGCGGGTCGTCGACCAGCAGCTCGCCGCTGGCCGGGCTCAGGAAATAGCCCTTCTCGGTCACCGTCAGGGTGACGATGCGGGTCTCGGGGGACGCCATGCGCTCGAGCAGCGTCTCGACGTCGCGCCCCCAGCGGCCGTTCTCGTCCTTGCCGGTGAACAGCGTCTCCTCGATCACGCCGATCTCGCGCACGGTGACATGCTCGCTGTCGGCGTATTCGGCCACGTGATAGCGATGGCCGGCCTCGCGCAGGGCATCGACCAGCGCCACGCTGGCACGCAGGTTGGCACTGCTCACGCCCCAGGCGTCATCGCCGGTACGCTGGCGATAGCGCTCCAGGTAGACCGCCTGGTGGGCGCGGTGGAAGGCGCCCAGGCCCAGATGGACCATGCCGATTCGAACCCTGCCGGCACTGGCCGGCAGCCGTTTGACACTCTGCATCATGCTCTCCATGTCAGGGGCGCGGCCTTACGGGCCGAGGATCAGGTTGGGCAGCCACATCGAGATGGCCGGCACGTAGGCCACCAGCAGCAGCACGGCAAGGTTGCAGATCAGGAACGGCAGGATCGCCCGGGCCACGGTCAGCACCTGCAGGTTGCCGATCCCCGAGACCACGAACAGGCAGACGCCCACCGGTGGTGTGGTGAGGCCGATCATCAGGTTGAGCACCGCCATCACCGCGAAGTGCACCGGGTCCATGCCCACCCCGGTCGCCACGCCCAGCAGCGCCGGGAAGAGGATGATCAGCGCAGCGATCGTCTCCATGAAGGCGCCGACGCACAACATGATCAGGTTGAGGATCAGGATCACCACCAGCGGATTCTCGCTGATCGCCAGGATGCCGGACGCGACCATCTGGGGAATCTGCTCGCTGGTCAGGATCCAGCCGAACAGGTTGGCCAGCCCCACCAGCAGCAGCAGTGCGGAAGAGGTCAGCACGGTGTCGGTGAGGATGGCCGGCAGCTTGCGCCAGGAGAGCCCCTTGTAGACGTACATGCCGACCACCAGCGCATAGAGGCTGGCGACGATGGAGGCCTCGGTGGGCGTGAAGAAACCGCCGATGATGCCGTAGAGAATGATGGCGGTCATCAGCAGCGCCCAGAAGGCGGTGCGCCCCTCGCGCACCAGCTGCAGCAGGGATACCCGCTTCTCCTTGGGATAGCCGCGGCGAATGGCCAGCAGGTAGACAGTGACCATCATCGCCACGCCCAGCAGGATGCCCGGGATGGCGCCGGCCAGGAACATGCGGCCGACCGAGACGCCGGTCAGCGAGCCGGCGATGATCATCGGCACGCTGGGCGGGATGATCGGCCCGATGGTCGAGGAGGCCGCAGTGACGGCGGCCGAGAACGGCTTGTCGTAGCCGGCCTTCGACATGCCGGGAATCATCACCGAGCCGATGCTGGCGGCATCCGCCACGGCCGTGCCCGAGATGCCGCCGAAGATCATCGAGCCGCCGACGTTGGCCAGGCCCAGGCCGCCGCGGATGTGGCCGACGAGGGCGTTGGAGAAACGCACGATGTGCTCGGTGATGTTGCCGACGTTCATCAGGTTCCCGGCCAGCACGAAACCGGGAATACACAACAGCACGAAAGTGTCGATTCCCGAGTAGAGGCGCTGCGGCACGATGGTCAGCGGAATCCCCGCCAGCAGCAGATAGCTCAGCGAGGCGATGCCCAGCGAGAAGGCGATCGGCACCCCGACCAGCAGCAGCACCAGGAAGACGGCGAACAGCGCGATCACTTCCATCACGGGGTCTCCGTATCGGCGTGGGAGGCCGGGTGCCAGGCACCCCAAAGGCCTTCGATGACACCGATGGCGCTATACAGCAGGACCAGCCCGAACAGCACCACGGTGGAGAAGAAAATGTAGAGCATGGGCACCCTCAGGGTCGGCGAGGTCTGCCAGGTGCCATTGGCGGCGTACTGCCAGGCGTAGGGCAGCACGATCAGGGCGAAGCCCCCCACCAGCAGGCATACCAGCACCTGGTAGATCGCCCGCCCGCGCGGCCCCATCCAGTGATGGAAGAGCTCCACGTTGACGTTGCGGCGCCGGCGGATCACCACGCCGGCGGAGAGGGCGACCATGTAGATGAACAGGTAACGCGACAGTTCTTCGGTCCAGGCCGGCGAGGAAGGCAGCGCCAGACGCCCGACGACCTGCAGCAGCACGGTGGCGGCGATGCCCACCAGTGCCAGTGTCGCGAGGAAGGTGAACAGGGTATCGAGCCAGCCGATCACACGACCGGCCAGGCCCGGCAGGCGTGGCACCGCCGACAGGGCGTCGAGCTCCTCGACGGCCCGCTGCTCGGAAGCATCCATGGGTACACCTCTCGGGGGTGATCGGCCACCCCGATGGCAACAGGAAGGAAGTGGCGGGCACCGAAGTGCCCGCCCCGTACTTTAGAGGTCCTGAATCGCGTCGTAGAGCGCACGCTGCTCGTCGTTCAGCGCCTCGAGCACCGCCGGGCGCGCCTTCTCGGCGAAGGCCTCGGTGTCAACCTCGACGAACTCCATGCCGCGCTCCTCCAGGCTCTGGCGCAGACGCTCCTGGTCCGTCGCGAACAGGTCGGCTTCGTAGGCCTGCATCTCCTGGGCGGCATCACGCACGACCTGCTGCAAGTCGTCGGGCATCGCCTCGAGCTGGTTCCTGCCGATCACCACGTAGATCCAGCTGCGCACGTGGCCAGTGAGGTTCACGTAGTCCTGCACCTCATCGAAGCTGGCGCTCTCGATCAGGCTCAGCGGGTTCTCCTGGGCCTGTATGGTGCTCTGCTGCAGCGCGGTGAAGACCTCGCTGAAGGCCATCGGCGTCGGCCGCGCGCCCAGCGCCTCCCAGGCGTCGACGAACAGCGGCACGTTGGGCACCCGCAGGCGGATGCCGTCCAGATCCTCGGGCGAGGTGATCGGACGGTTGCTGGTCAGCTCGCGCGGGCCGCGCTCGAACCAGGCCAGCGGCACCAGGTTGGCGCGTTCGGTGATCTGAGCCTCGATCTGGTCGCCGATATCCCCTTCCACGGCCTGCCTGAGGTGCTCGGAGTCGCGGAAGGCATAGGGCACGGCCATCATCGCCGCCTTGGGCGCCCAGTTCTGCAGGCTCTCGCCGGTGATGGTCATGTCGGCGGTGCCCAGCTGGATGCTGTTGATGACGTCCATCTCGGCGCCGAGCTGCTCGTTGGGATAGACCTGAACCTCGATCTGCCCGTCGGAGTTCTCCTCGACCAGTTCCTTGAACTTGAGGGCCGCCTGGTTCCAGATGTGCTGCTCGTTGGCCAGATGGCCGAACTTCAGGGTGTAGTCGGCGGCGAGGCTGGCCTGGCTGCCGAGCAGGGCGGCGCCGAGGACGGCGCTGGTGACGAGTCGCTTGAACATGGCGTGTTCTCCTGGCACTTGCTGTTGTGTGTTGTTGGCTGGATGGCGCGAGTGCAGCCCTCAGGCACCGATCTCGATCAGTACCTTGCGGGCACTTTCGGGATGATGATCGATCATCTCGATGGCCCCGGGCATGTCGTCGAAGGGCAGGCGATGGCTCACCAGCGCCAGCGGATCGAGTCGCCCGGATGCCATCAGCTCGATCACTTCCGGAAACTTGCGGTTGTTGAGTCGCGAGCCGACCAGGGTCAGCTCCTTCTTGATCACCTCCAGCTGCACCAGATCGCTGGGCGTCGGGTTGAAGCCAAGCAGCCCGATGCGGCCCGCCGGCGACGCCATGCGCAGCATCTGCGGCAGCAGGGCCGGCACGCAGGCGGCATCGGCGATCAGCGGCATGCCTTCACCGCCGGTCAGCGCCTCGACCTCGGCCTCGACGTCCTGCTCGGCGCCGTTGAGGGTTCGGGTGGCGCCCAGCTCGCGAGCGGTCTCCAGGCGAGCGTCGATGACGTCGCTGACGGTGATGTCCTCGATGCCCTGGGCGCGAGCCACCTGCAGAATGGTCAGGCCGATCACGCCGGCCCCGAGAATCAGCAGGCGATCGCCCGGATGCGGCTGCATGCGACTCAGCACGTTGGCGGCGATGGTATAGGGTTCGACCAGCGCCGCGGCATCCAGCCCGAGCCCCTCGGGCAGGCGATGGACGTTGCCGGCCGGCACGTTGACCCGCTCCTCGAAGCCGCCGTTGCGATGCACGCCGATCACTTCCAGCGCGGTGCAGACATTGGGACGGCCGATGCGGCAGGGATAGCACTCGCCGCAGCTGATCACCGGATCGATACACACCCGGTCGCCGACGGCCACGCCCTCGACACCCTCGCCCACCGCCTCGACCAGCCCGGCGAACTCGTGGCCGGTGATCCGCGGGAAACGCACGAAGGCGTTGTCACCGTGGATGATGTGCATGTCGGAGCCGCAGATCCCGGCGAAGGCCACCTTCACCTGGACCTCGCCCGCGGCCACCGCGGGGGCTTCGGCCTCGACCAGCCGGTAGTCCTGGGGCGCGTTTACCTGAAAGGCTTTCATCGATTCACCTCGTTACCAGTGCCACAGCGTGCCGTCCTCGAGCCGGTTGACCGGCAGGCTGGCACGGCGATAGGGATATTGGGCGGCCGCGTCCTCGTCGATATCGACGCCGTGTCCAGGCGTCTCGCCGACGATGAAGTGGCCATCCTCGAAACGGTAGTCGTGGGGAAAGACCTCGTTGGTCACGTCCGCATGAGGCATGTACTCCTGGATGCCGAAGTTGGGCACCCAGGTATCGAAGTGGATCGCCGCCCCCAGGCAGACCGGCGACAGATCGGTCGGGCCGTGGAAGCCGGTGCGCACGTGATAGAGCCCGGCCAGGTCGGCCAGCCGCCGCATGTGGGTGATGCCGCCGGCATGGGTCAGGGTCGCCCGGATATAGTCGATCCACTGGTTCTCGATCAGCGCCTTGGCATCGAAGAGGCTGTTGAAGACCTCGCCCACCGCCAGCGGCGTGGTGGTGTGCTGGCGGATCAGGCCGAAGCTCTCCTGGTTCTCGGCCGGCACGCAGTCCTCGAGCCAGAACAGGTGGTAGGGCTCGACCTCCTTGCCCAGTCGCGCCGCCTCGATGGGCGTCAGTCGGTGGTGGACGTCGTGCAGCACGTGCAGGTCATCGCCGAAGCGCTCGCGCACGGCGGCGAACAGCTTGGGCACGTGGTTGAGATACTTGGCGGTGCTCCAGACGTGCTCGGCCGGCAGGTCGGCATCGGCGGGCTCGTAGCGCTCGCCGGGGCGCTTGGCCACGCCGTAGATGCTGGCGATCCCCGGCACGCCGGCCTGCACGCGAACCGCGCGATAGCCCTGCTCGACGTGGCGCGCGACCTCCTCGAGGCAGGACTCGATGTCCTTGCCGGTGGCGTGGCCGTAGACCATCACTCGCTCGCGACTCTTGCCGCCCAGCAGCTGGTACAGCGGCATCCCGGCGACCTTGGCCTTGATATCCCACAGCGCCATGTCGACGGCGGCGATGGCGGTCATGGTCACCGGACCGCGGCGCCAGTAGGCACCGCGATAGAGGTAGTGCCAGATGTCCTCGATGCGCTGGGGATCGCGGCCGATCAGGGCCGGAATCACGTGTTCCTCGAGATAGGCCACCACCGCCTGCTCGCGGCCGTTGAGGGTGGCATCACCAATGCCGTAGACGCCCTCGTCGGTAACGATCTTGAGGGTGACGAAGTTGCGCCCCGGTGCGGTGACGATGGTATAGGCCCGTTCGATCTTCATGCCTGGCTCTCCTCGACAAGCGGTGGTATCAGGGCGGACTGGAACATTTCGGGGAATCGGCTCACGAGGTCGGGCAGCGACTGCAGGATCTCGCACTGGTGAACACGCATCGCCTCGGCGGCCGCGTCGGCATCGCGTCGCTCGATTGCATCGACGATCGCCTGGTGCTGGGCGATCAGCTTGTCGAGCGGCGTGCTCTCGGGAACGCTCAGATAGCGCACGCGATCGAGCTGCGCCTTGACCTCCTCGGCCACCTTCCAGGCGGTCTGCTGCCCGGCCCCCAGCGACAGGGTGCGATGGAACTCTTCATCCAGCAGGAAGAAGCGATCGTGATCCGCCGGCTCGATGCACCGGCGCTGTCGCGCGATCAGCTCGTGCAGCTCCGCCAGGGTGCGATCACTCAGCCCCTTGCTGGCGGCCTCTCGTGCCACGGCCACCTCGACCGCCTCGCGCACGAAACGGGCCTCGAGAACGGCCTGCTGCGAAATCTTGACCACGAAGGTGCCACGCTGGGGGCGCACCTCGACCAGTCCGGCCTCCGACAGCCGGATGAAGGCCTCGCGGACGGGCTGACGACTGACCGAAAAGGTCTCGGCCAGCTCCTTCTCCGACAGCGCCTGCCCCGGCGCCAGCACCATGCGGATGATCGACTGCCGCAGCACCGTGTAGAGCCGCTGGCGCACCGCCCCCTCGTCGCGCATCTCCTGCCACAGCGCCTGCAATGTCGTGTTCATGACGTCACCCCGTTATCGGCACGGCCATGGGCCCTCGCCTTTTCGATGCAACTAGTATGGTAGTATGGCAGGAGAGCGAAAAGCGCTTCGTTATTAGACATTGGTGTCATGCGCCATCGGCAAAGGGAGACCCACGTGGAACGCGCCAGCTATGCCGGAACCGACTATCGAAAGGCACTCAACATCGAGGACCTGGCGCGGATCGCCCGCCGCAGACTGCCCCATTTTGTCCATGAGTATCTCGAGGGCGGTGCCGACGATGAACGCACGCTGGATCGCAACCGCCGGGTGTTCGACGATTACCGGTTCGAACCGAAAACCCTGACGCGCGTCGGCCCCCGGGACCTGTCCACCACCCTGCTGGGCCGGCAACATGCCCTGCCTCTGGTGATCGGACCGACCGGCTACAACGGCATGATGACGAAGAACGGCGACCTGAAGCTGGCCGCGGCGGCGTCCGCTGCGAACATCCCCTTCGTGCTCAGCAACGTGGCCACCACCTCGCTGGAGGAGATCGCCGACGTCGAAGACCTCAGGGCCTGGATGCAGATCTACTTCTATCGCGACCGCGACTACGTCAGGAAACTGGTCGAACGCTGCCGAACGGCGCGATACGAGACGCTCGTGGTCACCACCGACAGCGCCATCTACGGCAACCGGGAGTGGGACCTGCGCAACTTCCGCAAGCCCATGCAGCCCACGCTGCGCAATCTCCTGCATCTGCTGACCCGCCCGCGCTGGATCGCCGACGTGCTGATCCCCGACGGCATGCCCACCTTCAAGAACCTCGGCGACCTGCTGCCGCCCGGCAAGCAGAGCGTGCAGGGCGCCTCGGCCATCATCGGCCAGCAGCTGGACCCTTCCCTCAACTGGGACGATATCGCCTGGCTGCGCGATCACTGGCAGGGCAAGCTGATCGTCAAGGGCATCCTGGCGCCGGCCGAGGCCGAGCAGGCCGCGACACTCGGCGTCGACGGGGTGGTACTCTCCAATCATGGGGGGCGCCAGCTCGATAGCGCCTGCTCGCCGCTGGAGGTGCTGCCCGACGCCAGAAAGGCCGTCGGCGAACGCTGCCAGCTGTTCATCGACAGCGGCTTCCGGCGTGGCACGGATATCGTCAAGGCGCTGGCCCTGGGGGCCGATGCGGTCTGGCTGGGGCGAGCGACGCTGTACGGCCTGGCCGCCGGCGGCCAGGCCGGCGTCGCGCATGCCCTCGACCTGCTGCGCGGAGAAGTGGACCGGACGATCGGCTTGCTGGGGCTGAGCCAGGCCTCCGAGCTCGGCCCCGAGGTCCTCGGGCCCGACCGTCGGCACACATGAGCCGACGCGCAAGGCCCGCCCGCATCGACCGCCGCCGCCGGGCCTCGTATCATCTGGGGCCCGCATCCATTGCCGAGGAGGCCCCATGGCATCTCTCCAGGACCAGCTGCGTGGCCTGGTCTACTCCACCGAACACGGCGACACCTGCCCCGAGTGCCGCCAGCCCGTCGACGACTGCCGCTGCGCCGAGGCCGCCGAAGAGGAGCGCCTGGCGGGCCTGGACGGCATCGTGCGCCTACGCCGCGAGACCAAGGGCCGCAAGGGCAAGGGCGTGACCCTGGTCGATGGCGTGCCGCTCAAGGCCGACGAGCTCAAGACCCTGGCCAAGGAGCTCAAGAAACGCTGCGGCACCGGCGGCGCCCTGAAGGACGGCGTGATCGAGATTCAAGGCGACCAGCGCGAGGTGCTCAAGGGCGAGCTGGAGAAGCGAGGGTTCAAGGTCAGGCTGGCCGGCGGCTAGGCCCTTCCTTCAGCGTCTCGACCAGCGCGGCCAGCCCGGCCTCGGCGCCGGCCGTGACCTTGAGCGTATAGAGGTCGTCGGCGCGGGTGCGTCCGAGGTTCAGACAGGCCAGTGGCTTGCCGGCCCGGGCGGCTTCGCGGGCGAAGCGGAAGCCCGAGTAGACCATCAGCGACGAGCCCACCACCAGCAGCCCGTCGGCCTCCTCCAGCAACGCGAAGGCCTCGTCCACGCGGGGGCGAGGCACGCTGTCGCCGAAGAACACCACGTCCGGCTTCCAGATGCCGTCACCGCAGCGGGTGCAGTCCGGCACACGGAAGCCCGCGAAGTCCGCTTCCAGGTCGGCATCGCCATCCGGACCGGCCCGGGCGCCGGTGTCGAGCCAGTCGGGATTGTGGCGGGCCAGCTCGGCATGCAGATCATGGCGCATGCGTGTCGCCCCGCAGCCCATGCAGCGCACCAGGTCGGCCCGGCCATGCAGCTCGATCACCCGACGCGAGCCGGCGCGGCGATGCAGGCCGTCGACGTTCTGGGTGATGATGCCGATCACCCGCCCTTCGGCCTCGAGCCGCGCCAGGGCACCATGGGCCTCGTTGGGGCGCGCCTCCTGAAGCGTGCGGAAGCCGATCAGCGCCCGCGCCCAATAGCGCTGCCGGGCGGCCTGGCTGCCCATGAAGACGCCATGCTGCATCGGCGGCGAGCGCTTCCAGTCGCCGCCGTCGTCGCGATAGTCGGGGATGCCGCTGGCCGTGCTGACGCCGGCCCCGGTCAGCACGGCCAGGCGCGGCGTGCTCGCCACGAAGGCCGCCAGGGCCTCGAGATCGGCGCCGAGCGGCGCCTGACGATCGCTCATGTCACTCCTCGCTTCTCGGCATGCGCGCCGAGCATGGCCTCGGGGCGCCGATCCTGTCTACAATAGACGGGATCCCCCACGGGCAAGGACTCCCGATGGCCTGGCTGGAATACCTGATTCCCCTCATCTTCCTGTTTCCTCTGGCGGCGACCGCGGTGATCGTGGTCGGGCTGCGCAATCTGCACGACGCCCGGGTCAGCTCGCCCTTCGACGCCCACCCGCTGCGCGAGCCGGGCCAGTCGCTGCGCGACCGTCTGGACCGCGCCTTCGCCGGCCTGTTCCTCAACGGCGCCCTGGGCCCGATCGTGATCATGACGCCGCTGGTCTACGGCATGGGGCGCATGCTGTTCTCCGACGAACCGGAATGGGTCGAATGGACCCTCTACGGCGCGCTCTCCACGCTGCTGGTGCTGATCTTCTGCTTCCGACTGATCCGCGACTTCCAGCGCATCCGCCGCCTCAAGCTGGGGCTGGCCTGCGAACTGGCGGTGGGCCAGGAGCTCGAGCGACTGATCCGCCCCGAGTCACACCCCTACGTCATCTTCCACGACGTGCCCGCCGAAGGCGACACGCTCGATCACGTGGCGATCACGCCCCATGGCGTGTTCGCCGTCGAGACCTGGGCCCGCAGCCCGACGGTGCGCCCCTCTGGCGAGGAGGACAACCGCGTCACGGTCGAACACGCTCGCCTGCGCTTCCCGGGCTGGATCGAGCGACGCCCGCTGCGCGACACCCGCCGCGCCGCGCGCTGGCTGGCCGAATGGCTGGAGCAAGAGCTGGGCCAACCGGTGCCGGTGCAGGGCGTGCTGGCCCTGCCTGGCTGGCAGATCGAGCACCCCGAGGCCGCCGATGACCTGCTGGTGGTCAGCGGCGATGCCCTGGCCGAGCGGCTGCCCGAGCGGCGTCTGGATGCCCTCGACGACGCCACCCGCGAGGCGGTGATCGCCGCGATCCACCGCCGCGCCCCGCACTGAGGGATGGCCGTCAGTCGAAATCGGCGATCCTGACCCGCGTCGCGCAGCGCCCGCGGCCGAGCCGTACCAGGCTGTCGGCCGACGGGAAGCGGTCGAGGGCCTCGGCATCGATGCCGATACGCACCTCGGTCAGCAGCCGATTGCCGCGCCCGCGGCACTCCAGGCGCAGCGCCCGCCCCCGGCCCTCGCCGAAAGCCGCCTCGAAGGCGTCGATCAGGGCGTTGCGCCCCACCACGCCGCCACGATGCAGCGCCACGAAGTCGCCGAAGGCGCTGTCGTTCACTGCCTCAAGCAGCTCGAGCGAGGTCGCGAACAGCGCCTCCTCGGGCAGCGCCAGGCAGGCCGCGTGCTTGGCGTACTGGTAGCGATCCAGGCAGCTCGCCCGCCCCGGCATGGCACGATCCAGCCGCCGCCCGAGGGCGTCCGGCAGCGCCAGCGGCGCATGGGCGCGGCAGAAACCGCCGGCCGGCCGTGGCGTTTCCAGGAAGCATCCCTGGCGCCACCAGTCACGACGCGTGACCCCGCGCTCGCGGAAGTCGTCGGGCAGCGAGGCCCAGAGCCCGTGCAGCACGAAGCCGTCGTCCGCCCCGCGCCGCAGCCGGGCCTCCCGGCACTCTCGTGGCGGCCGCGAGCGACTGGCGCAGAAGCCGGGATGCCAGGTCAGCGCCAAGGTGTAGTGATCGACACCGTCCAGCGCCAGTGGCGATGACGCCGAGGCCGGCAGGGCCGAGGTCACGGCCAGCCAGCCGCCCAGCAGCCCCATCAGCAGCACCTTCTTCGGCCGCCAATACGGTCTAGAACGCTTCACTGTCGTGCGCTCCTCCTCATCATGCCTGCCTCGGGGATGCCCGAGGGCCGATAACGCTTGCCAGAACCATGAAGGCGGATAATAATTCGCCGCCTTCGCAGGAGATGGCCTTTTCATCACCATGAAACTCATCACGTTCGACGTTTTTCGCACCCTGGGGATTCCCGGGGTGCGCTATATCAAGCCGGAACGCATGTACGATCACCTGGAGGAGATCCGTCAGGCGGACTGGCTGCTGTTCCCCGAATACTGGCAGGTCAATGCCCTGGCCTACGGGCTCGGCGCGCGCATCTTCCCGAGTCTGGCCAGCTACCACCTGGGCCACGACAAGGTCCAGCAGACCCGCGCCTTCCTGGCACTGTGCCCCGAGCACGTGCCGCCCACCGAGATTCGCGGCACCTCCCGCGCCGCTCTCGACCACATCGAGGCGCGCTTCGGCTACCCCTTCATCGCCAAGCGCATCAAGAGCGCCATGGGCGAGGGCGTACGGCTGATCGCGTCGCGCCAGGATCTCGACGACCACGTCGCCGAGGAGCCGGTGCTGTATGCCCAGGCGCGGCTGCCGATCGACCGTGACCTGCGCATCGTGCTGGTCGGCGGCGAGGTGATCGCCGCCTACTGGCGGATCACGCCGCTCGAGGGCTATCGCGCCAACGTCAGCCAGGGCGGACGAATCGACCACGCGGCGATTCCCGAGGCGGCCATCGGTCTGGCCCGCCGCCTGGCCCGCGAGCTCGACATCGACCACGCCGGCTTCGACATCGCCATGGTCGACGGGCATCCCTACGTGTTCGAGTTCAACCGCCTGTTCGGCAACCAGGGCATCGCCAACAGCAGCCGGCGCATCGGCGACGCCATCCGCCGCGTCATCGGCCTGGACGACGACGATCGCGATCCTGACGGGGAGCCGCCGCTGCAGCTGACGGCCTGAACCGGCGCCGCAGAGGCCCGCCGCTCAGTCGCCCCTGAGCCGCCCGCCCATCTCCTGAGCCAGATCCACCGCGTAGTGGTCGGTCATGCCGCCGATGAAGTCGAGCATGCGCCGGTAGCTGTCGTAGAGCGACCAGGAGGGGCGCGGGGTGTTCTCGCCGATCAGCGCCAGCACCCGCTGGTGCTTGAAGGTCGAGCCGCCGGTGTGGTGCAGCTCGTGGGCGGCGCCGATGAAGGCCTCCAGCAGGATGCCCAGGGTGGTGTAGGCGCCGATCTCCAGCTTGGCCTTGCGTTCGTTGCGGAAGATGCGCTCCCGCGCCAGCTGCTTGGCCGTCTTCACCCCCCAGTCCAGGTCCGGGTGGCACAGCTCGAGCAGGTCGTGGCGCAGCCGGCCGCCGAGCAGCTCGGCCTCGTGCTGGACGAACGCTCCGGCCACCTCGGTCACCGCCCGCTCCATGGCCGCCCCGCGCAGCGCGGCGATCCGCCGCCGCTGGGACACGCCCTCCTCGCGCATGGTCGCGAAGTCGCCGGGCTCGCCGCCGGCGATCTGGGTCAGGATGCCGGCCACCTCGTCGAAACCGAGGATGCCCATCTCCAGGCCGTCCTCCAGGTCGAGCAGCGCGTAGCAGATGTCGTCGGCGGCCTCGACCAGCCAGGCCAGCGGATGCCGGCTCCAGCGGTTCTCGCCCTGGGGCAGCAGCCCCAGCCGCTCGGCCACCTCGGTCAGCAGATGGGCCTCGCTCTGGTAGCAGCCGAACTTGCCGGCGCTGCCGCCGTGCTCGACGGTCCAGGGATACTTGAGCAGGGTGCCCAGCGTCGCCGCGGTCAGGCGCATGCCACCGCGGAACTGGTTGTATTCGATCTGGGTGACGATGCGAAAGCCCTGGGCGTTGCCCTCGTAGGTCAGCAGGTCGGCGCGCTCGGCGTCGGACAGCCCCTCCAGCAGCCCGCTGCCGTCGCTCTCGGCGCGCTTGAACCAGTCGCGGATCGCGTACTCCCCGGCGTGGCCGAAGGGCGGGTTGCCGATGTCGTGGCCCAGGCAGGCGGCCTGGACGATCACGCCGAGATCGGCCGGCGTGATGTCCTCGGGCAGCCGGTGGCGCAGCCCCTCGCCGACGCTCATGCCCAGCGAGCGCCCTACGCAGCCGACCTCCAGCGAGTGGGTCAAGCGGGTGTGGATATGATCGTTGTCGGTCAGCGGGTGCACCTGGGTCTTGCGCCCCAGGCGGCGGAAGGAGCCGGCGAAGACGATGCGGTCGTGGTCCTTGTGGAAGGGGCTGCGGCCGATCTCGTCGCGAGACGTGCCGCGCCGGTCATGGAGCCGGGCCGGGTCGAGCAGCCGCTCCCAGGTCATCTGCGTCATGGGCGTTCCTCCTTGAGGCCTTCATTCTGGCACCGGGAGGCACGCCACCCAAGCCGCCGGCGCGGCTTTCGCTTTCCGTCAGACCAGCCGGCGCTTGACCAGCAGCGCATAGATCAGCCCGGCGCACAGCAGGGTCGCGGCGAAGACATAGATGCCGATCGAGATCCCGCTGCTCCACAGGATGCTCCAGTCGCCGCCGGTGATCGACATCGCCCGCCGCAGGTTGAACTCCATCTGCCCACCCAGCAGCAGCCCCAGCACCACCGGCACGGTGGGAATCTCGAGCTTGCGCAGCACATAGCCGAGCACGCCGAAGGCCAGCATCATGAAGAGGTCGAAGGGGCTGTTGTTGAGCGAATAGACCCCCACGAAGGCCACCAGCACCACCATCGGCATCAGGAACCAGGAGGGCGCCTGCAGCACCTTGGCGAACAGCCCCACCAGCGGGATGTTGAGCACCAGCAGCATGACGTTGCCGATGAACAGCGCCGCCACCAGGCCCCAGACCATGTCCGGCTGCTGCTCGAACAGCAGCGGCCCGGGGGTGATGTTCATCGACAGCAGCAGCGCCAGCAGGATGGCGGTGGTGCCGCTGCCGGGGATGCCCAGCGACAGCATGGGGATCAGCGCCCCGCCGGCGGCGGCGTTGTTGCCCGCCTCCGGGGCCGCCACGCCGCGGGGGTCGCCGCGACCGAAGTCGCCCTTGTCGCCCCAGCGGCGCTTCTCCAGCGAATAGGACAGGAAGCTGCCGAGCGAGGCGCCGGCGCCGGGCAGCACACCGGCGATGAAGCCGATCAGCGAGCCGCGGCCGATGGTCGAAGCGCAGCTTTTCGAGCGCCGCATGCCCGGCACGGCCGAGCCGAGCCGCACGGGCGTGATCTCCAGGCGATGATCACGCTCCAGGAACAGCAGGCACTCGGAGATGGCGAACAGCCCGATCAGCGCCACCAGATAGTCGATGCCGTCATAGAGCTCATACCAGCCGAAGGTGTAGCGCGCCACGCTGCTGACGGGATCGATCCCCACCGTGCCGAGCAGCAGGCCCAGGCAGGCGGCGATGAAACTCTTGGTGAAGCTGCCGGAGGTCACCCCGCCGATGGTGGCGAAGGCCAGCATGAACAGCGCGAAGTACTCGGCGGGCCCGAAGCGGATCGCCACCTTGACCAGCAGCGGCGCGAACAGCGTCAGGCCGATGGTGGCGATGGTCGCCCCGGCGAAAGAGGCCACGGCGGACAGCCCCAGCGCCTCGCCGCCGCGGCCGGCGCGCGCCATCGGGTAGCCGTCGAGGGTCGTCATCATCGCCGGCTCGTCGCCGGGAATGTTGAGCACGATGGAGCTGATGCGGCCGCCATACATGCAGCCGTAATACACGCTGACCAGCAGGATCAGCGCCGCGGTGGGCGCCAGCCCGAAGTTGAACGCCAGCGGGATCATCAGCGCCACGCCGTTCACCGGCCCCAGCCCTGGCAGGGCGCCGATCAGGGTACCGACGGTGCAGCCGATCAGCGCCAGCAGCAGATGTTCGGGCTGCAGCGCCACCGCGAACCCGTGCACGAGGAAATCGAGAATATCCATGACGTATCGCTACCCACTCCAGCCGGGCGTGTCGGGCAGCGGAATGCCCAGGGCGAATTCGAACAGCACGTACAGCGCAAACCCGAGCAGCGCCCCGTATGGCAGGGCCTGACGCCATCGGGCACCGAACAGGCGCATCAGCAGCACCGTGGCCAGCAGCGTCGCCGGCACGAAGCCCAGCGGCTCGAGCACGATGGCATAGCAGCCCAGCAGCAGCAGCATGCCGAGCTGGCGCACCAGCGCCGTCTTCTCCGGCCAGCGCTGATTGATGCCGGGGCGCGCAATCAGGTACAGCGACAGCACGCCCAGCGGCACGCTGACCAGCCGGGGGAAGACCCCCGGCCCCACCGGCTGCATGAAACCGGTGACGAAGGTATGCGAGTGCCACCAGGCGCCCAGCGCCAGCAGTGCCAGCGCCGCCCCGGCGATGCGGTCGCCCAGGGCGGCATGGCGAATCGGCGGGGCGGCGCTCACTGAATGACTCCGATCTCGCGGGAAATGGCCTCGACGCTGTCGATCGACTCGCGCACGAAGTCGCTGAACTCGTCGCCACCGCGCCACAGCGGCACCAGGCCGTTCTGCGCCGCGACCGCCTTCCACTCGTCGCTTTCATAAAGGGCATGGAGGGTCTCGACCATGGCCGCGTAATCGTCGTCCGAGACCTCGCCACCGGTATAGAAACCGCGCCAGTTGTAACCGGTCACGTCGTAGCCCTGGGAGACGGCCGTCGGCAGCGCGTCGAACGGCTCGGGCAGCGGCTCGTCGGAGAGCACCGCCAGCACCCGCACGTCGCCGGACTCGATGAAGCCGGCGATCTCGCCCAGGTCGGTGGAGACCGCATCCACGTGACCACCCATCATCTGGGTCACGGCCGGCCCGCCGCCGTCGAACTGCACCCAGCGTAGCGCGCCGATGCGATCCCCCGGCAGCCCCGCGGCCTTGGCCAGCATCAGCGCGCGGATATGGTCCCAGCCGCCGGCGCCGCTGGAGCCGGACATCACCACCGAGGTGGGGTCGGCAACGATCGCCTCGAGCAGCTGGTCGAGGGTCTGATAGGCGCTCTCGTCATCGACCAGGATCACCCCAACGTCGGTGCCGAGCATCCCCAGCCAGCGCATGGTGTCGGCGTCGCCCGGGTAGCGCCCCTGGGCGATCTGGGTCATGCCCACGGTGCTGGTGGCCACCATCAGATCGCTGTCGTCGGCACGCTTGCCGGCCACGTTGGAGAACGCCACGGCGCCCACGCCGCCCGGCATGTTGGTCACCTGGACGTTGCCGTCGACCAGGTCCAGCTCGCGCAGCAGCTGGCCCACCGAGCGGCAGGTGAAGTCCCAGCCGCCACCGGGGTCGGCCGGGGCGATGCACTCGTCGATGGCCAGCGCCTGGCCGGCAAGGCCGCCCGTCAGGCCCAGCCCCAGCAGGGTGGAGGCCATCAGGCGGCGGGGTGTCATGGAAGTGATCGGCATGTCGTCGCTCCTGGTCCTTGTTGTTGTCGTGCTGCTGTGCCTGCCCCGCAGGGGCGGTTCAGATGACGCCCTTGTCGCGCAGCGCCCCGCGCTCGGCGGCCGCCAACCCCAGCGCGGCGAGGATCTCCTCGGTGTGCTCGCCGAGCTCCGGCACCGGGTGGTGGATGGCCGCCGGGGCCTCGGACATCTTCACCGGGAAGCCGGTGGTCGGCACCTTGCCGCGCTCGCCCTGGTCGAGCTCCAGCGCCATCTGCTGCTCGCGGACCTGCGGGTCCTCGAACGTCTCGTGCAGGTCGTAGACTCGGCCGCAGGGCACCCCGGCCTCGTTGAAGTGCTCGATCCACTCCGCCACGCTGCGCCGCGCGATCTCGCGGTCGAGGATCTCGCGCAGCGCCTCGCGGTTGTCCATGCGGCGGCGGTTGTCGAGGAAGCGCTCGTCCTCCAGCAGTTCCAGCATGTCGAGCGCGCCGAGGAAGCGCTCGACCATGGTGTCGTTGCTCGGCGCGATGGCGACCTCGCCGTCGCTGGCCTGAAACAAGCCGTAGGGGTAGAGCATGGGATGGTCGTTGCCGGTGCGTTTCGGCACCTCGCCGGTGGCGAAGTACTCCGCCGCCAGATACCCCATCATGCTGATCAGGCCGTTGGTCAGCGCGGTCTCGACGATATCGCCCTGGCCGGTGCGCTCGCGACGCACCAGCGCCGCGCTGATGCCGAAGGCCAGGTTCTGGCTGGCGACCATGTCGCTGATCGGCGGCGCGGCCCGCATGGGCTCGCCGCTCTCGTGGCCGTTCACGCCCATGAAGCCGCTCATCGCCTGGGCGATGAAGTCGTAGGCCGGACGATCTCGATACGGGCCACTGGAGCCGAAGCCGTTGATGCGCCCCACCACCAGGTGCGGGAAGCGCTCGCGCAGCACCTCGTCGCTGAAGCCCATCCTGGCCATGACACCGGGGCGAAAGTTCTCCACCAGCACGTCGGCGTCTTCCAGCAGCCGGCTCAGCACGGCCTTGCCCTCCTCCTGGCGCAGGTCCAGGGTCAGGGAACGCTTGTTGCGGTTGAACTGGGCGAAGTACCAGCTGAAGCCGTTCACCATGTTGCCCTGGGAGCGAACGATGTCGCCGCGTCCGGGCGGCTCGACCTTGATCACCTCGGCGCCGTGATCGCCCAGTATCTGGGTGCAGAAGGGCCCCGAGATCACCCGAGTCAGGTCGATGACGCGGATGCCCTGCAGGGAACCCGAAGAAGACGTGGCGGAGTCGAGCATGCTCATCCTCGTGCGGTGGGAACGGCGGAACAGTCGCCGAGCGTCAGGCGCGCCCCGGCCTTGGACACCTGCCCCGGCAGGTCGCGGCCCATCAGCCGCGTGGCGACCCGGGCGGCCTCGATCATGCCGGTGAGATCGATACCGGTGTCGATGCCCATCTCGTCGAGCAAGTAGACCAGATCCTCGCTGGCGATGTTGCCCGAGGCCCCGGGCGCGAAGGGGCAGCCCCCGAGGCCGCCGATGGAGCTCTCGTAGCGGTCCACGCCGAGGGCGAGCCCCTGCATGACGTTGGCCAGTCCGATGCCGCGGGTGTTGTGGAAGTGCAGCGTGGGGGCAATCCGAGGCGCTACCTCGCGCAGGTGCCGGATGCGCTCGCTGACCAGCGGCGGCGTGGCCATGCCGGTGGTGTCGCCGAGCGAGACGTGGCGCACGCCGATGTCGGCGAAGTGGCGGGCGATCCGCCCCACCGCACCGACCTCGATATCGCCCTCGAAGGGACAGCCGAAGCTGGTGGCGATCGCCCCGCGCAGCTCGACGCCGCTGCCCTCGAGCAGCCGCGCCACCTCCTCGAAGCCCTCGAGCGAGGCCGCCACCGAGCGGTTCACGTTCTTGGCGTTGTGGGTCTCCGAGGCCGAGACGAACATCACCACGGCGTCGACGCCGGCCTCCAGCGCGCGCTCGGCACCCCGGCGGTTGGGCACCAGGGCCGACAGGTGAAGGCCCTCGAAGCCGCGCAGCGCGGCGACCAGCTCGCCGGCATCGGCCAGCGCCGGCACGGCCCGGGGGCTGACGAAGGAGGAAATCTCGAAGGCGCGGACGCCCGCGTCCATCAGCGCATGAACCAGCTCGAGCTTCTCGGCGGTGCTCAGGATGACGGACTCGTTCTGCAGGCCGTCACGAGGACCGACCTCGGTGACATGGACTCGCGAAGGCTGACGCTCGAGGGCGGATGACATGACGACGGACTCCCTTCCGACAGACGGCGTGCAAGGCACGCGTCGAGTCACTATAGGCAGCGCTCGAAACCGCTCACATTAGTCTTTTGGCGGTGGCGCGCCGCCCCTTCCCCGAGGCGCGCCTCGCCATACCGCTTCCGTCGTATTTCGTTGGCTAACAAAACACCATAAAATCGCCCGCCTGAACCGCGCCAGACAGAAAAAATGCCATCCACACTGCTGGTTATTCAGCAGCAAACGCCAACATATGGCGTCGTGGACTCTCGCCTGGCGCGGTCGACAATGCACAAGCAAGCGACAAGGCAGACGTTTCATGACCTCCACCTCCGACGCCGCGACCTCCCGACGGGATCGCGGCTTCTTCGGCCATCCGCGCCCGCTGGGGCCGCTGTTCTTCACCGAGATGTGGGAACGCTTCTCCTACTACGGCATCCGCCCGCTGCTGGTGCTGTTCATGGCCGCCAGCCTCTTCGACGGCGGCCTGGGGTTCGACGAGAAGACCGCCTCGGCCATCGTCGGTCTCTACGCCGGCGCCATCTATCTGGCCGCCCTGCCCGGCGGCTGGCTGGCCGATAACTGGCTCGGCCAGCGCCGGGCGGTGTGGTACGGCTCGGTACTGATCGCCCTGGGCCACCTGGCCATCGCGCTGTCGGCACCGTTCGGCGCGCCGGCCTTCTTCGTCGGCCTGATCCTGATCGTGCTCGGCTCGGGACTGTTCAAGACCTGCATCTCGGTGATGGTCGGCGGCCTCTATGATGACGGCGACGTGCGCCGCGACGGCGGCTTCGCCATCTTCTACATGGGCATCAACCTCGGCGCGCTGCTGGCGCCGCTGATCAGCGGCGTGATGCTGGAGCGCTGGGGCTGGCACTGGGGCTTCGGCATCGGCGGGCTCGGCATGCTGGCAGCGCTGCTGATCTTCCGCCTGTGGGCGGTGCCGGCCATGCAGCGCGCCGACCGCGAGCGCGGCCGCGAGGCCAGCTGGGATGCCCCGGCCCAAAGCCGCCGCCACGTCGGAAGCTGGGTCGCCGGCATCATGGCGCTGATCGCCGGGCTGGTGGTGCTGAGCGCGACCGACGTCATCCACATCGACGCCCGCGCCCTGGCCGAGGTCATGACCACGGTGCTGATCGTGGTGGCGATCGGCTTCTATGCCTACCTGATGCTGTTCAACGGCCTGAACCGCGACGAGCGTGCCCGGGTCACGGTGTGCTTCGTGCTGATCGTGGCCGCGGCCTTCTTCTGGGCGGCCTTCGAGCAACAGCCCACCTCCTACAACCTGTTCGCCCAGAACTACACCGACCGCGGACTGTTCGGCTGGGAGATTCCCACCGTCTGGTTCCAGTCGCTGAACCCCATCTTCATCGTGCTGCTCGGCCCGCTGTTCGGCTGGCTGTGGCCGGCGCTGGGGCGCCGTCGCCTGGAACCCGGCAGCCCGATGAAGTTCGTGCTCGGCCTGCTGCTGGCCGCCGCCGGCTTCGGCCTGATGGTACTGGCCGCCCAGCAGGTGCTGAGCGGCCCGGGGCTGGTCTCGCCGCTGTGGATCATCGCCAGCATGCTGCTGCTGACGCTGGGCGAGCTGTGCCTGAGCCCGGTGGGCCTCTCCACCATGTCCGGCCTGTCGCCGCGGCGCACCCAGGGTCAGCTGATGGGCCTGTGGTTCACCGGTTCGGCGCTCGGCAACCTGGTGGCCGGCCTGATCGGCGGCCACGTCAATCCCGAGGAAGTCCAGCAGCTGCCCGAGCTGTTCGGCCGTTCCGCCATCGCCTTGGTGATCTTCGCCGCGGTGCTGCTGTTGCTCGTCCCGGTGTTCAAGCGCATGCTCGGACACCATCGTCTCATCGACCCGGCGGCCGCCCGTCGCGCGGACGCCGATGCCACCCTCGACTCAGGAGCCCAAGCATGACCTCACCCAGTGCCGACACCGCCCGCCAACGTCTCGACGCCCTGCGCGAGGTCATGCGCGAACACGCCATCGACGCCTGGTGGCTGCCCTCCTCCGACCCGCACAACTCCGAGTACCTGCCCGAGCACTGGGCCGGCCGCGCCTGGCTGTCCGGCTTCGACGGCTCGGTGGGCACCCTGGTGGTGACCCAGGACGCCGCCGGCGTGTGGGTCGACAGCCGCTACTGGGTTCAGGCCGAGGAACAGCTGGCCGGCAGCGGCATCGCGCTGATGAAGCTACAGCCCGGCCAGGCCGACGCGCCGATGCGCTGGCTGGCCGATCGGCTCGACGAGGGCGCCACCCTCGGCTTCGACGCCGACGTGGTGGCGCTGGCTCATGCCCGCCGGCTCGAGGCGCATCTGGCCCCGGCGGGCGTTCGCCTGCGCGGCGACCTGGACCTGCTCGACGCCATCTGGCCGGAGCGCCCGGCGCTGCCGGAGGCGCCGCTCTACGCCCATCCGGCGGCCTATCTCGACGAGACCCGCGGCGAGCGCCTGGCCCGGGTGCGCGAGGCCATGGCCGAGCACGGCGCCGACTGGCACCCGATCTCGACCCTCGACGACATCGCCTGGCTGACCCAGCTGCGCGGCGCCGACGTCGCGTTCAACCCGGTGTTCCTCGCCCACCTGCTGGTGGGCCGCGACACCGCCACGCTGTTCGTCGCCCCGGGCAAGCTCGACGACGAGCTCACGGCGGCGCTGGCCGACGACGGCATCGCGGTGGCGGACTACGCCGACTGGCATCGCCGGCTCAATGCGCTGCCGGCCGACGCCCGGGTGCAGATCGACCCGGCAAAGCTGACCCTGGGCACCCGCGAGGCGCTGCCCGAGGGCGTGGCGCTGGCCGAGGCCTACCAGCCCAGCACCCTGGCCAAGGGCCGCAAGAGCGACGCCGACCTGGCCCACGTGCGCGAGGCCATGGAGGAGGACGGCGCGGCCCTGTGCGAGTTCTTCGCCTGGCTCGAGGCCGCGCTGGAGCGCGGCGAGGCGGTCACCGAGCTGACCGTGGACGAGCAGCTCACCGCCGCCCGCGCCCGCCGCCCCGGTTTCGTCAGCCGCAGCTTCGGCACCATCGCCGCCTACAACGCCAACGGTGCGCTGCCGCACTACCACGCCACGCCGGAGGCCCACGCCACCATCGAGGGCGACGGCCTGCTGCTGATCGACTCCGGCGGCCAGTACCACGGCGGCACCACCGACATCACCCGGGTGGTGCCGGTGGGCACCATCACGGACGCCCACCGCGAGGACTACACTCGGGTGCTCAAGGGCACCATCGCCCTGTCCCGGGCGCACTTCCCGCGCGGCATCCCCTCGCCGCAGCTCGACGCCATCGCCCGCGCCCCGCTGTGGGCCAGCGGCCGCGACTACGGCCACGGCACCGGCCACGGCGTGGGCTACTTCCTCAACGTCCACGAGGGCCCGCAGGTAATCGCCTGGTACGCGCCGGTGGCGCCGCACACCGCCATGCAGCCGGGGATGATCACCTCCATCGAGCCCGGCGTGTATCGCCCGGGCCAATGGGGCATCCGCATCGAGAACCTGGCCGCCAACCGCCCCGCCGAGGCCAGCGAGTTCGGCGACTTCCTGCGCTTCGAGACGCTGACCCTGTGCCCCATCGATGCCCGGCCGATCGACGTCGCCCTGCTCGACCCCGCCGAGGCCGACTGGCTCGACGCCTATCACGCCGAGGTCCGCAGCCGGCTCGCGCCGAAGCTCGAGGGCGAGGCCCTGGCCTGGCTCGAGAAGCGCACCCAGCCGCTCGAGCGCGGCTGAGCGGAAGCGGCATTCCTGAGCCCGGAACAGAAGAAGGGCGCCCCGCAGGGCGCCCTTCTTTATTACTCACTCCTCACCTCTTGCTCCTCGTACCTCGCACCTCGCAACTGATCCTCCGCCATCTCCGGCAGCAGCGTCTTGAGCTTGCCGGCCCTTGAGAGAGCGCGTATTGCGCCCCCAGCCCAGCGGCTCGGCGGCTCAGTCCTCCGCCATCTCCGGCAGCAGCGTCTTGAGCTTGCGGGTCAGGGTGTTGCGCCCCCAGCCAAGCAGTTCGGCGGCCTCGCCCTTGCGTCCACCGGTGTGCTTGAGCGCGGTCTCGATGAGGATCTTCTCGAAGTCCGGCACCGCCTCCTCCAGCAGATGGGTGTGGCCGGCGGCGAGCGCGCGATCGGCCCAGTCGCGGAAGGCCAGGCGCCAGTCGCCGGCGGCGCCGCCCTCGTCGGCCTCGCGCAGCTCCGGCGGCAGGTCCTCGACCAGCACCTCGCGGCCGGAGGCCATCACCGTCAGCCAGCGGCAGGTGTTCTCCAGCTGGCGCACGTTGCCCGGCCAGGCCAGCCGCGTCAGGTGGGTCTCGGCCTCCGACGTCAGCACCTTGACGTCGGTGGCGAGCTCCTTGGCGGCTTCGGCCAGGAAGTGGCGGGCCAGGCGCGGAATGTCCTCGCGGCGGTCGGCGAGCTTGGGCAGGTGAATGCGGATGACGTTGAGGCGGTGGAACAGGTCCTCGCGGAAGCGGCCGTCTTCGACCAGCCCCTCCAGGTTCTGGTGGGTGGCGGCGATGATGCGCACGTCGACCTTCACCGAGGTGTGGCCACCCACGCGGTAGAACTCGCCGTCGGCCAGCACCCGCAGCAGGCGGGTCTGGGTCTCGGCGGGCATGTCGCCGATCTCGTCGAGAAACAGGGTGCCGCCATCAGCCTGCTCGAAGCGCCCCTGGCGCTGGGCGGTGGCGCCGGTGAAGGCGCCCTTCTCGTGGCCGAACAGCTCGGACTCGATCAAGTCGCGGGGGATCGCCGCCATGTTCAGGGCGATGAACGGCTTGCCGGCCCGCGGGCTGTGTTGATGCAGCGCCTGGGCGACGCGCTCCTTGCCGGTGCCGGACTCGCCGTTGATCAGCACCGTGATGTGCGACTGCGACAGCCGACCGATGGCGCGGAACACCTCCTGCATGGCCGGCGCCTCGCCGATGATCTCGGCGTCCAGCCCCTCGGGGGCGTGCACCGGGCGCTGGCGCTCGCGGGCATGGGCCACGGCGCGGCGCACCAGCGCCAGGGCCTCGTCGACGTCGAACGGCTTGGGCAGGTACTCGAAGGCACCGCCCTGATAGGAGGCCACCGCGCTGTCGAGGTCGGAATGAGCGGTCATCACGATCACCGGCAGCTCCGGATGCGCCTCGCGCACCTTCGCCATCAGGTCCAGGCCGTCCAGGCCCGGCATGCGGATGTCGGTGACCAGCACGTCGGGCGGATCCTCGAGCAGCCGCTCGAGGATCCGGTCGGCACGCTCGACGCTCTCGACCTCGAGGTCGGGCTGGGCCAGAGCGCGCTCCAGCACCCAGCGAATGGCGCGATCGTCATCGACGATCATGACGCGTGCGGCTTCAGTCATGGGATGTCTCCAGCGGTATCAGCAGTCGGAATTCGGTCTGGCCCGGCCGGGAGTCGCATTCGATCAGCCCCTGGTGGCGGTGCAGGACCGACTGGGCGATCGACAGCCCCAAGCCGCTGCCCTCGGCGCGGCCGGACACCATGGGGTAGAACAGCGTCTCCTTGAGCTCCTCGGGGATGCCGGGACCGTTGTCGATGAGGCTCACCTGGCAGACCAGGCGATGGCGCTCGGCGCCGAGGGTGAACTGGCGACGCGCGCGGGTCTTCAGCACCAGGGTGGGACCCTCGATGCCGGCCTCGGTCATCGCCTGCACGGCGTTGCGTGCCACGTTGAGGATGGCCTGGATCAGCTGGGATTCGTCGCCCATCAGATCCGGCAGGCTGGGATCGTAGTCGCGAGTGAAGGTCACTTCGGGGTGTTCCACCGACACCAGGGCCCGGACCCGCTCCAGTACCTTGTGGATGTTGAGCGGCTCGGGACGATTGAGCCGATGGGGGCCGAGCATGGCATCCACCAGGTCGCGCAACCGATCGACCTCCTCGACGATGATGCGGGTGAACTCGGTGAGCTGGGAGTCGCCCAGGTCGCGCTCCAGCAGCTGGGCGGCGCCGCGGATGCCGCCCAGCGGATTCTTGACCTCATGGGCGAGCCCCCGCGCCAGCACCTTGATCGTCTCCTGGCGGGTCTGCAGCGCCTCCTCGCGTGAGATGCGCAGCAGCCGGTCGCGGGGCTCCAGCTCCATCAGCAGCTCGTCCGCCGACAGCGGCGTGACGGTGTAGTCCACCGTCAGCGCGTCGCCGGTGGGCAGGGTCAGGCGCGCCTCGCGCTGGGTGTAGGGATGGAACTCGTCGCGTGCCTTGGCCAGCAGTTCGCCGATATCGTCATCCGAGTTCACCAGCCCCGGCAGCGGCAGGCCGGTGACCCTCGAGCGGCTCAATGCCAGCAACGCCTCCGCCGCCGGATTCATCCAGCGCAGCTGCAGCCGGCCATCCAGCAGCAGCACGGCGGTGGTGAGGTGTTCCATCAGGCGTTGATACATGAAGGCATTCCCGTTGGTGCATTCCGGCGGCGAAACGATGCGGCGCCTCCCTCATGTGCTGCAAGAAGCGCGCCACTTTGGGGAAGACGGCATGGCGTCGCCTCCCAGCTGATCCGACATGGGGATCATGCACCATGGTAGTGCACCACGCTGGTGCACGCACTGCGAGGCAGCGCTCACTCCGGCTCGAGCGGCTTCCTGAAGTGCGCTCGCGGGGCGTGATGCGCTCGCCATGCTTCATGGCCGTGCCGACGGCGATCGCTTCCGGGCGGACGATCGCCGCGCAGCGCCTCGGCATGGCGGAAGGCGCTGCCCTCGCTCACCCGGTCGGCGTGATCGAAGGCATCGAAGTGCCCGTCGTCACGCGCCGGCGGTGGGATACAGGGCCTCGGGGAGCCATCCGGACACAGCGGTCGATGCGGCCGGCGAGGGGGCAGCTAATGGTTGGCGGGATTGTTGGGATTGCTCGGCAGATTGACGCTGGCCCGCTGAACGTAGAGCGTCAGCGGCGAGGTGCGGTGGCGCACCGCGCCGGAGGCGTCGAGCAGCTCGGCCTGCACCCGGTGCTCACCGCGGTTGAGATTGGAGAGCAGGAAGGTGTCGGTGTGCATGGCGGACTGACTGACCTGGCCGTCCACCAGCAGCCGCACGCGATGGTCGTCGCGCAGGTCGGGGCGGATGGCGAGCTGCACCTGAACGTTGCCCGCGGCCCCGGTAGGCAGGGTCGTCTGCTGCTCGGGGGAGGCGATCGCGAAGACGTCGTAGGGCATGAAGGGCTGGCCAGGCTCGCCGTAGCGCGTGGTGCTCTCGGGCCGACCGGACGAGGCGCTCGACAGCGGCTGCACCGGCCGCGACGGCACCACGGTGAGCGGATCGAGCTCCACCGCCTCGCCGCCGCGCCCGGGGTCGTCGGTGAAGACGACGTTGCCCTGGGCATCGGTGGTGCGATAGATGGTCTGCGCGACGGCCGGCAGGCTCATCGCCAGGCCCAGCGCCAGTGTCATGACAACCTTGTGCATGCGTCTCTCCCGAGCTCCGTGACGGTCCCGTGCGGCGCGCCGTGCGCCTGCCATCGTCCTGCTCCAAGCCTAGCCCACCGTCGCCCCGGAACGGAATCCACGTTCGCGCCCCGGGTGAAGAAGAGTAGGATGAGGCGGCGACACCAACAGCCAAGGAGCGACGGGCATGGAGGCATGGGAGAAAGTGGTCTTGCTGACCCTGGTGGCCGGCATGGCGATGCCGTTGGGGGGCTGGGTCGCCCAGGTGGAACGCCTCGGGCCGAACTGGCTGGAGAACGAGCTGCGCCACGGCATCATCGCCTTCGGCGGCGGCGCCCTGCTCTCGGCGGTGGCCCTGGTGCTGGTGCCCAACAGCCTAGAGGCGCTGGCCCCGGGGCCGGCCATGCTCTGGTTCCTCGCCGGCGGCCTGGCCTTCATGGGCATCGACATCCTGCTCGACCGCAACGGCACCTCCGCCAGCCAGCTGACGGCCATGCTCTCCGACTTCCTGCCCGAAGCCCTGGCTCTGGGGGCCGCCTTCACCTATGGCGGTGGCAGCGGCGTGCTGCTGGCCCTGCTGATGACGCTGCAGAACCTGCCGGAAGGCTTCAACGCCTATCGCGAGCTGCGCGAGACCACCCACTACTCGGCCCGGCGCCTGCTGACGCTGTTCTTCGCCATGGCCTGGCTGGGCCCGCTGGCGGGGCTGGGCGGGCTCTGGTGGCTGGGCGACTACCCCACCCCGGTGGCCGCGATCATGCTGTTCGCCGCCGGCGGCATCCTCTACTCGGTGTTTCAGGACCTGGCCCCCCAGGCCCGCCTCGAACGCCACTGGGGGCCGCCGCTGGGCGCAGTGCTCGGCTTCGCCATGGGCATCGTCGGTCACATGCTGATCCACTGATGGCCATGACGGGGTCAGCCCGCGGCATCGAGACACGCAAAAGAAAGACGCACAAAAAAGGCACGCCCTCGGGCGTGCCTTTCGCGTGCTGGAGCGCGGCGCCAGGCGCCGCGCGGCATCAGCAGCTGTAGTACATGTCGAACTCGACCGGATGCGTGGTCATGCGCAGGCGCTCGACGTCCTCTTCCTTGAGCTCGATGTAGGCATCGATCATCTCGTCGGTGAACACGCCACCTTCGGTCAGGAAGGCACGGTCCTCGGCCAGCGCCTCGAGGGCCTGGTCCAGGCTCTCGGCGACGGTCGGGATGGACTTGCCTTCTTCCGGCGGCAGGTCATAGAGGTTCTTGTCCATGGCGTCGCCGGGATGGATCTTGTTCTTGATGCCATCGATGCCGGCCATCAGCATCGCCGCGAAGCACAGGTAGGGGTTGGCGGTCGGGTCGGGGAAACGCGCCTCGACACGCTTGCCCTTCGGGCTGGCGGTGTACGGGATACGGATGGAAGCGGAGCGGTTGCGGGCGCTGTAGGCCAGCATGACCGGCGCTTCGAAGCCCGGCACCAGACGCTTGTAGGAGTTGGTGGACGCGTTGGTGAAGGCGTTCAGGGCACGCGCGTGCTTGATGATGCCGCCGATGTAGTACAGCGCCATTTCGGACAGGCCCGCGTACTCGTCGCCGGCGAACTGGTTCTGGCCGTCCTTCCAGAAGGACTGGTGGACGTGCATGCCGGAACCGTTGTCACCGACCAGCGGCTTGGGCATGAAGGTGGCGGTCTTGCCGTAGGCGTGGGCGACGTTGTGCACCACGTACTTCATTTCCTGAAGTTCGTCGGCCTTCTTCACCAGGGTGTTGAACTTGACGCCGATCTCGTTCTGGCCGGCGTTGGCGACCTCGTGGTGGTGCACCTCGACGGACTGGCCGATGGCCTCGAGGGTGTTGCACATGGCGCCACGGATGTCGTGGAAGCTGTCGACCGGCGGAACCGGGAAGTAGCCGCCCTTGACGCGCGGACGGTGCGCCAGGTTGCCGCCTTCGACCTGACGGTCGGTGGCCCAGGCGCCTTCCTCGGAGGTGATCTTGTACATGGCGCCTTCGATGTCGGCCTTCCAGTGCACTTCGTCGAAGATGAAGAACTCGGGCTCCGGACCGAAGAAGGCGGTATCGCCCAGACCGGTGGACTGCAGGTAAGCCTCGGCGCGCTTGGCGATGGAGCGCGGGTCACGCTCGTAGCCCTGCATGGTGGCCGGCTCGATGATGTCGCAGCGCAGGATCAGGGTGGCGTCTTCGGTGAAGGGGTCGAGGAAGCCGGTGCCGTCTTCCGGGCGCAGAATCATGTCGGACTCGTTGATGCCCTTCCAGCCGGAGATGGAGGAGCCATCGAACATCTGACCGTTCTCGAAGAACTCTTCGTCGACGTCACGGGCCGGAATGGTGACGTGCTGTTCCTTGCCTTTGGTGTCGGTGAAGCGCAGGTCGATCCACTTCACGTCATGCTCTTCGATCAGGGCGAGAGTCTTCTCGGACATGAGGTCCTCCAGGGTACAGTGGCTGGTGTTGGTATTCCGCTGAATCTGTCTGTCGTCGGTCGCGGGTGTGTCCAGTCGACGTTGTAGCATGGCGTCGGCGCGATGCCCACGCCGCCATGCACGACCATGGCATTGTCCGAAACAAAGCATACAACGTGCCAAAATGACGACGCACGCCGACACCGATCTATAAACAGCTGAAGAGAAAGAAGAAAAAAATTGCTCCATGAGAGTGCAAAGCCGACCACCCCGTACCATGCCCGCTCATGACGCCTTCCAGGCCGTGCCGAACGCCCCATAATGGAGCCTGGAAGGCCTCTTTGCACCAAACGTGTGCACACCTTCTTTTCTCGCGCACCAAACCGACGCTTCCGCCGTTCGGACGCCGTGCGACGCGCCCCATGGCGAAAAACACCTCGACGATCCGGATTCCGGCGGCTACAAGGCTGGTAGCGTCGAGGTCCTGACCCTATAATGCCACCCCAATTTCCCAGCAGGATCCCGTCGTGATCGAGAATCTTCGCAACATCGCCATCATCGCTCACGTCGACCACGGCAAGACCACCCTGGTCGACAAGCTCCTCCAGCAGTCCGGCACCCTGGACCGCAAGGCCGAAGGCCAGGAGCGCATCATGGACTCCAACGACCAGGAGAAGGAACGCGGCATCACCATCCTGGCCAAGAACACGGCGATCCGCTGGGATGATGGCAAGGGCCGCGACTACCACATCAACATCGTGGACACCCCTGGACACGCCGACTTCGGCGGCGAGGTCGAGCGCGTGATGTCCATGGTCGACTCCGTGCTGCTGATGGTCGACGCCGTCGACGGCCCGATGCCGCAGACCCGCTTCGTGACCCAGAAGGCCTTCGACCAGGGCCTCAAGCCGATCGTCGTGGTCAACAAGATCGACCGCCCGGGCGCCCGCCCCGACTGGGTCATCGACCAGATCTTCGACCTGTTCGACAACCTCGGCGCCTCCGACGAGCAGCTCGATTTCCCGATCATCTACTGCTCCGCGCTCAACGGCATCGCCGGCACCGAGCCGGAAGAGCTGAGCGATGACATGCGCCCGATGTTCGAGGCCATCGTCGACATCGTCGAGCCGCCCAAGGTCGAGCTGGAAGCGCCGTTCCAGATGCAGGTCTCCGCACTGGACTACAACAGCTACGTCGGCGTCATCGGCCTGGGCCGCATCACCCGCGGCAGCGTCAAGCCGAACCAGCAGGTCACCGTCGTTTCCAAGGAAGGCAACACCCGCCGCGGCAAGATCGGCCAGGTCATGACCCACCTCGGCCTCGAGCGCGTGCAGACCGAGGAAGCCACCGCCGGCGACATCATCTGCATCACCGGCATCGAGGATCTGGCGATCTCCGATACGCTGTGCGACCCGTCTGCCGTCGAGGCGCTGCCGGCGCTGACCGTCGACGAACCGACCGTGTCCATGACCTTCCAGGTCAACGACTCGCCGTTCGCCGGCAAGGACGGCAAGTTCGTCACCAGCCGCAACATCAAGGATCGCCTCGACCAGGAGCTGATCCACAACGTGGCGCTGCGCGTCGAGCAGGGCGACTCCCCCGAGAAGTTCATCGTCTCCGGCCGCGGCGAGCTGCACCTCTCGGTGCTGATCGAGAGCATGCGTCGTGAAGGCTTCGAGCTGGCCGTGGGCCGCCCCGAGGTCATCATCCGCGAGATCGACGGCCAGGAGCAGGAGCCCTACGAAGAAGTCATCATCGACTGCGAGGAGCAGCACCAGGGCGCCATCATGGAAGAGCTCGGCTACCGCAAGGGCGAGCTCAAGAACATGAACCCCGACGGCAAGGGCCGGGTGCGTCTCGACTTCATCATCCCGGCGCGCGGCCTGATCGGCTTCCGCGGTCAGTTCCTGACCCTGACCTCGGGCACCGGCATCCTGACCAGCCGCTTCGACCACTACGGCGACCTCAAGCCGGACGCCTCGGTCGAGCGTCGCAACGGCGTGCTGGTCTCCATGGTCTCCGGCAAGGCCCTGGCCTACGCGCTGTTCGCGCTGCAGGACCGCGGCAAGCTGATCATCGAGCACGGCACCGAGGTCTACGAGGGCATGCTGATCGGCATCAACAGCCGTGCCGAGGACATGGTCGTCAACCCGACCAAGGCCAAGAAGCTCGACAACATGCGCGCTTCCGGCAACGACGAGAACCTGGTGCTGACCCCGCCGATCCGCTTCACCCTGGAGCAGGCCATCGAGTTCCTCGACGACGACGAGCTGGTGGAGATCACCCCGAACCACATCCGCCTGCGCAAGAAGCTGCTGTCCGAGAACGAGCGCAAGCGCGCCAAGAAGAAGTAAGCGTCTTCGCCGCACCGCGCGTCTGAGCGCCGCGATTCGCTGCGCACAAGGAGCCCGCCATCATGGCGGGCTCCTTCGTTTCAGCGGCCGCCGTGCCAGCCCTTTCCCTCCATCGGTGGCCTCGCCCCCCGGCCGGGGACTATGCTGAGGCTCCAGCATTCGCCATGGAGGCCAGCCCGATGCACAAGCACGTCGAATGGGACGATCCCGGCAGCGCCAGCGTGCTGCGCTACTACCAGGACCATCCCCAGGATTACCCGGAGCCCCACGAGGGCAGCATCATCAGCGCCCACTTCCGCGGCTTCACGGTGCGGGTGCGGGTCGACGCCCACGTCGAGGACACCAGCATCGGCGAGGTGGTTGCGCTGATCGCCGACGACAACGGACGCCGCGAGCAGCACGTCGGCGACCTGGCGCTCGGCGACACCGTGCGCCTGCCCGATGCCCTGCGTGCGCTCGAGCCGCGTCACCCCGAGGCGGACGACGCTCCCGACTGAGCCGGCGACCGGATTACCATCCGCCATCGCCAACGGCCCCTAAACGCTAGCCATCTGGTCAAGTACCCCGCGTCTGGCGCACAGTGACGACCATGGGGCGGCACCGCCCCACGCAGCCCCCATGGCCCGCTCGTGGCCGTGGGGCCCGAGTCACGAGGCCGCGAGCGCCGGGAACCGATGAGCACCAACAACGTCTGGACGCACAAGGGCACCTTCCTGCTCGCCGCCGTCGGTTCGGCGGTAGGGCTGGGCAACCTGTGGCGCTTTCCCTACCTGGCCGGCGAGAACGGAGGCGGGGCCTTCCTGCTGGTCTACGCCCTGACCATCTTCGCGGTCGGCATCCCGATCCTGATCGCCGAGACCATGCTCGGCCGCAACAGCCGACGCAGCCCGATCATGGGCATGCGCTTCCTGACCCGCACCCATCACACCTCCCGCGCCTGGGAATCCATCGGCTGGCTGGGCGCGGTCTCGGCCTTCGTGATTCTCAGCTTCTATTCGGTGATCGCCGGCTGGGCGATTCATTACACCGGGCTGATGCTCAGCGGTGGACTGATCGACGCCGATGCCGAGCGCGTGGCCGCGAGCTTCGATGTCCTGCTGGCCTCGCCGCCGCTGCTGGCGCTCTACCACAGCCTGTTCATCGGCGCCTCGGCGCTGATCGTCGGGCTCGGCGTCCATCGCGGCATCGAGAACGGCCTGCGCATCCTGATGCCGGCACTGTTCGTGATCCTGATGGTGGTGCTGGCCTACGCGGTGATGATCGGCGACATGGCCGCCGCCGCGGACTTTCTGTTCACTTTCCACCTGGCCGATCTGAGCCTGGAGGGCTGGCTGGAGGCCATGGGCCAGTCGTTCTTCACCCTGAGCCTCGGCATGGGGGCCATCATGGCCTACGGGGCCTACATGTCCGGCGACGCCTCCTTGACCGGCACCGCCTTCACCGTGGCCATCGTCGACACCGCCGTGGCGCTGGTCGCCGGCCTGGCGATCTTCGCCCTGGTCTTCGGCGCCGGGCTCGACCCGGCCGAGGGCCCGGGGCTGATGTTCGTCACCCTGCCGCTGGCCTTCGGCGAGATGCCCGGCGGCACGCTGCTCGGTGCCGTCTTCTTCCTGCTGGTGCTGGGCGCGGCGCTGAGCTCGGCGATCTCGCTGATCGAACCGGTGGCCGCCTACCTGGTCGAGCGCTTCGACCTCAGCCGCCCCCAGGCGGTGTCCGCCATGGTGGTGGCCAGCTGGGCGCTGGGCCTGCTCACGGTGTTCAGCTTCAACACCTGGGCCAGCGACTCGCCCTTCCACGAGCTGTTCGGCCGCAGCCCCTTCGCGGTGCTGGAGCTGCTCACCAACATCTTCATGCCGCTCGGCGGCCTGCTGATCGCGCTGTTCGCCGGCTGGGTACTGACCCATGGCGAAGTGACCAAGGAGATGCGCACCGGCGCGAGCTGGTTCCGGGTCTGGCGCCTGCTGGTACGCTTCGTGGCGCCGGCCGCCGTGGCCTTCGTGTTCCTGCGCAGCATTCCCCAGGTACAGGGCTACTGGGTTCCGGCCATCGGCGCGGCGGTGATCGTCGGCGCCTTCGCCGCCGCACACAGCTTCCTGGTGGAGCGCCACGGCTCATGAGGCCCCTCGCTCCACCCCATAACAATGAACAATGCATAACGAGGGCACCATGTCCGCCATCATCGACGTCCAACACGTCAACAAGGCCTTCGGCGGCCTCCAGGTCATCAACGACTGCTCCCTTCAGGTCGAGGAAGGCTCGATCACCGGCCTGATCGGCCCCAACGGCGCCGGCAAGTCGACGCTGTTCAACATCATCGCCGGCGCCCTGCCGCTCGACTCGGGCCAGATCCTCTTCGACGGCGAGGACATCACCAACCGCCCCGCCGACGCCTTGTTCCACAAGGGCCTGCTGCGCACCTTCCAGATCGCCCACGAGTTCTCGAACATGACGGCGCTGGAGAACCTGATGATGGTGCCGCCCGCCCAGGCCGGCGAGAACCTGTTCGCCTCCTGGTTCAAGCCGGGTCAGGTGCGACGCGAGGAAGCCGAGGTGAGGCGCCGGGCGCTGGAGGTGATCGACTTCGTCGGCCTGCACCACGTGCGCAACGAGCTGGCCGGCAACCTCTCCGGCGGCCAGAAGAAGCTGCTCGAGCTCGGCCGCACCATGATGACCGACGCCAAGGTCGTGCTGCTGGACGAGATCGCCGCCGGGGTCAACCGCACCCTGCTCGGCGACCTGGTCGGCAACATCGAGCGCCTCAACCGCGAGATGGGCTACACCTTCCTGGTCATCGAGCACGACATGGACATGATCGCGCGGCTCTGCGACCCGGTGATCGTGCTGGCCCAGGGCAGCGTGATGGTCGAGGGCAGCATCGAGGAGATCCAGAACAACCCCGAGGTCATCGAGGCCTACTTCGGTTCTCCGGCGGCCTAGGGGCACCGACGCTCCCGGGGCTCAAGGAGCGGGTCCGCGACACCAGGGCATTCCCCGTCACCCGAGGAATGCCCGTCGCAGCAACAACAACGACGGGCGGCCGGATCCCGCCCGATAACGACAACGCAGAGAACCAGCTATGCCACTACTCGACGCACGCGACGTGCACGGCGGCTACGGCGGCATGAACATCCTCAACGGGGTGGACATGGCCATCGAGGCGGACGAGATCGGCGTCATCGTCGGTCCCAACGGGGCCGGCAAGTCGACCATGCTCAAGGCCGTGTTCGGCCTGCTCCACGTCAGCCAGGGCGAGATCCTGCTGCGCGGCGAACCCATCCACAACCTGCCGCCCAACAAGCTCGTGCAGAAGGGCATGGGCTTCGTGCCCCAGGAATACAACGTCTTCCCCAGCCTCTCGGTGAAGGAAAACCTGGAGATGGGCGCCTACCTCAAGCCCGGTAACGTCAAGCGCATGCTGTCCCGGGTCTACGAGTTCTTTCCGCCGCTCAAGGACAAGCGCCACCAGCCCGCCGGCGAGCTCTCCGGCGGCCAGCGCCAGATGGTCGCCATGGGCCGCGCGCTGATGGCCGAGCCCGAGGTGCTGCTGCTCGACGAGCCCACCGCCGGGCTCTCGCCGCTGTACATGAACGAGATCTTCGAGCGGGTGAGGGAGGTCAACGCCGCCGGTGTCGGCATCCTGATGGTCGAACAGAACGCCAAGCAGGCGCTGGCCATCGCCGACAAGGGCTTCGTGCTGGCCGCCGGCCAGAACCGCTTCACCGACACCGGCGCGGCCCTGCTGGCCGACCCGGACGTCGCCAAGAGCTTCCTCGGCGGCTGAGACCGCCCCGACGGCACATCGGAGAGACCCCGTGAACGAACTCGTCTTCTTCATCAACAACGTGGTGATCGCCGGCAGCGTGGCCGGCTCGATCTACGCCATCGGCGCGGTGGGCGTGACGCTGATCTTCAGCATCATGCGCTTCGCCCACTTCGCCCACGGCGACATGATGACCTTCGGCGCCTTCATGGTGCTGCTGCTGACCACCCTCTTCCCGCAGGCCGGCGCCGCCATCGGCGTGCCCACGCCGCTGATCATGCTGCCGCTGGCCATGGCGCTGACCGCGCTGCTGGCGGTGGGCATCGACCGCACCTTCTACAAGCCGCTGCGTGCCCACGGCGTGAAGCCGATCGTCATGGTCATCGCCTCGCTGGGCGTGACCCTGATGCTGCAGGGGCTGATCCGGCTGTTCGCCGGCACCGGCGGCGAGAGCCTCTACGTCGACGACCGCAAGGAGATCTTCCGCATTCCGCTGCCCATCGAGGGCGTGCGAGTGCCGGTGGTGATCACCGAGCCGCAGCTCTACCTGTTCGCGCTGACGCTGATCAGCGTGGTGGCACTGCACTTCTTCCTGTCGCGCTCGCGGCTGGGCAAGGCCATGCGGGCGATGTCCGACAACCCCTCGCTGGCCCAGGCCTCGGGCATCAACACCAACACCATCGTTGCCGTGACCTGGGTGCTCGCCGGCGGCCTGGCCGCCATCGCCGGCACCCTGCTGTCGCTGGACGTGACCTTCAAGCCGGACCTCAGCTTCTTCCTGCTGCTGCCGATCTTCGCCGCGGCCATCGTCGGCGGCGTGGGCCACCCCTACGGCGCCATCGCCGGCGGCTTCGTGGTCGGCTTCGCCGAGACGCTGGCGGTGTTCAACTGGGGCATCCTGCTCCGGCCGTTCCGTGACAGCCTGCCCGAGTGGCTGTCGCTGCCCGGCAACCTGGCCTTCGTCGGCACCGAGTACAAGATCGTGGTGCCCTTCTTCATCCTCGTCGCCATCCTGGTGTGGCGCCCCACCGGCATCTTCAAGGGCAAGGTGATCTGATGAGCACGACACGCACCGATACCGTCGCCGCCCCGCGCCGCTTTCCGCTGCGCGAGGTGGTCATCTTCGTGGCCCTGCTGATCGCCGTGCTCGGCGTCTACGGGATCATGGGCGCCGCCTACAGCACCCGCATGCTGGTCGAGGCCGCCTGCTACGCCATCCTGGCCCTGGGCCTGACCATCCAGTGGGGCTATGCCGGCCAGTTCAATGCCGGCGTCATGGGCTTCGTCGCCCTGGGCGGCTTCTGCGCCATGTTCTTCAGCGTGCCGGTCAACGAGGCCTTCTGGGACTCCGAGCTGCCCGGCGAGCTCGGCGTCGTGCTGGGCTATATCGTCGGCGCCGCGCTGGTGGTGTTCGGCGCTTCGCGGCTCGACCGCATCGGCGTGCCGAAGAAGCTGCGCACCGTCATCACCGTGGTGCTGGCCGTGGTGCTCTACCTGGTAGTGATCAGCGCCTTCCGCGGCGTGACCGGGCAGATCGAGTCCCAGGCCGGCTTCGTCGGCGGCCTGGGCCTGCCGCCCTGGGTCGGCTGGATCGTCGGCGGCGCCCTGGCCGGCGGCGTGGGCTACTTCATCGGCCACGTCTGCCTGGGCCTGCGCAGCGACTACCTGGCCATCGCCACCATCGGCATCGCCGAGATCATCAAGGCGTTCCTCAAGAACTCCGACTGGCTGACCCGCGGCACCGCCACCGTATCGCCGCTGCCCTGGCCGGTGCCCGGCCCCGCCGAAGTCGGCTTCACCCTGGCCCGCGCGCTGTACCTGTCGGTGACGGCGGTGGTGATCGCGGCGATCTTCTTCCTGCTGCACCGCGCCTACCACGCCCCCTGGGGGCGGATGATCCGCGCCATCCGCGACAACGAGATCTCGTCCGCGGCCATGGGCAAGAACATCAACCGACGCCGCCTGGAGATCTTCGTGCTGGGCTGCATCCTGATGGGCATCGGCGGTGCCGTGCTGGCGAGCTTCAACAGCCTGTTCGACCCACAGGGCTACCTGCCGCTGAACCACACCTTCCTGGTGCTGGTGATGGTCATCCTCGGCGGCCCCGGCAACAACCTGGGCACCATCTTCGGCGCCGTGGCGGTGTACATCATCTGGTTGATGTCTGAGCCGCTGGCGCTGTTCCTGATGGAGCTGGCCGTGCACTTCGGCGAGAGCACCTTCGGCTGGGATGCCCCGGCCAGCCTCGACAGCCGCGCGCTTCAGGCCCGAGTGTTCGTGATCGGCCTGCTGATCACCCTGGTGCTGCGCTTCGCGCCCAAGGGGCTGCTACCCGAGAAGACCAAGCACGTCGACTAGCGCTTCATCCCGTCCACGAACGCCCCGCCCTCCTGAAGAGGACGGGGCGTTTTTTTGGATATCGATCCAGGCTCAGTCTCGGCACCCTGTTCGACCGTCCAGACATGAAGAACCCCAAACCTTTCAGGCTCGGGGTTATCTCGGTAATAAGTGCCTGACGGGGATCCGGCCGGCGCTCCGGTGCTCTCCAGGAACGCCCTTGCCTTCTCTTTTTCATCGACCCGAATGAAAAAACCCCGAGCCTTTTGGGCTCGGGGTTTTCTCGGGATAAGTGCCTGACGATGACCTACTCTCGCATGGGAACTCCCACA
>NZ_PYUQ02000039.1:395-759 GCF_003030865.2 Halomonas sp. SL1 | reverse complement strand
GCTCGTCGAGCGGGGCTCAGCGGGCAGGCGACGCCAGGCTGTCCGGCAGGCCCTCGCGTAGCGAGCGCGGCCGGAGTCCCAGGTCGTCGAAGGTGCCGACACCGTCGGCGACCACGTTGTCGCGCTGCATGAGGATGATCTGATCGCGGGTCAGCGGCGGGCTCGGCAGCCGCGAGAGCCCGCCGGCCAGGGCCCGCCACAGCCAGAAGGGCACCGGCACCAGCGGACGTTCACGGCCGAGTCGGGCCATCACCAGCTCGACGATCTCCCGATAGCGCAGCACGTCGCCACCGCCGAGCTCGAACAGCCGCCGGGCCGGCGCCTCGGGGCCGGTCAGGCGGGCGAGGGCGCGCGCCACGTCGAT
>NZ_PYUQ02000039.1:0-235 GCF_003030865.2 Halomonas sp. SL1 | reverse complement strand
GGCCCGAACAGCACGCTCGGTCGCACGATGATCGCCCTGGGCATGGCCGCCAGCACCGCGCGCTCTCCCTGCGCCCGGGCGCGCACGTAGGCCGAGGGCGAGGTCGACTCGGCGCCGATGCCCGAGAGCTGCACCAGCCGGTCGATGCCGACCTCCCTCGCCAGCCGCGCCAGCCGGCCGGCTCCTTCCACATGAATCGCCTCGAAGCCGAGCTCGCGGGTCTCCACGTAGAGGC
>NZ_PYUQ02000038.1:0-6101 GCF_003030865.2 Halomonas sp. SL1 | reverse complement strand
CATAGACCGTTGTTTACGTGCCGACTTTTCAGACAGAACCTAGGTCGGTCGCCCTGTAGCCCCAACGAAAAGCCCCGAGCCGGTCTCCCGGCTCGGGGCTTTGCTGTAACCATGCGCCACTTCAACACGCTCTAGGCATGCTGACGTGGCCGACGACTCAGGCGCTGGCCTTCTCGGCGGCCAGGGCGGCGCGATGCGCGTGCAGTTTCTTGTAGCTCTCGATCAGGCGCTGGTGACGCTCCAGGCCCTTGAGCTGCATGCCGACCGGTTCCAGGCCCGGGAAGCGGACCGTGCCGTTCACCGCCCCCACCACGGTCTCCATGGTCTCCTCGCCGAACATGCGGCGGAAGTTGTAGAGGAAGTCGTCGAGCTCCAGCTCGTCGTCCAGGGCGATCTCCAGCACCGCATTCACGGCCTGATAGAACAGCCCGCGCTCGACGGTGTTGTCGTTGAACTGCAGGAACATCTGCACCCGATCCAGCGCGTCCTCGAACTGGCCCAGCGCCAGGTTGGCCATCAGCTTGAGTTCGAGGATGGTCAGCTGGCCCCAGACGGTGTTCTCGTCGAACTCGATGCCGATCAGGGTGGTGATGGTCTCGTGGTCGTCGATCTGGGTCTCTTCCAGGCGCTCCAGCAGGTCGCTCAGCTGCTCGTCGTCGAGGTCGTGCAGGTGCAGGATGTCCTCGCGGAACAGCAGCGACTTGTTGGTGTTGTCCCAGATCAGGTCCTCGACCGGATAGACCTCGGAGTAGCCCGGCACCAGGATCCGGCACACCGGCGCGCCCAGGTCCTCGTGCACGGCCTGGTAGGCCTCCAGCTCGAGCTCCTCGAGGATGCCGAACAGGCCCGCGGCCTCCTCTTCCGTACTGTTGGAGCCGCTGCCGGAGAAGTCCCACTCGACGAACGCGACGTCGGCCTTGGAGCTGAAGAAGCGCCAGGACACCACGCCCGAGGAGTCGATGAAGTGCTCGACGAAGTTGTTGGGCTCGGAGACCGCCAGCGAGTTGAAGGTGGGCGGCATGAAGTCGTTCAGGCCCTCGAAGCTGCGGCCCTGCATCAGCTCGGTCAGGCTGCGCTCCAGCGCCACCTCGAAGCTCGGATGCGCGCCGAAGGAGGCGAACACGCCGCCGGTCTTCGGGTTCATCAGGGTCACGCACATCACCGGGAACTGGCCGCCTAGGGAGGCGTCCTTGACCAGCACCGGGAAGCCCTGGGCCTCCAGCGCCTCGACGCCCTCGAGGATGTGCGGGTACTTCTGCATCACCTCCAGCGGCACGTCGGGCAGCGTGATCTCCTCCTCGATGATCTGGCGCTTCACCGCCCGCTCGAAGATCTCCGACAGGCACTGCACCTGGGCCTCCGGCAGGGTGTTGCCGGCGCTCATGCCGTTGCTGAGGAACAGGTTCTCGACCAGATTCGACGGGAAGTAGACCGTCTCGCCGTCCGACTGGCGAACGTAGGGCAGCGAGACGATGCCGCGCTCGGCGTTGCCGGAGTTGGTGTCGATCAGGTTGGAGCCGGCCAGCTCGCCGTCCGGGTCGTAGATCGCCCGGCAATGATCATCGAGGATGCCGTCCGGCAGCGAGTCGTTCGGGCCCGGCTGGAACCACTGCTCGTCCGGATAGTGGACGAAGTCGTGGTTGGCGAGGTCCAGGCCGAAGAACTGGTCGTTGTAGAAGAAGTTGCAGCTCAGGCGCTCGATGAACTCGCCCAGCGCCGAGGCCAGCGCACTCTCCTTGGTGGCCCCCTTGCCGTTGGTGAAGCACATGTTGGAGTGGGCATCGCGAATGTGCAGCGACCACACGTGAGGCACGATGTTGCGCCAGGAGGCGATCTCGACCTTCATACCGAGGCGCTCGAAGATCGCCGTCATGTTGGCGATGGTCTGCTCCAGCGGCAGGTCCTTGCCCTCGATCCAGGTGCTCTCGCCCTCCTCCGGCTTGGCCATCAGCAGGGCCTGGGTGTCCTCGTCCAGGTTCTCGACCGTCTCGATCTGGAACTCGGGGCCGGTCTGCACCACCTTCTTGACCGTGCAGCGCTCGATGGAGCGCAGGATGCCCTGGCGGTCCTTCTCGGAGAGGTCCTCCGGCAGCTCGACCTGGATCTTGAAGATCTGCTTGTAGCGGTTCTCCGGGTCGACGATGTTGTTCTGCGACAGACGGATATTCTCGGTGGGAATATCACGCGCGTTGCAGTAGACCTTGACGAAATAGGCCGCGCACATGGCCGACGACGCCAGAAAGTAGTCGAAGGGACCGGGGGCCGAGCCGTCGCCCTTGTAGCGGATCGGCTGGTCGGAGATGACGGTGAAATCGTCGAACTTGGCCTCCAGCCGGAGGTTGTCGAGATAGTTGACCTTGATTTCCATTGACAAAGCACCGGATTCGTGTATGGGGCGACCGTAGCGCGTAGCCGGCCATTATCCAGCTTTTGAGGGGCTTCGTCTTGGGCGGCTGGTCAAAAAAGCGCCGGCGGGCGGGGCCAAGGGATGGCTGCTGGGCTCCTATGGCTTGGCGGGGCGAGGTGTCATGGTAATGAGGAAATTTGTAACGCCTTGTTGAGCGGCTCTTGACAAAGACTAAAGTTCAAGATTACCTCTCGATGTGACTTCTCCTTCAATTTTCTCAACAAAGGTTGCAACACAGTGACGTAGCTCAGATAGCTTATCTGGTGTAATTTTCACATGACTACCTTCCTTTGTTCTTCCGCCCCTGTGGACTATGTCATGACGAATTACAATGTAATCCATTAGCTGTTCAATTTCTGGCCTTTCGATATCCAGCGAACTCGAAAAAAGCGGCATAACCCTGTCAAGACGATGCCAGACAGTTTTTTTTATGTATTGCTCAACCTGATCTCTTAGCGCCTCAACACGGTTAAATATAGTTGATAGCGATAATTTTTCTTTCTTAAACTCGGAGCAGTTTGAAACGAATCTTTTAAAAACATCCTCATCGGTTTTAACCCAATATGACATAGTGTCTGACAAGTATGTCTCTAAAGCAGCAATCAGATGTGAATAGAGCAGTTGGCGTAGAAGTAGTTTATGCTCAGAATCTAGAGCCGCTGCGTTTAATGAATCAATTTCTGATAAACGTTGAAGAAATTGTTGGTAAGGCGAGTCTTCCGATTCAACTTCAAAAGAAAAGTATTTATCGTAATCGGGCTCAGTATGTATTGGAGCCCATTCATATACCCCATCGGACTCCACATCATCAATTACAGCGCGCACTATCTCATCATCAAATAAATCCCCGAACCTGCCATACAACTCATCCTCTGCTTCGTAAGGACCGCCATGAATATAGAGGTATCCTCCTTCGCGACCATTGTAGGGTGTATCATTCGCTGGGTCCCAAAAACGACTCAGGAACCATTGCCGCATTGCTTCATGACGCAGGTCAGGCGGTGCTGATGAAAGCCATTCATTATTAGGTTCGAAGCCTGACCTTGTATTAACGCCCGCCTCTTCTGGCAATTCCGGATAGTAATCTTCAAGGTGGTCGTTATGACCCATCGTTAACCTCGGTAAATTTCTTTATGGTTCAGCTCGGGAAAATGCGAAGCCGCTTAACATTTAAGCTGTGGGGCGCGACGTAAGGAGCGTCCCACACAAGCGCATTGTTAGCCGTTTTGATGCGCCTGATTTATACCTCGTTGTACTCGGCTTGGTAATACAAAAAGTATTTCAGCTAATGCAATTGTAAAATCAATAACCCGTTCAGCATCTTGAGATGTTGGCATATTCGCTGCTTGATCAGCGTGCCTTTGATCATTTGCATCAAGTCTCACCTCATGCGCCCAAGTTGCCATGTCTTGAGTTATTAAGTGATCTTGAACTGCTTGTTCAATACGGGCATACAAACTGCCTTCCGTATAATCTTTGAGCTTCAGCATAGCGTCGACTGCGCTAGCTGCGAGCATTACTGCACCTGAAGGTGCATGCAGGCTCTCAAGAGCCTGCTGAAGAAATGCTCTTGGTCTTTCTGGAACATCTTCTTTTATTGATTTTGAGCTTGGAAAGTATTGGAGTATTTCAACATTATGGTTTGGAGCCGAAGCTGTTACAACGCCTCCACAACCACCACAAACATAGACTGCCCAAACTCTTTTGTTTCCACCAGCATGATCCTTAGAGTCGAAATGATGTTGCTTAAATAGATTAGGATTTGCCACGGAACAATGCGGGCATCGACTGATTATTAAGTTTTGCGATAGTGTTGGCATAATCCTTCCTTAATTTATACGGCTAACGCTGCCAGCACAGGCCGGAGCACGCAGTGCGGAGGTCCAGCCCCAGAGGGGCGAATGTGCCTGGCCTTGTTAACTTGCTATATATGCGCATGAACCAACCAATTTACCCAGCCAAAAAACTCAGGGTCTTTTGAACTATAAACAATCGAATACTTCTTTTTCCACTCATAGATATCCATTTCATCAAGTTCAGATTTAGCTACTTCTTTTCCGGGGTGAACAAATAGATATATTTTCCCAGTATTTGCATCAAGGCTAACATCTTGTATTTCCGGTGAGCCTTCCAGTTTTTCTGAATATTCGATTTCCGCATTAGATGGGAAGCACATCACTAAACGGTCAGTTGCTGCAATGAAGAGCTCAACTATATCAATAAAATTATCAACCTCGTTTTCGCTAGGCAAATAGTAATCATGCTCTACTGAATTTCTTATTTTATTAAGCTTTCTTAATATCCTGTCCCCGACGATTCCACAATCTTTAAGAAAGCCGATTATTTTTGGGAACGGAATTATACCTTTAGGATAAGTAGATTTTATGCCGAAAGCATTTGAGATGGTTTCAGCTTGAAGGTGCAATGCTCTTTTAGCGTTAGAAATGGCATTGATTAGAGTTCTATGCTCCTTACCCAGCGATAAATCTTCAATGGCATATTCAAGATAGATTCGAGGTGTGATTTTAGCTTCATACTCTAACCTAATAGGGCTCGAGCTACTCCACTCAATGTCTTTATAGTTATCTATAAATGCCATGATGTACCTAAAGTTAACGCCCCGCTAAACGGCGAGCGTCAGCGAGTCCGGTGAAGGCCACGCTTTTTGTGGCCGGAACGTATTTGAGCGGCTTGTTAAATTGCACCAGCACTATGACTCTCTAATGTGTTTTGCGAGATCAGAAGCAAGCTGAACATAAGACCTCGCGTCGTTTTCACTAAGATCCAACTCCTGTGCATGTGCCGCTTTATTTCTAAGCTGCCGCAACTTATTGAAAACAGAGAGCTGCTTTTCATCAATTACTTTACACTGGAGCAGGTATTCTCCAAGTCTTGGCATATTTCTGAAGGTTGCATTTGAAGATTGCCCCCAGAATGAACTCGCTACAGCTACACTTGCAGACTCGACTTCTAGCCAAGCCTCCATGATTGCGGCGCGAGTTGAAAAGGTAACTAGATTTAAAAGGTTAGAGGACGTAGAAGCGATAGATGGGGCCTCTTCACCCTTTTCCTTTGCTATTGCCTCAACTTCAGCTTTTAGTTCAGACACCTCTTGAGCAAATTCAAGCTCAAGCTCCTTATATTTCAACTTGCGTAGCAAAGGTATCAGTTCGACGATTGGTTTTCGGAGCAAAACAACGAGGGCAATAGCCGTAGCTGGCCAGACCACAGCCTTGATTAGTTCCGAAATGAATGTAAGAACGTCCATTTAACCTCGATATTTCTAGTGCAATTTAACTCCCGCAGCACGCGCGGCTTTGAAGTGGAGGCACAGCCGCAACGAAAAAGCCGTCGCCGTGCCTGCGTTTGTTAGGCTTTTTTGGCATGTAGAACCTCCATAATGAATACCGCCAAAGTGTGTGCGGCATTTACAACAAGCCGTGCCTCTGCAACCACAATACCTGGTGGGTTAGACCCACGACCATGAGCAGAGCCAATGTGAGACCTAAAGGCACCCACCCCGTCAATGATTGAAGAAATACCTTTAAGCACTTTGTGCTGATCAGCTGCCAGAGTGGCGTCGGCATTCAGTTCAAGGTGAGGCTGAACGACGCACCATAGTGGCATTACATTAAGTTTATTTGGCATGGCTAGGTTTTGTCCGAAAAGTCGGATTTGCTAATGTGCTCCATGC
>NZ_PYUQ02000037.1:0-2643 GCF_003030865.2 Halomonas sp. SL1 | reverse complement strand
GGAGCACATTAGCAAATCCGACTTTTCGGACAAAACCTAGGGCTTGAAGCTGTGCAGCCGCTGCATGGCCTTCGTCCAGTCGCCGCTCACGGCCTGGGGCAGGGTGGCCAGGCACTCGTCGATGGCGGCATCGATGGCGCCGCGCTCGGCCTTGCCGGGGCGCCCCAGCACGTAGTTGGTCACCTGGCGGGCGTCGCCGGGGTGGCCGATGCCGATGCGCAGGCGATGGAAGCCCTTGTCGTTGCCCAGGGCCTGGATGATGTCGCGCAGGCCGTTGTGGCCGCCGTGGCCGCCGCCGGTCTTGTAGCGGGCGGTGCCGGGATCCAGGTCGAGCTCGTCGTGGGCCACCAGCAGCTCGTCGGGGGCGAGCTTGAAGAACTTCGCCATCGCCGCCACGGCGCCGCCGCTGCGATTCATGAAGGTGGTGGGCTCGAGCAGGTGTAGCTCTTGCCCGTCGAGATGGATGCGGGCGTAGCGGCCGAGGAACTTCTTCTCCGCGCGCAGTTCGCCGCCGGCCCGTCGCAGCAGGGCCTCCAGCAGCCAGGCCCCGGCGTTGTGGCGGGTGGCCTCGTACTCGGCGCCGGGGTTGGCCAGTCCGATGATGGCTTTGACCTGACTCATCTTCACTGCCTCCAAACAGTCATCCGGAACGGTGTGGCGCGGCTCCGCGTGGGGCTTGCAGCGGCTGGCGGGCCACAAAAAAAATCAAGCGCCGGAGCGCTTGATCGGAAGGACGCGGGCCGCGCCGATGGCGCGGCCCTGAACAGTGCCGGACTTACTCGGCGCTGTCCTCGCCTTCGGCGGACTCGCCCTTGTCGGCTTGGCCTTCTTCGGCCTCTTCGCCTTCTTCGGCCTCGCTGCTGACCTTGGCGGCGGTGATGCTCAGGATGGCCTGGTCATGGTCTTCGCCGTGAGACAGCTCGACCGAGGTGACGCCGGCCGGCAGGTTCAGGTCGGAGAGGTGCAGGGTGGTACCCAGGGCGACGTCGGCGACGTCGATTTCCAGGTAGTCCGGCAGGTCCTTCGGCAGGCAGCTCACTTCGACCTCGTTGGCCAGGACGTGCAGTTCGCCGTCCTGGTCCTTGATGCTCGGCGCGGTCTCGGCGTTCACCACGTGCAGCGGTACGCGCATGGTGATGGCGTGAGTGGCGTCGACGCGCATGAAGTCAGCGTGGGTCACCAGCGGCTTGTACGGGTGACGCTGCAGGTCGCGGACCACGACCTGGTGCGGCTTGCCGTCCAGCTCGAGGTTGATCACGGACGCGAAGAACGCCTCGTCCTCGAGCGCCTTGTAGAAGGCGGTCTTGTCGACGGCGATCGGCTGCGGGGCCTGCTCACCACCGTAGATGATGGCCGGCACCTGCTCGTTCGCACGACGCAGGCGGCGGCTCGCACCTTTCCCCAGGTCGTTGCGGACGTTGGCTGTGAGAGTGTATTCGGACATGATGTTGCCTCTTGATAGAAAGTGAGGAAACCACCGGTGCCCGCGACCAGGCTGACGGCGGTTCCCATCGCCCCGGCGAACCGGGGAGCGTTATCCGCGCGATGCGCTGACGACGGTGTCGTCAGTGGAACATGGCGCTGACGGATTCCTCGTTGCTGACCCGGCGGATCGCCTCGGCGATGAGGCCGGCCACGCTCAGCTGGCGGATCTTGCCGCTGCGGCGGGCGGTTTCGGTCAGCGGGATGGTGTCGGTGACGACCAGTTCATCGAGCACCGAGCCGGTGATGTTGTCGACGGCCGGGCCGGACAGGATCGGGTGAGTGGCGTAGGCCACCACGCGGCGGGCGCCGTGTTCCTTGAGCGCCTCGCCGGCCTTGCACAGGGTGCCGGCGGTATCGATCATGTCGTCGACCACCACGCAGGTGCGGTCCTGGATATCGCCGATGATGTGCATCACCTGGGCCTGGTTGGCCTGGGGGCGACGCTTGTCGATGATCGCCAGGTCGGCGTTGAGCTGCTTGGCGATGGCACGGGCGCGAACCACGCCGCCCACGTCGGGCGAGACCACCACCAGGTCGTCGTAGTTCTGGCGCTCGATGTCGTCGAGCAGGATCGGCGAGCCGTAGACGTTGTCCACCGGCACGTCGAAGAAGCCCTGGATCTGGTCGGCATGGAGATCCATGGTCATGACGCGGTCGACGCCGGCCTTGACCATGATGTCGGCGACCAGCTTGGCCGAGATCGGCACGCGGGCGGAGCGGACGCGACGGTCCTGACGGGCATAGCCGAAGTAGGGCACCACGGCGGTGACACGCGTGGCGGAGGCCCGGCGCAGGGCGTCCACCATCAGCACCATTTCCATCAGGTTGTCGTTGGTCGGGGCACAGGTGGGCTGCAGGACGAAAACGTCCTTGCCGCGCACGTTCTCGTTGATCTCGACCGCAACTTCGCCGTCACTGAACTGGCCGACCGTTGCGTTGCCGAGCCGGGTATCCAGGCTCTCGGCAACCTTCTGGGCGAGTTCGGGATTGGCGTTCCCGGCGAAAACCATCAATTTAGACACGCGCAGCCACCTTTGCAGTGTTGGGTCATCAGGGTTTGGGTCGGATGTTCGGGAAGGGATATGGCTGGGGTAGCAGGATTCGAACCTGCGCATGCCGATACCAAAAACCGGTGCCTTACCGCTTGGCTATACCCCA
>NZ_PYUQ02000036.1:0-2568 GCF_003030865.2 Halomonas sp. SL1 | reverse complement strand
GCTTGAGGAGCCTCCATCTCCCCGGCCACATCGAACCCGCCTGATTGCCAGCAACTCACCCCTCGATGCATGAACGCCCCGCCCTCTCGAAAAGGACGGGGCGTTTTCTGGCCATTTTACGTAAGCGAACGGGCATCACCGTTTGTCAGTGATCAGGCGATGTGCTGCCAGTGGTGAGGCATGAGCTCGTGGAGCTGGCTGGCTTTCTGTGTCGGTAGCCGTGCCAGTACGTCCTTCAGGTAGGCATGAGGCTCGTGGCCGTTCAGCTTGGCAGACTGGATCAAGCTCATGATGGTGGCGGCCCGCTGACCGCTGCGCAGTGACCCGGCGAACAGCCAGTTCGAGCGACCCAGTGCCCAGGGGCGAATCAGGTTCTCGACCCGGTTGTTGTCGATCGGCAGTCGGCCGTCATCCAGGTAGCGTGTTAGCGCGGCCCAGCGTTTGAGGCTGTAGTCCAGCGCCTTGGCCGTCGCCGAGCCGTTCGGCACCTTCTCGCGCTGAGCCAGCATCCAGCGGTGCAGCGCGTCGGCGATGGGCCTCGCCCGAGTATCGCGTCGCCGTTGGCGTTCTTCCGTAGTCAGCGACTGGGCCTCGCGCTCCACCTGGTAGAGTTGGCCGATCAGCTCGATGGCCTGCCCGGCAATCTGGCTCTTGTCGGCCACGTGCAGGTCGACGAACTTGCGCCGCGCGTGGGCCATGCAACCGATCTCGGTGACGCCGTTGGCAAAGCTCTGCTTGTAGCCGCTGTAGTCGTCGCAGATCAGCTTGCCCCGCCAGTCGCCGAGGAAGTCACGGGCATGCTGCCCGCCGCGACTCTCGCTGAAGTCGTAGACCACCGCCTTCAATCCGGCGTAGGGCGTGGTGGCGTAGGCCCAGAGGTAGGCTCGATGCGTCTTCTTCTTGCCCGGGGCCAGCATCGGCACCGGGGTCTCGTCGGCATGCAGCACAGGGGCATCGAGCAGCAGCTCACGCAGGGCATCGATCAACGGCTGGAGTCGCACCCCGCAGATGCCGACCCACTCGGCCAGGGTGGAACGCGGAATCGCTACGCCGGCACGGGCAAAGATCTGCTCTTGCCGATACAGCGGCAGGTGATCGGCGTATTTGGCGATCAACACCTGGGCCAGCAGGCCGGCGGTGGGGATGCCCTTGTCGATGATCTGCGCCGGCATCGGCGCCTGGGTCAGCGTCTCGCAGTGATCGCAAACCCACTTGCCGCGGATATGGCGCTCGACGTGGAACACGCCTGGCGTGTAGTCGAGCTTCTCGCTGACCTCCTCGCCGATCCGTCGCAGCTGGCAACCGCAGGCGCAGTGTTCACTCTCCGGGGCGTGACGGATCTCGGTGCGCGGCAGCTCGGGAGGCAAGGCAGCCCGCTTGGGCACTTTCTTGGGTGTTGGCGTCGCGGCAGTGAGCTTCAGGTCTTCCAACTCGGTCTCGATGGCGGCGATGTCGGCATCCACCACCTCGTCCAGCAGGCTGATCTGCAAGACATTGAGCTGCTCGCTGCGCTTGCCGAAGGCATGGCGCTTGAGTAACGCCAGCTCATACGTCAGCTTCTGGTTGACCTGCTCGGTATGTCGCAGCGTTTTCTGGCTCTGCGCCAGTGCCTGTTCCTGCTGCTCGACCTGCGACATCAGCGTGGCCGCCAGGTGGCGGAGCTGATCGGGAGAGAGCTGAGACAGATCGGTCGGCATGGTCATCCGCCGAGTATGCCAGTCCTCGGGCGGAAGCGGGATTAGCGCATCCGCGAATAGCCGGGCCGCCGCGTCTGTGCCGCGCATCACACGACCGAGATTACCCCGTCGGCACCGAGACGCTGCCAGGGCAGGCCTTGAACCAGCGCCGTCACTTGTTCTGGACAGAGCTCGACGCGATCGCCGTGCCAGTGACCGGCCCAGTGGAACTTGCCCTGGTTCAGGCGCCGGGCACATAGCCAGACGCCCAGACCGTCGTGGATCAGCACCTTCATGCGGTTGCCACGCCGGTTGGCGAACAGGTAAGCGCAGTGCGGCCTGGCCGCGCCGAACACCTTGACCACCCGAGCCAGCGCCGTATCCGGCCCGGCCCGCATATCCAGCGGCTCGGTGGCCAGCCAGATCTCGTCGATGCGGATCATCCCAGCAGCTCCTTCAGCCACTGCGCACACGGTGTTGCCTCGCTCGCCGGCCAACGCACAGTGATGGTGCCCCTCACCGAGGGCAGCTCGATGCAGATGTCGCCGACGGCGGCAGTCGACGCTGGCAGATCGGTCGCTGCTGGCGGCGCCGGTAGGGGCACGAAGTCCGGCACGGCCGGCAGCTGGCTCTGTCGCTTGGCCTTGCGGATCCAGGTCTGGACGAGGTTGGTATTCAGTCCGTGCTGGAGGGCGACTTGAGCGATCGAGGAATCGCCCTGCAGGCAGGCCGTCACGATCTTGGCTCTGAACTCAGGTGTATAGCGGCGACGTCGGCGGATCTCACGATCGGTGCTTGAGGTGGTCATGATAGGTGCCCATTTATTAATAGATGGGCACCTAATGTCACCGGCTCCAGGCCTCAGCGGAAGGTGTGTTCAGCGGCCGGTTAC
>NZ_PYUQ02000035.1:0-14845 GCF_003030865.2 Halomonas sp. SL1 | reverse complement strand
CGTCCAGCCCGCCCGGCCCCAGCGCTTCGAGCTCCGCCGAGCCCCCGCCCCAGCCGTTGATCAGCACATCCAGGCGATCGGTCTCGCGCAGCGCCCGCAGCGCCGCCAGCGCCACGTCGGTGGAGGCGGCGAAGATCATCGTCAGGTCGGGATGCGCCTCCAGGGTGCGCAGGGTCTCGCGGTAGGCCCTTTCCGGGTCGCCGTCGGCGCTGATGCTGGCCACCCGTTCCAGCCCGGGATGGCGACCCGCCATGCCCACGAAGGTGTCGCTGCGCATGCGGCCGACGTAACCGGACGAGAAGCTCAGCGTCATGTACTTGCCCCGATAGTCGGCCTGCTCGAGCATCCACTCGGCGATCAGGCGCGAGCCTTCCTCATGATCGAAGCCGACGTAGAGAAAGGGCGGATCGTCTTCCCACTCGGCCAGCGGCGTGGTGACGTTCTGCAGGATCAGTCGCGGACGGCCCAGCGCCAGCACCCGCTCGATCATGCGCAGGTGGGGCACGGTATCCAGGGTGAACACCAGGTAGTCCGGGCGCCACTGCAGGGCGTTGGTGAGCTGTCGAGCCTGGAGGTTCACGTCCACCGTCGGCCGCGACATGTAGACCTTCAGCTGGTACGGCATGTCCAGTGCGCGCAGCCTGGCTTCCATCGACGCCAGGCTGCGTCGCCAGTAGTCCGAGGCCTGAAGGGCCGGGTAGATGACAGCAATGCGAATCTCGCGAAGAGGAGGCGTGGACAGCGGCACCGCAGGCCCCCTCACCCGGGCGGACAGGTCCGCCATGAGCGCCTGCTGCTCGGGGTGGCGCTGCATGTACTCGTCGACCCTCACGAAGTCGCTCGAGGCACCGAGCACGCCTCCCGACACGGCGGCCATCCATAGCCCCAGTACCAGCCCGGCAAGCCGGACGATCGATTGGCATCCGGCCATTTTCGATCCTTTGTTGTGTTCCCGCTTCGCCCGCGATCCCGATCGGGCACCAGTCCGTCACTGTAGCGCATGACACGGGGCACTGGCGACGCGCCAGTTGTGGCGGAACGTCGGCCAACCGGTCGCCATCTACATATAATTAAAAGCTAATATTAAGGATCGATCCTCAGGCCATGGCCCCGGGCGGGGCGATGGCCAGCTGCAGGGCGATGGCCGCCATCATCATGCCGATGGCCCCGTCGATGCAGCGCCAGGCCAGCGGCCGCGACAGCCAGGGCGAGAGCAGCGCCCCACCCCAGGCCAGCAGGCTGAACCACAGGATGGAGGCGCTACCGGCGCCGACCACGAAGGCCACGGCGCTGTCCTGCTGGGCCCCGATGGAGGGAATCAGCAACAGGGTATCGAGATAGACCTGGGGATTGAGCACCGTCACCGCCAGCGTCGCCAGCAGCACCCGGGCGATGCCGGAGTCCCTGGCCGCATCCGCCTCCACCGCCAGGCCGGCTCGTCCGGCGGCGGCCCGGTACAGCGCCTGGATGGCCAGCCAGCCCAGGAAAGCCACCCCCAGCCAGCGCAGTGCCGCCAGGGTGCCGGGAAACGCCAGCAGCAGCGTGCTCATGCCGAACATGCCCGCGGTCAGCAGCAGCAGGTCGGTGCTCATGCACAGACCGGCCGACCACCAGTGATAGCGGCGCCGCACGGCCAGCCCCAGCACGTAGGCGTTCTGAGCGCCGATGGCGACGATGATCCCGCCGCACACCACCAGCCCGGCCAGATAACTCTCCAGCATCGATCCTCCCGATCTCCCGGTGATTCCCTCACGGCACCGGGCAATCCCGGGCCTTCGATGGCGCCAGACTAGCCGCGGATCGCTATACTGAAAAATCATCTTCTTAATACTGCATCAGTTTTGCTTATGATCGACTACAAGCTGCTCGAGGCACTGGCCACGGTGATCGAGACCGGCGGCTTCGAGCGCGCCGGCGAAGCGCTGGGACTCTCGCAGTCGGCGGTGTCCCAGCGCATCAAGGCCCTGGAGATCCGCCTCGGCCAGCCGGTGCTGATCCGCCATCCGCAGCTGGCCCCTACCCCGGCGGGGCGCCAGCTGCTCAACCACTACCAGCAGGTGCAGCTGCTCGAACGCGACCTGCGCAACGCCCTGCCGACCCTGGACGCCGCCTCGCCACGGATGCGCATCGCCATCAACGCCGACAGCCTGGCCACCTGGTGGGCCGGGACCGTCGCCGACCTGTGCCGCGACGAGGGGCTGCTGCTCGATCTGGTCATCGAGGATCAGGACGTGGGCCTCAAGCGGCTGCGCGACGGCGAGGTGGCCGCCTGCCTGTGTGCCAGCGACCAGCCCATCGCCGGCGCCCGCTGCGTACCGCTCGGCACCATGGTCTACCACCCTTACGCCACCCCGGCCTACATCGCCCGCCACTTCCCGGACGGCCCCACCGAGACGGCCTTCCGCCACGCTCCGGCGATCGTCTACGGCCCTCACGACCAGCTGCAGCACCGTTTCCTCGCCCAGTGCGGGTATCACGGCGCTTTTCCCTATCACCTCTGCCCCTCGTCGGAGGGCTTCGTGCGCCTGGCCACCGCCGGCATCGGCTACGGCATGATGCCGCGACGCCAGGTGGCCGAGCTGGAGGACGCCGGGCGACTCGCCAGCCTGGCCCCGTCGCACTGCCTCGAGGTGCCGCTCTACTGGCACTTCTGGCGCCACAGCGGCGCGCTGCTGGAACGACTGACGAGCGCGCTGGGCGAGGTGCAACTAACCTGAGCAGACGGTGCCAGGCCCCGAGCCGGCCGCTGTGTTCTTCTTCCGACGGAGCCTGCCCCACGATCGATCATTCATTCCAAGCCAAAGCCGATAAGGAGGTTCGCATGAAGGTCTACAAGCCCGAATGGCGTTGCACCCTGAGCGTGACCGAAGGCGCGGAAACATCGGCCAGCTGGAAGACTCGCCTCGCCTGGCGACTGAGGCGGCTGGCCGACCGTCTGGACGACGGTGGAAGAACGATCAAGCTCGACTGCCACACCGAGCCCCGGGTGGCCCGGGAGGACGTCGACGACTGCCTCGGCAAGGGCTTCCTCATGGCCCAGGAACTGCTCACCGAACTCACCCAGCAGGCCGCCTGCGAGGACATCATGCGCGATGCCAAGGCGGAACTCTTCGAGCGGGCCGCCACCGATCCCAAACCCTGAGCGCGATCCGCCGCCCTGCCACGGGCGGGGCGGCGAGCGGTCATCGAATCATCATGCTGCACCGCAGCAAAACGCGCTACACTGACGGTACCTCCCCCCAGAGAGGACCGCCACCATGCCGTCCGACTCCGTGATCTTCGACAGCTACGTCCTGAAATGCTGGGCCGACGCCGCCCGCCTCCAGACCCTCGCCCTGGAGGCCCTGGCCGACTTCCTCGACACCCCTAGGCCCCACCGGCAAGACGCCGATCGCGACTGACCTAGCGACAGCCTCCATGCCCTCGCCCCCCGACGCCGCTCAGGCGGTGTGTTCCAGCCGCCGAATTCGACACCGCCCGCACACGGCCTAGGGGCGCGCGTCCACCGGCACCATCAGATGCTGATAGTCGGTGCCCTTCCACATCAGGTAGGGGCCGCCGTTGTCGGGATCGGCAGGGAAGGCCTCCAGCAGCGCCGGCGGCCCGATGATCATCAGATGCGGCCCCTCGACCACCCACTGGTTGTCCTCGGTGGGTCCCTCGGCGTACGGGTCCAGGTTACTCGCGCCCTCGTCGCCCGCCAGCATGTAGGCGATGCCCAGGCGCTCCGCCGTGAAGGGCTCGCGATTCTGCCAGGCCTGGGCCCAGGCCATCCATGCCTCGTCCAGGCACATGGGCGCCCGCCCGCTCATGCTCGGCGGCGTGGGCATGCAGGTATAGCCGTTGTCTCCCTCCTGCAGCACCTCGCCTTGCCAGTCGACCACTGTGGCCCCCTCGACCATGCCCGGCCAGGTGGCGCCAAGGGCATCCTCCAGCAGGCTCATCGACGCCGCTTCCTCGGCCTGCCCGACACCGCTGACGGACAGGCCTGCCAGGACCAGCCCCGCCAGCGCTCTTTTCGCGATTGCTGTCATCATCTGCTTGCCCTCCCCTCGCTGAACCGGTGCGCAGCGCGTCTCGCTGCCTTCTCAGTCAAGCCAAGGGGGCTACGGCGGGCCACCTGAGAACGTCTCAGTCACAAGGGATGAGCCATGTCCGTCGAAGGCATGACATGCGGCGGCGACGCCCGTGACAGCCGGCCATATCCCGCCGACAATGCCGAGCCTAGCCTTCGCCCCACGAGGAGTCTGCCATGCCGCTCGCCGTCAGCCTGATCGCCCCATCGTCCTTCACCGCCCCCGAGGCCATCGATGCCGGCCTGCGCGGCCTGGAGGCGCTGGGCGTCGAGGTGCGGTTGGAGACGCCATTGCAGGCACCGCAGCGCTACCTGGCCGGCAGCCGCGCGTACCGCCTGGACCAGCTACACGCCGCCTTCGGCGATCCCGAGACCCAGGCGGTATGGGCGGTGCGTGGCGGCTACGGGGCCGCCCAGCTGATCGACGGCATCGACTGGCGTCGCCTGGCGCGCTCGAACAAGCCGCTGATCGGCTACTCGGACGTGACGGTGCTGCTCGACCACTGCCACCGCCACGGCGTGCCGGCCATCCACGGCCCGGTGGCCAAGGCCGCCGCCGGCATGCTCGAGGGAAGCGACGACGAACGACGGATCGTGCGCCAGCAGTTCGAGGAGACCCTGGCGCTGATCGCCGGGCCGACCGTTCTCGACTACCCCATCGCGCCCTGGGCGGAGGCGCCGACCACCCTCGAGGGGCCGGTCGTGGGCGGCAATCTCGCCACCCTCGCCAGCCTGGTCGGCACGCCCGCCGGCTTCCGCGCTCCGCCCGGCTCGCTGGTGATCCTCGAGGACGTGGGCGAGCCCTACTACCGCCTGGAGCGCGCCCTGTGGCAGCTGGTGCACGGCGGCGCCCTGGACCGCGCCGCCGCGGTGTGCCTGGGCACCTTCGAAGGCTGCCGGCCCTACGGCGACACGCCGCTCGAGGCCATCGTCGCCGAGACCCTGGCACCGCTGGGCCTGCCGCTCTACACCGGCCTGCCCAGCGGCCACGGCCTGCACAACCGCCCCTGGCGTTACGGGGCCAGCGGGCGCATCGCCGACGGGCGTCTCAGCGTCGGCGGCTGACCCGCGGCGGCTCGTGCCGGGCCTAGACCACCCCGCGCGTGCGCCCGTAGACGGCACCGATCACCAGCCCGAACACCACGTGGGCGAGCAGCATCGACAGCGGGGCGATCGCCCCGAAGCCCAGGCCGAACAGGCCGGAGCCCGCCAGCGGGAAGACCGTGACCATCACCACCAGCCAGCTGATCAGCCCGAAGGCCAGCCCGCGCCGCAGGTGGGTGCGGCCCGGCAGGTAGGGCGTCAGCAGCCCGTAGAGGAAGCCCCAGATCAGGGTGCCCACCGCGAAATGGATCCCCCAGGCCAGCTCACGGCTGTCCGGCGTCTCGAACGCATCCTGCATGGCCAGGTTCATGATCTCGATGGGGTCGTACCAGGGCATGATCCCCGCTGCCAGGCGCAACACCAGGATCATCGAGACCACGAAGGTGGCGACGAACCCGGCCATCATGCCTCTCATCAACCGACTGCCCATGGTGTCCTCCCGGGAGTCGCCCTGTGGCTTGTCAGTATAGGTGCCCGCGGCCCCGTTCGGCGGGCCGCCGACCCCGCCTCGTCGACGCCCCCGGAAAAATAATGCTCGAAAGTCTTTGACCTGAGGCGGCCAGCGTGACACTGTGGCGCCAGTTGGTGAGCAAGCAGCATGGTTCCAGAAGCATTCGACTCGTTTCGACCGCCTGTAATTGTATTTCTTGTTGTACCCGCTACTGATTCCTGGGTAATTCCAGAAACTTTACAAGGCGCTTAGCGCGAGAGGATTTTCAAATGGCTACTGGTACCGTCAAGTGGTTCAACGATTCCAAGGGTTTCGGCTTCATTTCTCCGTCCGACGGCAGCGATGACGTGTTCGCCCACTTCTCCGAAATTCAGGCTGAAGGCTTCAAGTCACTGCAGGAAGGCCAGCAGGTCTCCTTCGACGTGACTCAGGGCAAGAAGGGCCTTCAGGCCTCTAACATCAAGGCCATCGACTGATCCCCGGATCACGATGACCCGGTGAACCTCAGGGTTCACTGCAAGAGGGCCCGCTTCGGCGGGCCCTTTTCGTTGTGCGCGCCCCACCAGTTGCGTGGCCAGCGCGGCGCCGTCGACGCCCCCCCGCTGCGACGGCTTACGATTAGCAGGCAAGCCTTATAGAATGATGGCTCATCCTTCGCCGCCAGGGCTCCCATGACGCTGCTGCAACGCCTGCCTATCGACCGTTTCCTGCTGATGCTGATCGCCACCGTCATCCTGGCCGCTCTGCTGCCGATCGACGGCGAGGCCGCCGATGCCTTCGGCTGGCTGACCAAACTGGCCATCGCGCTGCTGTTTTTCCTTCACGGCGCCCGCCTGTCGCCACGCACGGTGATCCAGGGCATGACCCACTGGCGCCTGCACCTGGTGATTCTGGCCTGCACCTTCACGCTGTTCCCGCTGCTGGGGCTGCTGATCGGACTGTTCGCCCCCGGCCTGCTGCCGCCGGCGCTGGCCATGGGCATCCTGTTCCTGTGCGTGCTGCCCTCCACCGTGCAGTCGTCGATCGCCTTCACCTCGATGGCCGGCGGCAACGTGCCGGCGGCGATCTGCGCGGCCTCGGCCTCGAACATCCTGGGCATGTTCCTGACCCCGCTGCTGGTCAGCGTGGTGATGGCCACCGGGGATAGCGGCGGCTTCCGGCTGGAGGCCATGGGCGCCATCCTGCTGCAGCTGCTGGCGCCCTTCCTGCTCGGGCAGGTGCTGCAGCGCCGGATCGGCGACTGGGTCCGGCGCAACAAGTCGTGGCTCGGCGTCGTCGATCGCGGCTCGATCCTGATGGTGGTCTACCTGGCCTTCAGCGAGGCCATGGTCGCCGGGCTGTGGCAGCGGCTGTCGGCCTCGGACCTGGCGGTGATGGTGGTGGCCGACTGTCTGCTGCTGGCCTGCGTGCTGGGCATCACCATCGCCGCCAGCCGCCGGCTGGGCTTCACCCGCGAGGACGAGATCGCCATCGTCTTCTGCGGCTCCAAGAAGTCGCTGGCCAGCGGCGTGCCCATGGCCAACGTGCTGTTCCCGCCCCAGACCATCGGCACCATGATCCTGCCGCTGATGCTGTTCCACCAGATTCAGCTGTTCGTCTGCGCGGTGCTGGCCCGGCGCTATGCGCGACAGGCGCCGGCGAGCGACGCCGCCTCGAGCTGAGGGCCCGGCCGCCCTGCCCCCGCGTCACCGCGCTGCGAAGAACGGAAAAACCCGCCGGATGGCGGGTTTTTCATGCTCGCTTGGCGGGTGTCCCGCCGCCGCTGGCTCGCTCAGGCGCGGGCGTCTGCCGTCGCTGCCGACTCGCCGTCCTCGACGGGCCGCTCGCTGAGGCGCTCGCCCTCGCTGCGGCCGATCACGGCGGTACCGACCAGGTCGCCGGTGACGTTCAGCGCCGTGCAGCCCATGCCGACCAGGGCATCGATGGCGGTCAGCAGCGCCACGGCCTCGATCGGCAGGCCGACCTGGGAGAACACCGTGGCGATCATCACGATGCCCGCGCCCGGCACCCCGGCGGTGCCCACCGAGATCAGGGTGCCCACCACCACGATCTGCGCCATGCTGGCCAGATCCAGCGACATGCCCGCCACGTTGGCGGCAAACACCGCCGAGATGGCGATGCGGATCGCCGCGCCGTCCATGTTCAGCGTCGCGCCCAGCGGCAGGCTGAAGCCGTAGAGCCCGCGCGAGAGCCCCAGCCGGCGCGCCGCATCGAGGGTCAGCGGCAGGGTACCGGAGCTGCTCTGGGTGGCGAAGGCAGTGGCCATGGGCGTGCGCGCCTCGCGGAAGAAGCGCCGCGCCGACACGCCGAAGCCCTTGAGCAGGCCGAGATAGACCAGCAGCTGCACGCCCAGCGCCACGTAGAGCACCACCACCATGTCGCCGAGCGACAGCAGCGTGCCGAGGCCCTGCTGGGCCACGGTGCCGGCGACGATGGCGAACACGCCCGCCGGCACCACGTGCAGGATGCCGCTCATCACCTTGAGGGTCGCGGCGTTGAGCGCCTCGATCAGCCCGTGCAGGCGCTCGCCCAGCTCGGCGTGGGCCTCGGACTGGCGCAGCCGGGCCACGGCCAGGCCGAACACCAGGGCGGTGAAGATGATGCCCAGCAGGTTCTGGTCGGCGAAGGCCTCGACGATATTGGTCGGCACGATGCCGAGCAGCACCGAGAGGATGCCGGGATTCTCCGGCACCGACATGGAACCGGCGCCCTCGAGCGTCATGCCCTCTCCCGGCGACAGCAGGCTCGCCACGGCCAGCCCGACCACGATCGCCAGCGCCGAGGTCACCAGGTAGTAGAAGAACACCTTGCGCCCGATGCGTCCCAGACTGCCACTGCGGCCCTGGTTGACGCCGGACATCAGGGTGAACAGCACGATGGGCAGGATGATGAACTTCAGCAGCCGCATCAGCAGCTCGCCCAGCGGCGCCAGCGCCTCGCCGACGGCGGGCCCGCCGATCAGGCCGACCGCGGCGCCCAGCACCAGGGCGACGGTGACGCGCAGGATCAGTGAGCTGTCGCGATAGCCACGCCACAGGGGTAACAGGAAAGTGAACATCTGGACCTCTTAGGAAACGATAAGCGCCGCGGACCATAGGCCCACGGCGCTCGGGGTGCAAAGATCAGATGGTTAGGAGCTTATAACGTCCTGCGTCTTGTGCTGGAAGTCGCTGGCGTCGTGGCGCTCGTGAAGCTGCGTTTCCGGCTCGCCGAAGGTGCGGTTGACCATGCGGCCGCGCTGCACCGCCGGGCGGGCGTCGATGGCCTTGGCCCAGCGCAGCACGTGCTCGTACTCGTGCACGCTCAGGAACTCGGCGGCGTCGTACAGGCGACCCAGCACCAGCTGGCCGTACCAGGGCCAGGCGGCCATGTCAGCGATGGTGTACTCGTCGCCGGCCAGGTAGGGCGACTCGGCCAGGCGCCGGTTCAGCACGTCGAGCTGGCGCTTGGTCTCCATGGCGTAGCGGTCGATCGGGTACTCCAGCTTCTCCGGCGCGTAGGCGTAGAAGTGGCCGAAGCCGCCGCCGACGAAGGGTGCGCTGCCCATCTGCCAGAACAGCCAGTTCATGGTCTCGGTGCGGCCGCTGAGATCGCCCGGCAGGAACTCGCCGAAGCGCTCGGCCAGGTAGAGCAGGATCGAGCCGGACTCGAACACACGGATCGGCTCGGCCGGGCCGTGATCGACCAGCGCCGGGATCTTCGAGTTCGGGTTGGCCTCGACGAAGCCGCTGCCGAACTGGTCGCCATCGCCGATGCGGATCAGCCAAGCGTCATACTCGGCGTCCTGGTAGCCCAGCTCGAGCAGCTCCTCGAACATCATGGTGACCTTCACCCCGTTGGGCGTGCCCATGGAGTAGAGCTGGAACGGATGCTTCCCGACCGGCAGCGGCTTGTCGTGGGTCGGACCGGCGACGGGCCGGTTGACGCTGGCGAAGGTGCCGCCGCTGGCTTTTTCCCAGCTCCAGACCTTCGGCGGAACGTACTCGTTACCTTGGCTCATGGGACCTCCTGGCTATCGGATGATGGACGTCAGACTAACACGTGGGATCACGTTAGCATCCTATCAACCCGTTAGCGGCCGTCTATCGTTCGCCATCCGCCGCGATTATCCACGCCATTGGGGCACGGACCGACACCCAGCCATGCACACAAAAAAACCACCGCCCTCTCAAGCGGTGGTTCTTCGTCTTAGCGGCAATGCGCGGCGCTGGCCGGGGCCTATTTCCCCGCCAGCCACTCCGCGACCTGCCTGGTGTAGTAGCTGACGATCAGGTCGGCGCCGGCGCGCTTGAAGCCGACCAGGGTCTCGAACACCACCTGCTGCTCGTCCAGAGCGCCGGCCATGGCGGCGTACTTGATGCCGGCGTATTCGCCGCCGACCTGGTAGGAGGCCAGCGGCAGATCGGTGCGCTGGCGCAGGTTGGCCAGCACGTCGAGGTAGGGCGTACCCGGCTTCACCATCAGGATGTCGGCGCCCTCGTCCTCGTCCAGCAGCGCCTCGACCAGCGCCTGGCGGCCGTTGGCGATGTCGAGCTGATAGCCCTTGCGGTCGCCCTTGAGCTCGCTGTCCACCGCGGTGCGGAAGGGGCCGTAGAACGCCGAGGAGAACTTGGCGGAATGCGCGAGGATCGACACCTGCTCGAAGCCGGCGGCGTCCAGGCCCTCGCGGATGGCGCGCACCTGGCCGTCCATCATCGCCGAGGGCGCGAGCATGTCGGCGCCGGCCCGGGCCGCGGCGACGCTCTGCTTCACCAGGTTCTCCACCGTGGCGTCGTTGCAGACGTGGCCGTCCTCGACCACGCCGCAGTGGCCGTGGCTGGTGTATTCGCAGAAGCAGATGTCCGGGATGACCACCATCTCCGGGCAGGCCTGCTTGATGGTGCGGATCATGCGGGCCAGCAGGCCCTCATCGTTCCAGGTGTCGCTGCCCAGCTCGTCCTTGTGGCGGGAGATGCCGAACGGCATCACGTAGCGCACACCCAGCGCGGCGAGCTCCTTGATCTCGGCCTCGACCATGGCCTCCGGGTAGCGGACGATGCCCGGCATGGCGGACACGTCCTTGGGCTCGTCGATGCCTTCCTCGATGAAGATCGGGTGCACCAGGTCGTTGAGGGAGAAATCGTGCTCCCGGACCAGATCACGCATGGCCGGCGACTGACGCAGCCGGCGGGGACGACGCAGGGGGGAGACTTCGAGTTGGCTCATGTTCTAGGTTCCGCTTGTCGGCCCCTCGCGTCGCGCCTCGGCGCCGCGATAGGGCCTGGGAATGATGGGTCAGGCGTCTACGCTAACATGGCGCCCGGTTAGCGCCCTATCAACTGCGACCCTTCGCCCCACCCGGGTGTGTGCGCTGGGGGTGCGACTGGATCGCCCTATGCTCGCACCAGCCGCGTCAGCCGCACGTCCACGGTGAGGCTGAGCGAGGTCAGCGCCGCGGCCCTCTCGCGCCCCTCGGCGCTGGCGCGGTGCAGGTGCGGCGTCATCGCCAGCAGGTCGGCGATGGGCTCGGCGCCCTCGAGCTCGATGGCGTAGCGCAGCGTCTCGCCGGGGCCGCGCGTGAAGCCCTCGGGCGCGGCCTCGTCATCCTCGCGGGGCGGCTTGAGGCTGGGGTAGATGGTCTCGCGCAGCTCGCGGAGGTGGTCCGGCCCGGCCTCGACCATCAGCAGCTCGCCGCCCGGCTTCAGCACCCGGGCGAACTCCGGATAGACGGGAAAGCCGAACAGGCACAGCACGCGGTCGAGGCTCTGCGCCTGCACCGGCAGGTGGGCGTTGGTGCCCACCACCCAGGTGGCGGCCTTCTCGCGCTTGGCGGCGGCGAGCACCGCCCACTTGGAGATATCCACGCCCAGCAGCGACAGCGTGGCCGCCCCGCCCTGCGCTTTCTCACTCTCGGTCGCCACACTGGCAAGCTCGCGCAGCGCTCGTAGATAAAAGCCCTCGCCGCAGCCGGCGTCCAGGCAGCTCAGCGTGCCGCCGGCGGGCGCCCCTTCAAGCACGGCGCGGCTGACCGCCTCGGCGATGGGCCGATAGTGGCCGGCCTCGAGGAAGCGCCGCCGCGCCGCCACCATCTCCTTGCTGTCGCCGGGATCGCGGGAGCGCTTGTTCTGCACCGGCAGCAGGTGCACGTAGCCCTGGCGGGCGATATCGAAGCTGTGCCCGGCCGGGCAGCGCCAGGCGCCGTCGCGACGCTCCAGCGGGTCGCCGTCCAGCGGGCAGGCCAGCGCCTCGAACGATGTGGTGCTCATGGGTCGCCCATTCCCTTTCGTTGCTGCGTTCATTGCCGCGGCATGACGCGCTCATGCCGCGGCGGTGTTCACGGTCGCACCATCGAGCCCTGCCCGATGGCGCGCTGGGCGACATTATACCCGGGCGGCCAGCCGTCCGACGGCGGCGATGGTCTCGTCGCGCTCGGCCCCGCTCGCGTCGGGCATGAAGGTATAGGCAACGGCGATCACCGCGCCGCGATCGCCCGGCCAGGCGATGCCGATGTCGTTGGCGTTGCCCTCGCCGTTGGTGCCGGTCTTCTCTCCGACCAGCCACGACGACGGCATGCCGGCGCGCAGCCGGGCGTCGCCGACCTTGCCCTCGATCATCCAGGCCGCGAGCTGGTGCCGCGAGGACGGTGACAGGGCATCGCCCAGCAGCAGGGTGCGCAGGGTCGCCATCATCGCCAGCGGCGTGGTGGTGTCGCGCTCGTCGCCCGCGTGGTCGTGCGTGTTCAGCTCGGGCTCGACGCGGTCCAGCCGGGTGGTGTCGTCGCCGATGGCGCGCAGGAAGGCGGTGACCGCCTCGGGCCCGCCGACGCTCTCGATCAGCGCGTTGGCCGCCGCGTTGTCGCTCCAGGCCACCGCCGCCTGGCACAGCTCGGCGACCGTCAGGCCGGGCTCGCCCAGCCGTTTCTCGGTGATCGGCGTCCAGCCGACGAGATCGCCCTCCTCGATCACGATGCGGCGATCCAGCGTCTCGCGACTCTCGTCCACCCGGGCCAGCACCGCCGCGGCGATAAAGAACTTGCCGGTGCTGTTGAACAGGAACCGCTCGTCGCCGCGATGGCTCGCCACCGCACCGGTGGCGACGTTCAACAGCGCCACGCCCACGCGGTCGTCGACCGACCGCTCCAGCTCACCCAACTGACGCTCGAGATCAGCCGCACCGAAGGACGTGGTGGACGCACTAGCAAACGCCGGCTGGCCCGCGGCGATCAGGGCGCCGGCAGCGCTTATCGTGCCAAGGACCTGGCGGCGTGAGAGGGTCGGCATGGTGGGGCTCCTGGGTGGGGTCGGCGGAAAGGGAGCAGGCAGAGTAGCCGGGCGGTCAGGCGCGACGCAAAAAAACACCCGCCGTTGGGCGGGTTCCTGTGGCGGCCATCAGAGGCCGTCCCTCTGCTGCCCACATGACAAGATTGTCATCTTGCCGTCAGCGTTTTCACGGGGCCGAGGTGTCACGATGCCTAGACTCGTCGTGCCCACGTCCCCGCCAGTGGAGGCATCACCATGCTGATCAACATCGCCAAGCCCAGCGATCTGCGCGAATCCGATGTGACACCGGAATCCGTCTATCTCTCGCGGCGCCGCTTTATGGGCGGCCTGGCCGGCCTGGGGGCGGGGCTCGCCCTGTCCGGCCGAGCCCGGGCCAGCGCCGACTATTCCGATGTTCCCAGCGGCGATGCGCCCGCCTGGCTCAAGGAAAAGCTCGATGCCTCACGTCGGCGCGCCATCGTGCCGGACGACCCCGAGCAGGACGCGATCGCCCCGTTCGACGACGCCAGCGGCTACAACAACTTCTACGAGTTCGGCACCGGCAAGTCCGACCCGGCCCGCCGCGCCGGCGATCTCGAGACCCAGCCGTGGAGCGTGGTGATCGACGGTGAGGTGAACAACGGCGGCCGTTTCGACCTGGAGGATCTCGCCCGCCCCTCCCGCTTCGAGGAGCGCATCTATCGCCTGCGCTGCGTCGAGGCGTGGTCGATGGTGATTCCGTGGCTGGGCATTCCCCTTGCCGAGGTCATCAAGCGCGCCGAGCCGACGAGCAAGGCCAAGTACGTGCGCTTCGAGACCCTGGTCGATCCCGAGCAGATGCCCGGCCAGCGCTCCTCGTTCTCGCTGATCGACTGGCCCTACGTGGAGGGGCTGCGCCTGGACGAGGCCATGCACCCGCTGACGTTGCTCGCCCTCGGCATGTACGGCCGCGAGCTGCCCAACCAGAACGGCGCGCCGCTGCGGCTGGTGGTGCCGTGGAAGTACGGCTTCAAGAGCATCAAGTCGATCGTGCGCATCTCGCTGGTGGAGGAGCAGCCGATCAACTCCTGGCAGCGGATCGCCCCGGAGGAGTACGGCTTCTACGCCAACGTCAATCCGCAGGTCGACCACCCCCGCTGGAGCCAGGCCAGCGAACGGCGCCTGCCCAACAGCCTGTTCAGCCCCAACACCATCGATACCCAGATGTTCAACGGCTACGCCGACGAGGTGGCCGCGCTATACGCGGGCATGGATCTGCGGGAGCACTTCTGATGACGGCGCAGGGCAAATGGCGGCTCTGGCGCGGTGGGGTGTTCCTGGCGGCGCTGACGCCCCTGCTGCTGTGGGGCTGGCAGGTCGCCAACAACGCCGCCGGCCCCGAGCCGGGCCGCTACCTGCTGCTGAATATCGGCCTCGGCGGGCTGTGGATGCTGCTGCTCACCCTGAGCCTGACGCCGCTGACCAAGCTCACCCGCTGGAAGGGCTTTGCGCTGATCCGCCGGCAGCTCGGCCTCTGGACGCTGGCCTACGCCAGCCTGCACCTGCTCAGCTATGCCCTGTTCATCCTGGGGCTCAACTGGGCGATGCTCGGCAGCGAGCTGGTCAAGCGCCCCTACATCATCGTCGGCATGCTCGCCCTGATCGGCCTGGTGGCCCTGGGCGCGACCTCGCACCGCTGGGCGATGCGAAAGCTCGGCAAGCGCTGGAAGCCGCTGCATCGGCTGGCCTACCCGATCCTGGGGCTGATCCTTCTGCACTTCTTCTGGGGGGTGCGCGCCGACCTCGGGGAATGGACCCTGTACGCCACCGTATCCGTCCTGATCATGGCGACCCGCCTGCCGCCGGTGGCGCGGCGCCTGCCCAGGATTCGCCTGCGACTCGCAGGCATCCGTTAATTGGGGTCTCCGTTAATTGGGTCTAATTGGGGTCTGTCCGTAAGCGAACGGGCATCACCGTTTGTCAGTGATCAGGCGATGT
>NZ_PYUQ02000034.1:0-1454 GCF_003030865.2 Halomonas sp. SL1 | reverse complement strand
TGAACTGCACCCCGAAAGTTGGACACCCAATCCAACCTTCGGGGTGTTTCTATGCGGAATCAGTACAGCGACCAGTTTAAGTTGCAAGTGGTGCAGCAATACCTGGATGGGGATGCCGGTCTAGAAGTGATCGCCCACCAGCTTGGTCTGGACTATTCCATGGTCAGGCGATGGGTGGAGCAGTACCGGCAGCATGGGCCTTCAGGATTGCGCCAGACACGCCGTCACTACAGCCCAGCGTTCAAGCGCGAGGTGCTGGAAAGGATGTGGCACGACGGCTTGTCGATCCGGCAGGCTGAGGCCCTGTTCGATATCCGTGCCGCTGGCGCTATTGGCAGATGGGAGCGCCAGTACCATAGTGGTGGCCTAACCGCCCTGGAACCGAAACGTACGGGACGCCGCCCGATGCCCCAGAAGCCCCCATCTCCACCGCCCGAGCCTCCCTCCGATGGTGAGCGCTCCCATGAGGAGCTGCTCGAGGAGCTGGCATATCTGCGGGCGGAGAATGCCTATCTAAAAAAGCTCGATGCCTTGACCCGAGAGAAGCAGGCGACGACACGGGGCAAAAAGCCCAAGCCGTCCAAGGGTTAAGGCATGAGCACCCTCTGGCGCTGCTGCTGCGTGCGGCAGCGCTACCGCGCAGCACGTTCTACTACCAGCTCAAGGCCCTGGGGGCTGGCGATCCGTATGCGTCTCTGAAGGCGCGTATCCAGACGATCTATGATCACCACAAGGGACGCTATGGCTATCGCCGTATCACCGCTGTGCTGCGCCAGACAGGCGAGGTGGTCAACCACAAGACCGTCCAGCGGTTGATGCAACAGCTGGGCTTGAAGTCCCTCGTTCGCCCCAAGCGGTATCGGGCTTATCGAGGCGCCGAGGGCTACGCCGCCCCGAATACGCTACGGCGTCGGTTTCAGGCCCAGGGGCCGAATCAACGATGGGTGACCGACATCACCGAATTCAAGGTCGATGACCAGAAGCTCTACCTGTCACCGGTCATGGATCTGTATAACGGCGAAATCATCGCCTTCCAGACCGGACCACGACCGGTATTCGGCCTGGTGAAGCAGATGCTGAGGCGCGCCTTCGACCGGCTTAGGCCGGGCGATCGGCCTCTATTGCACTCGGATCAGGGTTGGCATTACCGCCACCCCAACTATCGTCGCCTGGTGGTGGAGAAACGAATACTGCGCAGCATGTCACGGAAAGGGAACTGTCTGGACAATGCCGCCATGGAGAGTTTTTTCGGCACCCTGAAAGCCGAGTACTTCCACCTGAACCGGTTCGACACCGTTGAGCAGCTGCAGCAAGGCATTGCCGACTACATCCACTACTACAACCATCAACGAATCAAGCCGAGACTAAAAGGCCTGAGCCCCGTGCAATACAGGACTCAGGCCATGGCCGCCGGTTAAGAGAACCAACCGTCCAACGATTGGGGGTCAGTTCAC
>NZ_PYUQ02000033.1:0-12828 GCF_003030865.2 Halomonas sp. SL1 | reverse complement strand
GTCCAGCACCGTGCTGCTGCTGGTCGGCCACGTGACCAAGGACGGCACCCTGGCCGGCCCCAAGGTGCTGGAGCACATGATCGACGCCTCGCTGCTGCTCGAGGGCGGCGCCGACTCGCGCTTCCGCACCTTGCGCGGGCAGAAGAACCGCTTCGGCGCGGTCAACGAGCTCGGCGTGTTCGCCATGCTCGAGCACGGCCTCAAGGAGGTGAAGAATCCCAGCGCCATCTTCCTGTCGCGCACCGAGGAGCAGGCGCCCGGCAGTCTGGTGATGGTGGTCTGGGAGGGCACCCGGCCGATCCTGATCGAGGTGCAGGCGCTGCTCGACGACTCGGCGCTGGGCAATCCGCGGCGGGTGGCGGTGGGCGTCGACCAGAACCGTCTGTCCATGCTGCTGGCGGTGCTGCATCGCCACGGCGGACTGTTCACCGGCGATCAGGACGTGTTCCTCAACGTGGTCGGCGGGGTCAAGGTGCTCGAGACCAGCGCCGACCTGGCGGTGCTGCTGGCGGTGGTGTCGAGCCTGCAGAGCCGCCCGCTGCCGCGCGAGCTGGTGGTGTTCGGCGAAGTCGGCCTGTCCGGCGAGATCCGCCCGGTGCCGAGCGGCCAGGAGCGCATCGTCGAGGCCGCCAAGCACGGCTTCCGGCGCGCCATCGTGCCGCGCGGCAACGCGCCCAAGCATTCGCCCGAGGGCATGGAAGTGGTGCCCGTGGACAAGCTGGCCGATGCGCTGGAAGCGCTCTAGGCGCCCACCCCGCGAAGCGTGAAATCGCCGTCCAGCGACGGGGCGGGGGCGCGGTGTTGTAGAATGCCGGGAAACGACGCCAAGGAGACCGTGATGAGTGCCATCCGCCTGACGCAGTACAGCCACGGCGCCGGCTGTGGCTGCAAGATCGCCCCCGACGTCCTCGACGGCATCCTCGCCAAGGCCGGGCCGGGTGCCAGCCACTCGCGGCTGATCGTCGGCAACCAGGGCCGCGAGGACGCCGCCGTCTACGACCTGGGCGACGGCCGCGGCATGATCGCCACCACCGATTTCTTCATGCCGATCGTCGACGATCCCTTCGACTTCGGCCGCATCGCCGCCACCAATGCCATCAGTGACGTCTACGCCATGGGCGGCACGCCGATCATGGCGCTGGGCATCCTCGGCTGGCCGCTCGACAAGCTCGGCGCCGACATCGCCGGCGACGTGGTCGGCGGCGCCCAGGCGGTCTGCCGTGAGCTGGGCCTGGCGCTGGCCGGCGGCCACTCCATCGACGCCCCGGAGCCGATCTTCGGCCTGTCGGTCAATGGCCTGGTCGACCTCGAGCACCTCAAGCTCAACAAGGGCGCCCAGGTCGGCGACCTGCTGTATCTCACCAAGCCGCTGGGCGTTGGCCTGCTGACCACCGCCGAGAAGCAGGGCCTGATCCAGCCCGGCCACCAGGGCCTGGCGCGACGCACCATGCTCGCCTCCAACCGCATCGGCGCCGAGCTGGCGAAGATTCCCGGCGTGCACGCCATGACCGACGTCACCGGCTTTGGCCTGGCCGGTCATCTCAGCGAGGTCTGCGAGGCTAGCGGTGTGGCCGCGCGCATCGACTTCCGCCGCCTGCCGCGTCTCGCCGAGGCCGAGTCCTACCGCCGCCAGGGCGCGGTGCCCGGCGGCAGCGCCCGCAACCGCGAGGCCCTGGGCAAGGCCCTGCCGGCCATGGACGACGCCCACTGGCAGTGGCTGTGCGACCCGCAGACCTCCGGCGGCCTGCTGCTGTCGGTGCATCCGTCCTGGGAGGATGACGTCGAGCGCGTCGGCCGCCAGTACGGTCTCGAGCTCGAGCCGTTCGGCGAGGTGATCGCCGAGCGCGGCGAGACGCGCATCGAGGTGAAGGGATGAATCTGCCGCTGGTCGAGCCGGACCTCGCGCTGCTGCGCGAGGGTCGGGCCCTGATCGACGTGCGCGCCCCGGTGGAGTTCGCCCAGGGCGCGCTGCCCGGGGCGGTCAACCTGCCGCTGATGGACGACGAGGAGCGTCATCTCGTCGGCATCGCTTACAAGCAGCAGGGCCAGCAGGCCGCCATCGAGCTGGGCGAGCGGCTGGTCAGCGGCGGCATCAAGGCCGCCCGGGCCGACGCCTGGCGGCGCGAGCTGGAGGTCCATCCCGACGCCATCGTCTACTGCTTCCGCGGCGGGATGCGCTCTCAGATCGCCCAGCAGTGGCTGGCCGAGGCCGGCATGACCCGGCCGCGCATCCGCGGCGGCTGGAAGGCCATGCGCCAGGCGCTGTGCGCGCACATCGACGCCGCCGCCGAGCGGCCGATGCTGGTGGTGGGCGGACTCACCGGCTGCGCCAAGACCTCGCTGATCACCGCCCTGGATCAGGGCCTGGACCTGGAGGGCTGCGCGCGCCACAAGGGCTCGGCCTTCGGCCGTCATCCGCTGCCGGCGCCGTCGCAGATCGACTTCGAGCACGCCATGGGGCTGCGGCTGCTGGAGCTGCCGGGGCCGCTGGTGCTGGAGGACGAGTCGCGCCACATCGGCTCGGCCAACGTGCCGCTGACCTTCTGGCGCGGCATGGAGGCCGCCCCGCGGATTCGCGTCGAGATGCCGCTGGACTGGCGGCTGGCGCAGATCCACAAGGACTACATCGACGATCTGTGGACGGTCTATCGCCAGCAGTTCGGCGACTGGCTGGGCTGGACGCTGATGCGCAAGCAGCTGTCCGGCGCGCTGGGTCGGCTCAGGAAGCGCCTCGGCGGCGCCCGGCTGGCGCGGCTGCAGCGCTTGCAGGAGCTGGCCTTCCGCGAGCACGAGCGCGGCAATCGCCAGGCCCACGAGGCCTGGCTGGCACCGCTGCTCACCGAATACTACGACCCCATGTATCGCTACCAGCTGGAGAAGCACGACGACCAGCGCTTCCTCCACGTGGGCGACTGGGACAGCTGCCTGGCCTTCGCCCGCGACTGGGTCGCCGAGGCCGAATCAGCGCGCCGGCCGAGCGCCACCGCCTCTGCCTGAGGGGTCAGCGCATCGTGGCGTGCCTGGCCCACTGGGTGAGCACCCGGTCGAGCAGCGGCGCCAGGCGGTCGAAGCGCCGTGAATCGTCGAGCATCGCCTCGCGCTCCTGGCGATAGGGGCTCTCGGCGTCGCCCTCCGGGCGCGGCAGGTGGTCGAGCATGGCGGTGACGCTCTCGGCGGTGGCCTCCAGATGGCACAGCAGGCCGATCACCCGGCCGGCGTCCCAGGCGAAGCCCTGCAGCGGGCTCGCCGCGGTGCCGCCCAGCGGCAGGGCATCCTCGGGCAGGGCGAAGATCTCGCGGTGCCAGGTGAAGGCCTCGAAGCGCTCGGGCAGGTCGAAGGGGCTGGCCTCGGCCAGGGTCACGGTCTGCCAGCCGGTCTCGGCCAGGGTGCCGCGGGACACCGGGGCGTCCAGCGCCTCGGCGATGCGCCGGGCGCCGTGACCGATGCCGAGCAGTGGCTTGCGGCCGTCCAGGGTGCGCTCGATCAGCTTGCGCTCGCCGCGATCCCAGGCGGCGGGCGCCTGGCCCTCGGGGGCGTCGAGCACGATCAGCGCCTCGACGTCGCCGGGCCGCGGCGGCAGCTCGCCCTCGTCGAGGTGGAACACGGTGTGGCTGTGGCCCATGCTGTCGAGCCAGTCGCCGATGCGGGCGGGCCCCAGATGGGGGCTGTGCTGAAGCAGGTGAACGTGCATGCGGGCGACCTCGCCATATCGGCAAAAACTTCAGGGAAGGCAGGGTACATGAACGCGGCCCTCAAGGAACAGATACTGACCGTGCTGGCCGAGATCCCGCCGGGGCGGGTCACCACCTACGGGCGCATCGCCGCCATGACCGAGGGCGGCACGCCCCGGCTGGTGGCCCGGGCGCTGTGCGAGCTGCCGTCCGGACACGGCCTGCCGTGGTTTCGGGTGATCACCGCCTCGCGCAAGCTGGCCGACCATCCCGGCGCCGACGAGCAGCGCCGGCGGCTGATCGACGAGGGCGTGGCGTTCGATGCGTGGGGCAGAGTGGCCCCCGAACGGCTCTGGCCTTGAGTGAGCACAGGGACGATGTCGAGACAGCGATATTCCAAGGAGAATCCATGAGCGGTTTCTTTCAGCGCCTGCAGCGGCTCGAGCCGCGCCGTCAGCAGGCCTTCATGGCGGCGCTGTGCGAGCGGCTGCTGCCCAACTACGCCTTCTACGCCGAGGCCACCGGCCACGGCGATCCCAAGGCGCTGCGGGTCGTGCTCGATCTGGTGTGGGAGCGGCTGGCGGTCAAGGACGCGCGCATCGACTTCGATCGCCAGGCCGAGAAGCTGGCCGAGCTGGAGCCGCCGGCCGAGGATGACAGCTTCGGCGCCCGTCGCGCGCTGGAAGCGGTGGTGGCGATCTCGTCGCTGCTCGACACCCTGCGCGGCGACTCGCCGGAGGCGGTGCTGGAGGTGAGCCGGACCTCTCGCGGCGGCGTGCGCGCCTTCATCGAGCTGACCGAGGGCGAGGAGGACGGCGAACGCCTCGCCGCCATCGTGCGCGAGCATCCGCTGATGGGGGACGAGAACGGCTTCCAGGATGCGGTGCTCGAGGCGGTGGAAGGCGAGCTCGGCCGCGACGCCCTCAAGGCGCTGCGCCGGCTGGGCCGCAACGAGGGCGTCAGCAACCTGGGGCTGTCGATGGACTAGCGGCTAGAAGCGCGCACCGGCGGTCACCATCATGCCGGCGGTGCCGAACACGATCAGGTCGGACTCGAAGCGTCCCCATCGCGCGCCCACGCTGGGCAGCGCTACCGGCGCGGTCTCGAAGCGGTTGAAGGGGATCTTGTCGCGGTACTCGTCCTGGTAGCCGTGCAGCAGGCCGCCGGTGAGCTTGGCGCGTATAGTCAGCCGCTCGGTGGGCTGCCAGAAGGGGAACTCGCGCCCCGCATACCAGTACCAGGTGGGCTGGTCGAAGGAGTTCTTGAACCAGGCGGTGCCGGCGAGCCAGCGCTGCGGGTTATGCAGCTCCAGGCTGACAAGCTGCTGCCGGTTGTTGTGTTCCGGGTCGGCGCTGAAGTGTCGGGTGTAGAGGCTGGTCTGCACCAGCACATGGTCCAGCGTCGGCGCCGGGGGCCAGGCCGGCTCCGCCTCGGCGGCGGCCGGGCCGGCGAGCGCCAGCATTGCAGGCAGGGCCAGCCTGCCTGCCACCTTCCATGGTGATGTCATTCGTGTCCTTGTCTCCGGAGGCCTGTCAGAGGCGCATTTCGATGCCGCGTTCGGCCATGTAGCGCTTGGCCTCGGGGATGGTGTACTCGCCGAAGTGGAAGATGCTGGCCGCCAGCACCGCGTCGGCGCCGCCGTCCTTCACGCCCTCGACCAGGTGGTCGAGGTTGCCCACGCCGCCGGAGGCGATCACCGGCACGCTCACCGCTTCCGAGATGGCGTGGGTCACGCCGATGTCGAAGCCGATCCTGGTGCCGTCGCGGTCCATGCTGGTCAGCAGCAGCTCGCCGGCGCCCAGGTCGACCATCTTCCTGGCCCACTCCACGGCATCGAGCCCGGTGGGGCGGCGGCCGCCGTGGGTGAAGATCTCCCAGCGCGGTGCCTCGCCTTCCTCGGAGACCTTCTTGGCGTCGATGGCCACCACGATGCACTGGCTGCCGAAGCGCTCGGCGGCCTCGTGCACGAACTCGGGGTTGTGCACGGCGGCGGTGTTGATCGACACCTTGTCGGCGCCAGCGTTGAGCATGGTGCGGATGTCGTCGCAGGTGCGGATACCGCCGCCCACGGTCAGCGGGATGAAGACCTCGCCGGCGATGCGCTCGACCATCTCCACCGTGGTGCCGCGGTCCTCGTGGCTGGCGGTGATGTCGAGGAAGGTGATCTCGTCGGCGCCCTGCTGGTTGTAGCGCTGGGCGATCTCCACCGGGTCACCGGCGTCGCGGATGCCGATGAAGTTGACGCCCTTGACCACCCGGCCGGCATCGACGTCCAGGCAGGGGATGATGCGCTTGGCGAGTCCCATGGTGTCAGCTCCCGTCGCGTTGGCCGGTGAGGCGGTCGCACAGTGCCTGGGCCTCGGCCACGTCCAGGCTGCCTTCGTAGATGGCGCGACCGGTGATGGCGCCGAGGATGCCCGGCTCGCCGGCCGCGATCAGTTCGCGCAGGTCGTCGAGGTTGGTCACGCCGCCGGAGGCGATCACCGGCAGGCCACCCTCGCGGGCCAGCTCGGCGGTGGCCTCGACGTTGACGCCGCCCATCATGCCGTCGCGGGCGATGTCGGTGTAGACGATCGAGGACACGCCGTCGTCGGCGAAGCGCTTGGCCAGTTCGGTGGCCTTCAGGGTCGAGACCTCGGCCCAGCCGTCGGTGGCCACGAAGCCGTCGCGAGCGTCCAGGCCGACGATCACGTGGCCGGCGAAGGCCTGGCACATCTCGGTGACGAAGGCCGGTTCCTTGACCGCCTTGGTGCCGATGATGACCTGGGACACGCCGGCGTCCAGGTAGTGCTCGATGGTCTCGGCCGAGCGGATGCCGCCGCCGATCTGGATCGGCAGGTTGGGGTAGGCGCGGGCGATGGCGGTGACCGCCTCGCCGTTGACCGGCTCGCCCTCGAAGGCGCCGTTGAGGTCGACCAGGTGCAGGCGGCGGGCGCCGGCCTCGACCCAGCGCGCGGCCATGGCCACGGGATCGTCGCCGTAGGTGGTGGCATCGTCCATCCGCCCCTGCTTGAGGCGAACGCACTTGCCGTCCTTGAGATCGATGGCGGGGATTACCAGCATGTCCAGTCCTCTACGGGCGCTCAGCGGGCGCCCCTTTGATTGTCAGGCGCGGCAGCGGGCGCCCTGGAAATTGTCGTAGGCGCGGCAGCAGGCGCCCTGGAAATGGTAAGGGGCGCGGGGTCGGGCGCCCTTGAAACCGTTGTCATGGGCGCGGCAACGGGCGCCCTGGCAATGCTGCAGTGGCCGCTCAGGGCTCCCACTGCACGAAGTTTTCCAGCAGTCGAAGGCCGGCCCGGGAGCTCTTCTCCGGATGGAACTGCACGGCGAAGGTGGCATCGCGGCCGGTGGCCACGTGGGCGGTGACGCGACCGTAGTCGGTGGTGCCGAACACCTGGGCGTCCTCGCCGGCCTCCACGTAGTAGCTGTGCACGAAGTAGAAGTGCTCCTGGTCGTCGATGCCCTTCCACAGTGGGTGGTCGTGGCGCTGGCGCACCAGGTTCCAGCCCATGTGCGGCACCTTCAGGCGATGGTCCATGTCGTCGCGCATGTCGACGGGGAAGCGGCGCACCTGGCCGGTCATGAAGCCCAGGCAGTCGATGCCGCCGTTCTCCTCGCTGCGCTGATGCAGCATCTGCTGGCCGACGCAGATGCCGAGCAGCGGCTTGGCCTGCTGGGCCAGCAGCTCCTCGACCAGGCCGCGCAGCTCGGTGCGCTCGAGTTCGCCCATGCAGTCGCGGATGGCGCCCTGGCCGGGCAGCACCAGGCGCGTGGCGCCCTGGATGCGGCGGGCGTCGCGGGTCACCACTACGTGCTCGTGGGTGACGTGCTCCAGTGCCTTGGCGACGGAATGCAGGTTGCCCATTCCGTAGTCGATGACGGCAATGGTCATGGGACGCTCCTCGTGTCGGTCGGCGGGATCACAGGCTGCCCTTGGTGGACGGCATCTGGCCGGCCATGCGCGGGTCTTCGGCGGCGGCCATGCGCAGCGCCCGGCCGAAGGCCTTGAAGATGGTTTCCGCCTGATGGTGGGCGTTGAAGCCCTTCAGGTTGTCGATGTGCAGGGTGACCTTGGCGTGGTTCACGAAGCCCTGGAAGAACTCCCAGAACAGCTGGGTATCCAGGCGGCCGATGCTGGCGCGGGTGAACTCGACGTCCATGAACAGGCCCGGGCGCCCGGAGAAGTCTACCACGACCCGCGACAGCGCCTCGTCGAGCGGCACGTAGGCGTGGCCGTAGCGGTAGATGCCGCGCTTGTCGCCGATCGCCTGGTCGAAGGCCTGGCCCAGGGTGATGCCGAGATCCTCGACGGTGTGGTGGTCGTCGATGTGCAGGTCGCCCACTGCCTTGATCTCGAGGTCGATCATGCCGTGGCGGGCGACCTGGTCGAGCATGTGGTCGAGGAAGGGGACGCCGGTCTCGCAGACCAGCTGGCCCTTGCCGTCGAGGTTCACGGTGACCGTGATCTGGGTTTCCTTGGTGTCGCGGGTGACCGTGGCGATACGCTCGGACATGTCGGGTCTCCAGCGCCTGGGCGCGTGTCGTGATGGGGGGGCCGCCGTCGGGGCGGAAAAGACGGGGCGGCCCCGCCGTTGCAAGGCTGCCATTATAGTGAAACGCTACCCCCATTCGCTACAATGCCCCAACCATGCGGCAGGCCCGGCCTGCCTCTTTCAGGGAGATACCTGCATGCCGGTCACGCTACAGCGCGTCGATCAAGCGACCTGGGAAGCGGACGCCCAGGTACGCCACGATCTGACACGCATCTACGCCGATGCCCCCGCCGAGCGCCTGCCGGCCCCGCCCGAGCGATTCGTCGACGACCATCTGGCCGCCGAGCGCTTCTTCTTCTGTGCCCGTTTCAATGATCGTCTGCTGGGGGCGCTGGCCGTGTCCCCGGATGACCAGGCCTGGTGGCTGTCGCACCTGTGCGTGCGCCAGACCACCCGCCGCCGCGGCGTCGGCTCGCGGCTGCTGGCCCTCACCGGCGAGGCCGCCCACGCCGACGGCCGCCGGCTGCGCGTGCTGGCCTCCCAGCTGCCCATGGCCGATCAGGTGCTGCTGAGCCGCATGGGTTACCGCCTGACCCAGGAAGGCGACTACTTCGAACTGGATCTCTCGCCCAAAGGAGCCGGGCAATGAAGCGAATCCTGCGTACTCTGCTGGCCGCCATCGGGGTCCTCGGCCTGGTGCTGGTCGGTGCCGTGGTGTTCATCACCACCTTCTTCGACCCCGAGGACCTCAAGCCACGACTGGTCGACGTCGTGCGCGAGCACAGCGGGTTGGAGCTGGAGCTGGACGGCCCGCTGAGCTGGTCCTTCTACCCGCGGCTGGGTGTCGGCGTGGAAAGCGCCGAGGCGCGACTGCCGGAACAGGTCGTCGACGACGCGCCCTTCGCCGCCTTCGACCACGCCGAGGTCAGCCTGGCGATGGCCCCGCTGCTGCGCGGCGAGATCGCCATCGACGGCCTGACCCTCGAGGGGGTCGACCTCAACCTCGAGCGCAACGCCGAGGGGCGTGGCAACTGGGAGGCGCTGATCGAGCGCCTGCGCAACCGCGGCGAGCAGGCCGAGGCGGTGCTGGCGCCGGCCAGCGCCGGCCCCAACCCTCGTGGCGATGCCAGCGCCCTGGACGTGGCGCTGAACATCGCCAGCGTGCAGGTGCGCGGCGGCCGCATCGACTATCGCGACGTCCAGGCCGGGCGAGAGATGACGCTCTCGGACGTCGACATCACCGGCAGCAACGTCAATCCCGATCATCCCTTCCCGCTCAGCGCCAGCCTCGACGTCGCGCTGCGCGACGGGCTGGGTGCCGAGACGCCGCAGCTGGCCAGCGAGCTGAGTCTCGAGACACGGGTCAGCCTGGGGCTGGCCGAGGGGCGTCATGTGCTCCAGGGGCTGGCGCTGGACACCCATACCCGCCTCGACGGTGCCGACGAAGCCCAGCGGCTCGAGCTCGCCGCCGACGAGCTGGTGCTCGATCTCTCCGGCGACCGGGTGCGGGTGAATGGTGGCCAGCTGGAGGCCGGCCTGATGGGCCCGCGGCTGGGCGAGCAGCGCCTGCCGCTGTCGCTGGCCTTCGGTCTCGACGCCGACCTGGCCGCCCGAAGCGCTCGCCTGAGCGAGCTGGCGCTGAGCGGGCCCGACGGCCTCGACCTCCAGGGCAACCTGACGCTGACCGAGCTGGTCGAGGCGCCGGCCTACGAGGGCCAGTTGAGCCTCGCCGAGCTCTCGCTACGGCCCTGGCTGGAGCGCTTCGACGCTCTGCCGGACATGGCCGCCGACGCGGCCCTGAGCCAGGTGGCGCTGACCAGCCCCATCGAAGGCGACCTGGAGCGCGTCACCCTCGACGGCCTTAACCTCAAGCTCGACGGCAGCACCTTCAACGGTCGCCTGGGGGCGAACCTCGACGGCACGCGCCTGGAGGCCGACCTGCAGGGCGACCGTCTGAACATGGACGACTACCTGCCGGCCGCCGATCCTTCCGCCGAGACCGCCGGCGGCCCGAGCCTGCCGGGCGTGGGGCGTGCCCTGGCTCAGGACGCACGGCAGGCGCTGCTGCCCGCCGACTGGCTGGCCACGCTTTCCCTCGACGCCGAGCTGAGCCTCGGCGAACTGATCCTGATGGACCAGAGCTTCAGCGACGTCAGCCTCACGCTGGCCGGCGACGACGGCCGCCAGCGGCTGGTGAACTTTGCGTCCGGCCTCCACGAGGGGCGTCTCTCGGCCACCGGCGAGCTGGACGCCCGCGAGACGCCGCTGCGCTGGCAGCTGTCGCCGCGCGTCGAGAACCTGCGTCTGGGCTCGCTGCTGACTTCGCTGGGCGAGGAGCCGGCGCCGCTGGAAGGCAGGCTGAGCGCCGAGGGCGAGCTGACGACCCGCGGCAACAGCGTGCCCGAGCTCAAGCGTGCCCTGAACGGTCGGCTCGCCACGCGCCTGGCCGAGGGGCGCATTCCCGGCGTCAACGTCTCCCAGGAGCTGTGCACCACCACCGCGCGCCTGGAAGGCGAGAGCACCAGCCGCGACTGGGCCCCGGACACCCGCTTCCAGCGCGCCGAGGCCAGCTTCCGCATCCGCGATGGCGTGGCCGAGAGCGATGACCTGAATGTCGCCATCCCCGGCATCGGCCTGGGCGGCGAGGGCAGCTTCGACCTGACCAGCGAGCGCTTCGCCCTGCGCGCCAACGCCCGCTTCACCGGCGAGGACGTGGACGCCGCCTGCGAGGTCAATCGGCGGCTGGTCGACGTGCCCTTCCCGGTGCGCTGCGAGGGTCAGCTGGGCGGCGACAGCGGCGAGTGGTGTCGCTTCGACCGCGACGCCTTCCGCTCCACGCTGGGCGACCTGCTGCGCGAGGAAGTCTCTCAGCGCGCCAACGACAAGCTGCGCGAGAGCCTCGGCAACGCGGTGGAAAAACTCGACGAACGCATCGGCGATGATTCGCGTCGGGAACTTCGCGACGCCCTCGATGGTCTCTTCAATTGAGCAAGCAATAGCCAGTCCCTGCGCCGACTCTTATAGTCGGCGCTTTTTTTCGTGCCGAGACAATGCCCATGACGGAGACGCCCCCCGCCATCCTGCCTCCCGACACCTTCCAGCGACGCCTGCTCGAGTGGTTCGACGTCCACGGCCGCCACGACCTGCCCTGGCAGCACGAGCGCACGCCCTACCGGGTGTGGGTCTCGGAGATCATGCTGCAGCAGACCCAGGTCGCCACCGTGATTCCCTACTTCGAGCGCTTCATGGAGCGCTTCCCCGACGTGCGCTCGCTGGCGGCCGCCGAGCAGGACGAGGTGCTGCATCTATGGACCGGGCTCGGCTACTACGCCCGCGGGCGCAACCTGCACAAGGCCGCCCAGGTAGTCGTAGAAGAACACGACGGCGAGTTCCCGGTGCACAGCCTCGACGCCATGGCCGCGCTGCCCGGCATCGGCCGCTCCACCGCCGGCGCGGTGATCGCCCAGAGCACCGGCCGGCGGGCGGTGATCCTCGACGGCAACGTCAAGCGCGTGCTCACGCGGCTGCACGCCGTGGAAGGCTGGCCCGGCCGGCCCGCGGTGGAGCGTGAGCTGTGGGGCCTCGCCGAGCACTACACGCCCGAGCGCCGGGTGGTCGACTTCACCCAGGCGATGATGGATCTGGGCGCCACCCTGTGCCGTCGCGGCCAGCCCGACTGCGAGCGCTGCCCCTTCAATGACGTGTGCGTGGCCCGGGCACGCGGCGAGCAGAAGCGCTTTCCGGAGTCCAAGCCCAGGAAGGCCATTCCCACCCGCACCACCACCATGCTGCTGCTGCAGGACGAGGCCGGGCGGGTACTGCTCGAGCAGCGCCCCTCCAGCGGCCTGTGGGGCGGGCTGTGGAGCCTGCCGCAGTTCGATACCTCGCTGGAGCTGCGCGCCTGGCTCGACCACCACGCCCCCGGTGCCAGCCTGGAAGCGCCCTGGGAGGCCTTCACCCACGTGTTCAGCCATTTCCGCCTCGAGATCACCCCGCAGCCGGCGCGGGTGAGCCGGCTCGACGGCGTGGGCGAGGCGCGGCGCTGGTTCGACCCCGCCGAGCCGGACAGCATCGGCCTGGCCGCGCCGGTGAAAGGCTTGCTGGACGCGCTGCGCCCCTTCACCCTGAGCGTCCAGGACGCGCCCCATTCTTCCTCATCCCAGGAGCCATGACCGATGAGCCAGACCGTCTTCTGCCGCAAGTACCAGCAAGAACTCGAGGCCCTGCCGTTCCCGCCGCTGCCGGGCAAGAAGGGCCAGGAGATCCAGGCCACCGTTTCGAAGCAGGCCTGGGAGGAGTGGCAGGCCCTGCAGACCCGCCTGATCAACGAGAAGCACCTCAACATGCTCGAGCCCTCGGCGCGCGAGTACCTGATGGAGCAGCTGGAGCGTTTCCTCGATAACGAGCAGACCGATCAGGCGGAAGGCTTTGTGCCGCCCGAAAAGTAGGCGTGACGGGGCCTGCAGCCGTCTTCCAACTTTTTGAATCGAAAAGAGTTGACGACAGCGGGCCATTACGGTTTAATACGCACCGTTGGCGAGGGCCAGATAGCTCAGTCGGTAGAGCAGGGGATTGAAAATCCCCGTGTCGGCGGTTCGATTCCGTCTCTGGCCACCACGTTGGGGTATAGCCAAGCGGTAAGGCACCGGTTTTTGGTATCGGCA
>NZ_PYUQ02000032.1:0-918 GCF_003030865.2 Halomonas sp. SL1 | reverse complement strand
CTAGGTTTTGTCCGAAAAGTCGGATTTGCTAATGTGCTCCATGCCGCAACTGCATAGGTGAAGCATGGCAGGACGCTACGAGCTCTCCGATCAAAGCTGGAGGATGATCAAGGACATCGTCTCGCCCTCCCAGCCAATGGGTCGCCCACGCCGGGATGACCGCCAAGTGCTCAACGGGATCTTCTGGATCCTGTGCTCTGGCGCCAAATGGCGCGACCTCCCGGAACGGTATGGTCCTTGGAAGACGGTCTATGACCGGTTCCGGCAGTGGCGAGACGATGGCACCTTCGAGGCTGTCCTGGATCGGCTCCATCTCAAGCTGCGTGAAGACGGGCTGATGGATCTGGATACCTGGATGATCGATTCCACGTCGATCCGGGCCACGCGCGCTGCCTCAGGAGGCGGCAAAAAAGGGGATCGAAAGAACCGGTAGACCATGCGCTGGGGCGGAGCCGAGGCGGCCTGACCACCAAGATCCACATGGTTTGCGATCGGCATGGCTGGCCGCTGACGTTTACCGTCTCACCGGGGCAAGATTCGGATACCCGCCACTTCGTTCCTACCATGGAACACGTCCACCTCCCCGGGCCTGTGGGACGGCCACGTAAGCGTTGCCGATACATCGTGGCAGACAAGGGCTATGACAGTGATCCCCTCCGCCAGTACTGCGACCGCCATCGGATGAAGCCGATCATCGCCAGACGCAAGATGCGCCGAAAGCCACGGCCTGGGGCGCCCAGAGGTTTTGACAAACCGCGCTACCGAGCAAGGAACGTCATCGAGCGGTGCATCGGCTGGATCAAGGAGCTACGCCGTGTCTGCACGCGCTACGACAAGCTCGCCAGCAGCTTTCGGGCGATGGTATGCCTAGCCTGCATAGACCGTTGTTTACGTGCCGACTTTTCAGACAGAACCTAG
>NZ_PYUQ02000031.1:0-71978 GCF_003030865.2 Halomonas sp. SL1 | reverse complement strand
GCGGTGGTTCCGGCGGCGGCGGTGGTTCCGGCGGCGGCGGTGGTGGTTCCGGCGGCGGCGGTGGTTCCGGAGCCGGTGGTAATGGTGGCAACGCTGGAGGAGGTGGCGGAGCCGGTGGTACCGGTTCAGGTGCCGGCGGCGGCTTCTGACGCGTGTTGCCTGATGCCAAGCCTGGCGCCCGACCTTCACGGTCGGGCGCTTTCTTTCGTCCGCGGCTCGGGCGGATGATCCATATCATGTGTGTTGAGATTGATTTTCGTCTATATATGGTAGTCAGACATCGCGCCGTCGGGAGCGGGCCCGTGCCATGCGACCTTCGCCGCCGGGATGCTCCGCGACAGGCGGTCGTGCGCGACCGCTGCCGTTTTCACCGCACATGAGAGAATCGATGCGTACCACCACTGCCAAGGATGCGCCCAGCGTCGACGAGGTGCCGCTGCAGGCGCCTTCGCTCGATATCTGGGACAGCAAGTATCGCCTCAAGGACCGTCACGGCCGGCCGGTGGACGCCGACCCCGCCGCCACTCGGGAGCGGGTGGCCCGGGCGCTGGCCGCGGTGGAGGACGACGCCGAGGCCTGGCTGCCCCAGTTCCGCTGGGCGCTGGACAACGGCGCCATCCCGGCCGGGCGCATCGTCGCCAACGCCGGGGCGGAGGCCGTCAAGCCGGCGGTCAGCCTGATCAACTGCACGGTCTCGCGCACCCTCCACGATTCGATGCGTGACATCCTCGAGGGCGTGGTGGAAGCCGGCATGACCCTCAAGGCGGGCTGCGGCATCGGCTATGACTTTTCGACCCTGCGTCCCCGCGGCGCCTTCGTGTTCGGCGCCGGGGCCGGCACCAACGGCCCGCTGGCGTTCATGGATATCTACGACAGGATGTGCTTCACCGTGGCTTCGGCGGGCGGGCGCCGCGGCGCCCAGATGGGGACCTTCGACGTCGGCCATCCGGACGTGAAGAGCTTCATCGAGGCCAAGCGCGAGGCCGGCCGGCTACGCCAGTTCAACCTCAGCCTGCTGATCACCGACGAGTTCATGGAGGCGGTTCGCGCCGACGCCGACTGGCCGCTGGCGTTCCCGCTGCATCCCGCCGAGAAGGACGACGTCGACGACAGCGAACTGATCTACCGCGACTGGCCAGTGGTCGAGGAGGGCTACACCCTCGACGACCAGGGCCGGGTGGCCTGCCGCGTGGTCGAGACGGTTCGCGCCCGCGGGCTGTGGGACACCATCATGCGCTCCACCTACGACTTCGCCGAGCCGGGCTTCATCCTGATCGACCAGGTCAATCGCATGAACAACAACTGGTTCTGCGAGGAGATCCGCGCCACCAACCCCTGCGGCGAGCAGCCGCTGCCGCCCGAGGGCGCCTGCCTGCTGGGCTCGATCAACCTCACGCGCTTCGTGCTCGAGCCCTTCGGCGAGGCGCCGCGCTTCGACTGGGAGCGCTACCGCCGGGTGGTGGCGATCTTCACCCGCATGCTCGATAACGTGGTGGAGATCAGCGGCCTGCCGCTCGACGGCCAGCGCCGCGAGATCGAGGCCAAGCGCCGCCACGGTATGGGCTTTTTGGGGCTGGGCTCGGCGCTGACCATGCTCAAGCTGCCCTACGGCTCGCCGGAGTCGCTGGCCTTCACCGAGGAAGTCAGCCGGGTGCTGGCGGTCGAGGGCTGGAAGCAGGCCCTGGCGCTGGCCAAGGAGAAGGGCATGGCGCCGGTGCTGGCCGAGTCGTTCGAGCTGACGCCGCGCATGCTGCGCGAGCGCCCGGAGCTGGTCCAGGACGGCTATCAGGCCGGCGACCGGGTGCCGGGGCGAATCCTGCACGCCCGCTACAGCCGCTACATGCAGAAGGTCGCCGAGGTCGAGCCCGAGCTGGTGGCCGAGCTCGCCGAGCACGGCGCGCGCTTCACCCACCACAGCTCCATCGCGCCCACCGGCACCATCTCGCTGTCGCTGGGCAACAACGCCTCCAACGGCATCGAGCCGTCCTTCTCGCATCGCTACTTCCGCAACGTCATTCGCGCCGGGCGCAAGACCAAGGAGCAGATCGAGGTGGTCTCCTTCGAGCTGGCGGCCTATCGCCATGTCGTCGCCCCCGACGCCGTGGAGAGTGATCTGCCGGACTACTTCGTCACCGCCGACGGCGTCTCGCCGGCCCAGCACGTGGCGGTGCAGGCCGCCGCCCAGGCCTGGATCGACTCGGCGATCTCCAAGACCGTCAACGTGCCCACCGATTTCGCCTTCGAGGACTTCCAGGATCTCTATCTGGACGCCTACGACAGCCGGCTCAAGGGCTGCACCACCTTCCGCTTCAATCCCGAGGCCTTCCAGGGCGTGCTGGTGCGCGAGGACGATCTCAAGAATACCGTCTACGTCTTCGAGCTGGAGAACGGTGAGCGCCTGGAGCTTTCCGGCGACGAGACGGTGATCTACGAGGGCGAGGAGCACACCGCGGCGAACCTGCACGATGCGCTCAAGGAGGGCACCTATGGCAAGTGGTAAACCAGGGCTCGCGACGGCCGTGAACGGCCGTCCGTCAAACGACACCGCATCGGCTTTCACAGGAGCCCCGTCATGAGCATCGAGATCACCTCCAAGATCCTGTCGTCCCGTGTCCGACAGCCCCAGGACGTGCCGCCGCCGGCCGACGAGGACCCGCTGACGCGGCGCATTCCCTCGCGCCCCGAGGGCACTCTGGAGGCGGTGTCGGAGAAGATCTCCTACGTCGGCGCCGAGGGCCGGCGCAAGGTCTACCTGCTGGTGTCCTTCATGCCGGTGGAGGGCGTGTTGAACGGCGAGCGGGTGGTCATCGAGCGCCCGGTGGAGTTCTTCCTGCCCTCCGGGCAGCTGTCCAGCGAGCACCAGTGGATCACCGCCACCATGCGCAGCCTGTCGCTGGCCGCTCGCGGCGGCTACGTCACCCAGGCGGTGGCCGACCTGCGCAAGGTGGCCTGGGACAAGGGCCGGGTGCGCTGCGGCATGAACCGCTGGGGCAAGCCGATGTTCCACGATTCCGAGGTCGCCGCCATCGCCTGGTCGATCCAGCAGATCCTCTACCGGCGGGGCTTCCTCGACCAGGACGGCCTGCAGGTGCCGGTGGAGGAGCTGGTGGCGCGCCACGCCCGGCGCCTGGCCGGCCGGCCCTGGCATCCGCCCGGCCCCGAGGAGCAGGCCCATGCCGAGCGCGCGGCCGAGGCCGGCCAGGGCGGGCCCATCGTGGTCGGCCAGTGCCCGGAGTGCGGCGGCGATCTGGTGATGATGGACGGTTGCCCGACGTGCTATTCGGGGTGCGGCTGGTCGAAGTGCGGCTGAGCGTCGTACGAAAACGCTCTGCGCTCGCCGAGTCTTCGTTCCAGCACTGATTCGCGCGATGGACCGATGCGAATCGCCGAGCCGGTCAACGCTCGGCGAGGTGTCGGACGATCCCCGACACGACCGTCAGCCCCGGCCGGTGCCGGGGCTTGTTTGTTGCGATGCAGCACAACAGATCGAATCGAACGTTTAAATGCAAGCCCGTGCGCCGACTCTCGGCTCTGTTATGTTCGTCCTTGCTGAATAACAAGCACAAACATTTTCTCAACAGCAATGGAGTCTAGGATCATGCGCTACAACAACAAGACGCTGATCGCCCTGTCCGTCGCGACCCTCGGCCTCGCGGCGGTCAGCACCACCGCCTCGGCCGCCACCCTCGACGAGGTGAAGGAGCGCGGCAACCTGCGCTGCGGCGTCAACGTCGGGCTGTCCGGCTTCTCCTCGCCGGACGAGAACGGCAACTGGCAGGGGCTGGACGTCGAGACCTGCCGCGCGGTGTCCTCGGCCATCTTCGGCGATCCGGAGAAGGTGGTCTTCACCCCGCTGACCGCCAAGGAGCGCTTCACCGCCCTGCAGTCCGGCGAGATCGACGTGCTGTCGCGCAACACCACCTGGACGGCCACCCGCGACAACTCCCTGGGCCTCAACTTCACCACCACCACCTTCTACGACGGCCAGGGCTTCATGGTCGCCAAGGACCTCGGCATCGAGAGCCTGGAGGACCTCGACGGCGCCTCCATCTGCATCCAGTCGGGCACCACCCACGAGCTGAACCTGGCCGACTACTTCCCCTCCCGGGGCATCGACATCAACACCGTGACCTTCGACACCCCGGACCAGACGGCCCAGGGCTTCGCCAGCGGCCGATGTGACGTGCTGACCTCCGACACCTCCCAGCTCAGCGCCCTGCGCCTGCAGCTGCCGGAGCCGGACAGCGTCGAGATCCTCACCGAGCTGATCTCCAAGGAGCCGTTGGGTCCGGTGGTGCGCCAGGGCGACGATCAGTGGCTGGACATCGTCCAGTGGTCGGTGTTCGCCATGGTCAACGCCGAGGAACTGGGCGTGACCAGCGACAACGTCGACGAGATGCAGCAGAACCCGCCCAATCCCCAGGTCGCACGCCTGCTGGGCGACGACGGCAACTACGGCGAGCAGATGGGCCTCGAGAACGACTGGGCCTACGACATCATCGCCCAGGTCGGCAATTACGGTGAGGTGTTCTCCGCCACCGTGGGCGAGGAGTCCCCGCTCGCCATCGGCCGCGGCATGAACGCGCTGTGGAACGAGGGCGGCATCCTCTACGCACCGCCCATCCGCTGATCGGCGTCGATCCTTCGTCTCCCCTCACCCCCGCCCGGGGGTGAGGGGCCGTTACCCTGCATTCGAGGCTCGACATGCTGCGTTCTTCGTCTTCCGAGCGGGGGCCGCTGTGGCGCGACCCCGCCGTGCGCGCGCTGGTGATCCAGGCCCTGCTGCTGCTGGGGCTGGCGGCGCTGATCGTGATGCTGGTGACCAACACCCTGGCCAACCTCGAGGCCCGGGGCATCACCACCGGCCTGGGTTTCCTCCAGGAGCGGGCCGGCTTCTCCATTCCCCAGACGCTGATCGCCTACAGCGGCGACAGCACCTACGGCCGCACCTTCGTGGTGGGGCTGCTCAACACCTTGCTGGTGTCCGGCCTCGGCATCGTCGCGGCCACGGTCATCGGCTTCGCGGTGGGCATCGCCCGGCTCTCGAGCAACTGGCTGCTGGCCCGGTTGGCCGCCGCCTACGTCGAGATCTTCCGCAACATTCCACTGCTGGTGCAGATCCTGTTCTGGTACTTCGCCGTGCTCCAGGCGCTGCCCAGCCCGCGCCAGAGCCTGTCGCTGTTCGAGGCGCTGTTCCTCAACGTGCGCGGCCTGGTGATGCCGGCCCCTGTGGCCCAGCCGGGCTTCGGTGCCACCCTCTGGGCGCTGGCCCTGGCGGTGGCCGCGGTGGTGGGGCTTTCGCTCTACGCGCGGCGGCTGCAGACCCGCACCGGCAAGGCACTGCCGGTCTACCGGCTCGGCGCGCTGATCCTGCTCGGCCTGCCGCTGGCGGTGTTCCTGGTGACCGGGCGGCCGCTGGCCTGGGACGTGCCGGCGCTGGCCGGCTTCAACTTCTCTGGCGGCGTGACGATCATCCCCGAGCTGATGGCGCTGTGGCTGGCGCTGTCGATCTACACCGCCTCCTTCATCGCCGAGATCGTGCGCTCGGGCATCCAGTCGGTGCCGAGCGGGCAGGTCGAGGCCGCCCGGGCGATCAGCCTTCCCGGCAACATCACCCTGCGCAAGATCGTGATTCCCCAGGCGATGCGGGTCATCGTGCCCCAGCTCACCAGCCAGTACCTGAACCTGATCAAGAACTCCTCGCTGGCCACGGCCATCGGCTACCCGGACCTGGTGGCGGTGTTCGCCGGCACCACCCTCAACCAGACCGGCCAGGCCATCGAGATCATCGCCATGACCATGGCGGTCTACCTGCTGATCAGCCTGGTGGTGTCGGCGCTGATGAACCTCTACAACGCCCGCACCCTGATGAAGGAGCGCTGACATGGCCGAGATGGCGACACGAATCGAGATGATCGAGGCGCGCCGGCCGCCGGACCTGCGTCGCGGTGTGCCGGGCTGGCTGCGCGCCAACCTCTTCGACGGGCCGCTCAACAGCGTCATCACCCTGTGCGTGCTGGCGATGCTGGGCTGGGGGCTGTGGCCGCTGGTGCAGTGGGCGCTGATCGACGCCGACTGGCTGGGCTCGACCCGCGAGGCCTGCAGCGGCGAGGGCGCCTGCTGGGTGTTCATCAGCGCCCGCTTCGAGACCATCGTCTACGGCTTCTATCCCGAGGCCGCTCGATGGCGGGTCGATACGGTGTTCATGATGCTGGGGCTGCTGATCGCCTGGCTGGCGATTCCTCGGCTGCCGGCCAAGCGCTGGGTGGGTCTGTTCGCCCTGGTCGGCTTCCCGGCGGTGGCCTACGTGCTGCTGCTCGGCGGCCACTTCGGGCTGATGGCGGTGCCGACCCGCGAATGGGGCGGGCTGATGCTGACCCTGACGGTGGCCGTCGTGGGCATCGTCGGCTCGCTGCCGCTGGGCGTGGTGCTGGCGCTGGGGCGTCGCTCGCAGATGCCGTTGGTGCGCGGCGTGTGCGTGGTGTTCATCGAGTTCTGGCGCGGCGTGCCGCTGATCACGGTGCTGTTCATGGCCTCGGTGATGCTGCCGTTGTTCGTGCCCAGCGAGGTGGAGTTCGACAAGCTGCTGCGGGCGCTGATCGGCATCATGTTCTTCTGGAGCGCCTACATGGCCGAGGTGGTGCGCGGCGGCCTGCAGGCCATTCCCAAGGGACAGGAGGAGGCCGCCAAGGCGCTGGGCATGGGCTACTGGCGACGCATGGGGCTGATCGTGCTGCCCCAGGCGCTGAAGCTGGTGATCCCCGGCATCGTCAACACCTTCATCGCGCTGTTCAAGGACACTTCACTGGTGCTGATCATCGGCCTGTTCGATCTGCTGGCGATCATCCGCTCGGGGCTCACCGACAGCAACTGGCTGGGCTTCGCCACCGAGGGCTACGTGTTCGCGGCGCTGATGTTCTGGATCTTCTGCTTCAGCATGTCGCGCTACAGCCAGTACATCGAGCGGCGCCTGCATACCGGCCACAAGAGCTGACCGGCAGGCACGGAATAACAAGCACTTAACAAACGCTTTCAAGAACGAGGAAACACCGGCATGGCGACCACCAACATGGCCAGCGCCCCCGCCGACGAGCCGATGATCTCGGTCGAGGGGCTCAACAAGTGGTACGGCGACTTCCACGTCCTGCGCGACATCGACCTGAGGGTGGCGAAGGGCGAACGCATCGTCATCTGCGGCCCTTCGGGGTCGGGCAAGTCGACCCTGATCCGCTGCCTCAATCACCTCGAGGAGCATCAGCAGGGCCGCATCGTCGTCGACGGCGTGACCATGACCCAGGACGTGAAGCGCATCGAGCAGATCCGCCGCAACGTCGGCATGGTCTTCCAGCACTTCAACCTGTTCCCGCATCTGTCGGTGCTCGACAACTGCTGCATCTCCCAGACCTGGGTGCAGAAGAAGCCCCGGGCCGAGGCGGAGAAGACCGCCATGGAGTTCCTCGAGCGGGTGCGCATCGCCGACCAGGCGTACAAGTATCCCGGGCAGCTCTCCGGCGGCCAGCAGCAGCGCGTGGCCATCGCCCGGGCGCTGTGCATGCGCCCGGAGGTGATGCTGTTCGACGAGCCCACGTCGGCGCTGGATCCGGAGATGATCAAGGAGGTGCTCGACGTCATGGTCGAGCTGGCCCAGGACGGCATGACCATGCTCTGCGTGACCCACGAGATGGGCTTCGCCAAGACCGTGGCGGACCGCGTCATCTTCATGGACCAGGGCCAGATCATCGAGCAGGCCCCGCCGGAGACCTTCTTCAATCACCCGGAATCGGACCGAACGAAGCTGTTCTTGAGCCAGATACTCGGCCACTGAGCCGGTTCTGGTCGGGGCTACAAAAACGGCCCGGACGCCAAGGCGTCCGGGCCGTTCTTTATGAGGCGAGGATGATCAGGCGGCGTCGAGGGGACGCGCCGGGCCGAAGTGTTCGTAGTGGCGACGCTCGTCGGGAATGCCCAGCGCCTTCAGGCTGCGGTCCACGGCGGACATGAACCCCTGGGGGCCGACGAAGTAGCAGCGCGCGCCTTCGGGCAGGTAGCGGGCCAGCAGGTCGCGGTCCACGCGGCCGAGGTGATCGGCGCCGTCGCCGCTTTCCTGAACGCTGACCGCGGTCAGCCGCTCGGGATGCTCGTCGGCCAGGGCCGCGAGCTCGTCGGCGAAGGCGCGCTGCTCGGCGTCCTGGGCGGCGTGCAGGTAGACCACCCGGCGGCCCTCGGCCAGGGCCTGGCGGGCGATCGGCAGCATCGGCGTCTGGCCGACGCCGCCGCTGGCCAGCAGCAGGGGCTCGTCGCCGGCCATCAGGGTCAGCTCGCCGGCGGGCGGCAGCAGCTCCAGGGTGTCGCCCACGGCCATGGCATCGTGCAGGTGCCGGCTGGCTACGCCGCCGTCCTCGCGTTTCACCGAGATGCGAACGCTGCGGCCGTTGGGCAGCGCCGAGAGGCTGTAGTGGCGATGGACCGGCTGGCCGTCGATGGTCAGGCGCACGCCGATGTACTGGCCGGGGAGATGCTCGGCCACGGGGCCACCGTCGGTGGGTTCCAGCACGAAGGAGCGGATCACCGAGCTTTCCTGGCGGGTCTCGGCGATGCGGAACTCGCGCGGGCCGCGCCAGCCGCCGGGCCGCTGTTCGAAGGTCCGGTAGCGCTTTTCCTCGAGCTCGATCAGCAGGCCGGCGAGCTCCTCGTAGAGCGCGCCCCAGGCATCGGCGATCTCCGGCGTCACGGCATCGCCCAGCACCTCGCCGATGGCGGCCATCAGGCACTCGCCGACGATCGGGTACTGCTCGGGGCGGATGTCCAGCGACACGTGCTTGCTGACCACCGTGGCCAGCACCTCGTGCACCCGTTCGGGGTCCTGGCGCAGCTGCACGTAGGCGAGCACCGCCGCGGCCAGCGCCCGCGGCTGTCCGCCGTTGGCCTGGTGGGTCTGGTTGAACAGCGGCGCGACCTCGGGGTAACGCTCGAACATCAGCGGGTAGAAGCGCTGGGTGATGGCATCGAGATGCTCGGCGACCACCGGGGCGGTGGCGGCGATCAGGCTTTCCTGGGCTTGAGTCAGCATGGGCGGCTCCTGGGCAAGAGTGGGCGGCGCGTCTCTTTAAGATGCATTTAAAATACCTCTAAAGAGGGGCGGCCCACCAGCCCCCGAGGTGGGCAAGATTGTCGCAGTCGCGTCTTGTCCTGATCTCGGTCAAGAATGACGGCCCGAGCCTCGCACATCGTCGGGAAAGGGAGGGGCGGCTAGGCTGGTAGGCAGGCGACGCTTCGGCGGGGAGGGCGCATGGATATCGTCAGGGTCTTCGATGCCAGCTATGCACGAGCCCTGGCCCATGAGGTCGAGGGTCAGGGGTTCTTCGATGCCTTCTACCGACGCTTCCTGGAGGGGTCGACGGAGGTGGCCGAGAAGTTCCGCGGCATCGACATGGATCGCCAGCAGGCGATGCTCAAGAAATCCTTCTATCACCTGATCAGCCTCTACGCGGCCAGCCATGACGGCGACTACCTGGCGCGGGTGGCGATTCGCCACAACCGCGCGCATCTGGACATCCGTCCGGCGCTCTATGATCGCTGGCTGGAGGCAATGATGGCGACGCTGCGCGAGTACGATCCCGAGTGCGGCGACGAGGAGGAGCTGGCCTGGCGGCTGGTGATGGCCCCGGGGATCGCCTACATGAAGTTCCACTACGACCGTGAGGCACCAGTGGGCGATAGGGACGCCGAGGACGACGCATTCGACGGATAAGGACGTTTCTTGATGCCTGTCATGGTCCGGGCCGAACGCCGCGGCGCACAATGCCGATACCCAAGTTCCACCCTCGGATATGGTGCATGATGGCTCCTCGTTCCCTCACGACACGCCTGCCGGTGGCGGGCCTGGCCTTTCGCCCCTTCTTCCTGCTGGCCGCCCTGTTCGGCATCGTCGCGCTGATGGCGTGGCTGGCCTTCTGGCAGGGCGACGTCCTGCTGCGGCCTTGGGGCGGCATGCTGTGGTGGCATCAGCACGAGATGCTGTTTGGCTTCGGTGCTGCCGTCATCGCCGGTTTTCTGCTCACCGCGGCGCAGAACTGGACCGGCCGTCCCGCCCCGACCGGCCTGCCGCTGCTGGGCCTGGTGGCGCTGTGGGCCGTGGCCCGCGGGCTGCTGGCCTTCCCCATCGGTCTGCCGGGGTGGGGCGTGATGCTGATCGATGTGGGGTTCCTGGTCGCGGTGGCGGGCGTGATGGCGCGGATGGTCATCGCCGCCGGGCGCTGGCGGAATCTGGTCTTCCTGCCGCTGCTGGGGCTTCTGGCCGTGGCCAACCTGGCCATGCACCTGGGAGCCTGGTGGGGAGATGGCGAGCTGGCACGGGCGGGGGCTCGCCTGGCGGTGCTGCTGATCGCTGCCGTGATGGTGGTGCTGGGCGGCCGAGTGATACCGCTGTTCACCGCCAATCGCCTGGGCGGCCCCCGGCCCCAGTCCCGGCGCTGGCTGGAGGGGGCGACCCTGGGCAGCATGGCGGCGGTGCTGGGGGCCCAGCTCGCCGTCCTGCCGGGGATGGCGCCGCCCGAGGGCGTGATGGCGGGGGCGCTGGCCCTGGCGGCCCTGGCCAATGCGCTGCGGCTGGCGCGCTGGGGCGGGCTGCGTACGTGGCGAGAGCCGCTGCTCTGGGGGCTTCATGTCAGCTATGCCGCCCTCCCGCTGGGCCTGGGCATGTGGGCCCTGGCGGCGCTCGGCGCCTTTCGCGTCGAGCTGGCGGTGCACACGCTGACCGTCGGGGCCATGGGGACCATGATGCTGGCGATGATGGCGCGGGTCTCGCTGGGGCACACCGGCCGCCCCATTGTGACGCTGCCGGGCATGGGGGTGGCGCTGGGCCTGCTGGCCGTGGCCGGCCTGCTGCGTGGCCCCTTGCTGGCCGCGTTGCCGGGTATCACGCATCTGACCTACAGCCTGACCATCATCCTGTGGTGCCTGGCCTATGCGATCTTCCTGCTGCACTACGCGGTCCCGCTGAGCTCGGCGCGCAGCGACGGAAAGGCAGGCTAGGCGCGCAGACAAGCGACCGAGTCCGGCCAGTCGTCGAGGCCCCTTCCATGGAACACTATCTGCTGATCAAGCATCTTCACATGAGCATCGCCGGGTTCAGCCTGGCCTTGTTCATGCTCCGGGCCTGGTGGTCGGTGTGTGGGTCGCCCAGGCCGGCGCGTCGCTGGGTTCGCGGGCTGCCGCACCTGGTCGACAGCGCCCTGCTGGGGTTGGGTGTCTGGATGATGGTGGGGCTCGCGCTATGGCCACACCAGCAGCCGTGGCTCGCGGCCAAGCTGTTGGGGCTGCTGGTCTACATCGGGCTCGGGAGCGTGGCCATCAAGCGCGGGCGCACGCCGGTGATCCGCGGACTGGCGGCCGGCGCCGCTCTGCTGGCCTTCGCCTTCGTGGTCGGGGCGGCCATCCGCCATAGTCCCTGGTCCTGGCTGGCCTGAGACGTGGTTTCCTATACTGTGGGCGTCATTCGTCGTCAGAAGGAGTCCCACATGCCGAGACAGGAACTTCCCGCCGGTGCCGGCCGGGTCGCCGAACGTCACCCGGAGGTATGGCGCGCCTATGCGGCGCTGGGCAAGGCCTGTGCCGAGAGCGGGCCGCTGGATGCCCGCACTCGCCGTCTGGTCAAGCTGGCCCTGGCGGTGGGCGCCGGCTCCGAGGGCGCCGTGCATTCCCATGTCCGTCGTGCCCTGGCCGAGGGCGAGTCGTCGGCGGCGCTGGAGCAGGTCGCGCTGCTGGGCGTTCCGACCCTGGGGCTGCCGGCCAGCGTCGCGGCCCTGACCTGGATCGGCGACATCATCGATGACGACGACTGAGGTGTCCCGCAGGACGCTCCGGGCTACCTCTCGACCCCCATCTGCACGGCCCACACCGCCGCCTCGACCCGTGAGCGCAGCCCCAGCTTCTTGAGCAGGTGCTTGACGTGGACCTTGACCGTGCCTTCGCTGATCGCCAGTCGACGGGCGATCAGCTTGTTGCTCAGGCCTTCCGCCAGGGCGGCCAGGATCTCGCCTTCACGGGCGGTCAACGAGTCCAGCAGGTTCTCGCCCGGTTCCGGGCGAGGGCCGCTCAGTGCTTTCGCCAGCAGGCCGGCGAGGCGTGGGCTGACCGCCATGCGCCCCTCAGCGGCCTCCTTGATCGCCGCCAGCAGGTCTTCGGGTTCCATGTCCTTGAGCAGATAGCCGTCGGCGCCGGCGCGCAGGGCAGCGACCACGTCCTCCTCGGCATCGGAGACCGTGAGCATGACGATGCGAGCCTCGACGCCGTACTCGCGCAGCGCGCGCAGGGCGTCGAGGCCATCCCGCCGCGCCATGTTCAGGTCCATCAGGATCAGCGTCGGGGACAGGCGGCCCGCGGCCTCGATGGCGGCTTCCCCGTCGGCGGCCTCTCCGGCGATCGCCAGTTCGGGATCCATCTCCAGCAGCTGGCGCACCCCCCGACGGAACAGCGGATGGTCGTCGACGATCAGGATCGCGGTGCTCATGGCGTGTCTCCCGGCAATGAGGTGGCCGTCGTCTCTCGGTGGAGCTGAGGCGTGAAGTGCAGCCTGACCTCGGTGCCCCCTTCGGCCGGCTCGTGCAGCTCGAGGCGACCGCTCAGGCTGGCGGCGCGTTCGTGCATGATGATGGTCCCGTAGTGTTCCGGCTGGTTCGATGTGCCCCCGAGACCGATGCCATCGTCGCGGATGCTGACCGCCACGCGGCCCGCCTCGTCGGTGCTCAGGCTGACCTCGCAGCGCTTCGCCCGGGAGTGATGGACGACGTTGGACAGCGCCTCGCGAACGATCTGCAGGGTATGCACCTCCTCATTGGGTGACAGTGGGCAGTGATCGAGGCAGTAGTCGAGGCGAAGGGACAGCTCACCGCGACGGACGAATTCGCGCACCGTCTCCTCGAGGGCAGCCTCCAGCCCGGCGTCAGACATCTTCAGGCGGAAGGTGTTGAGCAGCTCGCGGAGCTGACGGTAGGCGGCGTTGAGGCCTTCGCGCAGTTCATCGACGATCGCCTCGGTGTCGGCATGGGCCCCGCCGGCCCGGGCCTGGGCCTGCAGGCGGGAGACCTGGATCTTCAGGTAGGAGAGCGACTGGGCCAGCGAGTCGTGCAGTTCTCGAGCGATCACCGCGCGTTCGTCCATCAGCGCCAGCCGGCGCTGCTCGGCGTAGCCCTGGGAGAGCGATAGCGAGGTGGCGATCAGACCGGCGATGGTTTCGACCAGGTCGCATTGCCAGCGCCGAGGCGGCGACTCGGGCGAATATTCGAGCAGCAATACCCCGTAGTTCCGCCCCGCCTCGTTCACCGCGACCCGATACACCCAGGGGGTGTCGCCGTTGCCGTCGAGACAGGGCTGGCAGGCCGGCGCGCGACAGAAGTCGGGGCAGTCGTCGGGTCGGGTGGAGAGCCGCAGGTAGGCGCGCTCGGCATCGCTCTGGCTCAGGCACAGGGTGACGGGGCCCAGACCGGTGACGGCGGCGAGGTCTTCGAGCACCCGGCGGTAGCTGGCATCGCCGATGGGGGCGCCGTTGAGCTGGCGCGCGGCCTGGTAGAGCACCTCGAGCGTCTCGTTGCTGCGCTCGAGCTCGGCGGTCTTGGCCTCGACGCGCGCCTCGAGCTGACCGTAGATCCGGGACAGGCTGTCGTTCATCTGGTTGATGGTGCGCGACAGAAGGCCCAGTTCGTCGTCGGCCGCGTAGCGGGTGCGGCCGCTGAAGTCGCCGCGCCGTGAGCGATCGACGACCCTGAGCAGGTCACGCAGCGGGGGGATGACATCGGTGGTCAGCTTGTACATGGCCAGGAACACCAGGCCCAGGGTCAGGAACAGGATGACCCCCTGGAACAGGCGCATCAGCTGGATTCGCGACTCGGCCTCGCGCTGGAGCTGGTCGACCAGGCGGTCCACCTGGTCGACGAAGTCGCCGACCGGCAGCGTGGCCGGAACGCCCGCCGCTTGCATCCGCGGCCGCAGCCGGTCGTGCCATTGCGCGATGACGGTGCGGTACTGGCGGTTCAGCGGATGCCGTGGATCGTCCGCCAGGCGTCCGGTGATCGCCGGCGAGGCGAGGCTGCGCTCGAGTTCGGCGATCTGCGCCCGGCGAGCCTCGCTGTCGGCATCGGCCCGCTGGGTGGTGCTCAGCAGACGATACGCCTGCATGCGCAGGGCGCCGGCCTGGTTGATGGCGGCCGCGTCGCCACGGGCGTTCTCGGCGATGATGATCGAGCCGAGCATGCTGGTCAGCGCCAGCAGCACGATGCCGGCCATCGCCAGGCCGGCGCGGAAGGACAGGGAACGGGGCATGACATCCGGCATCGCGCCAGGGGCGCCGCCTACCTCCAAAGAGTCGCCTTTGTCACCACGCCCGGTGCAACACCGGGCGGCAGAAGCAAATGCTAGTTGAATCAGTGGGTTGTGAAAAAACTCCTGCTACCTCCAAAGAGGTAGACACGGCTAGGGTCGGGGATGGCGCTGCGAAGCGCCTTGACCCAGGTCAACGGCCTCGCCTCACCGCCGGCGCTAAGGTCCTCCTACCGCGTCTTTCGCACCTTCGGTCCGGTGGAAGGGCGCTCCCGGAAGCCTTTCACCGAGCCAGAGGGGGAGATCATGGCCAACCCCACCCCATCGACCAGGCGCGCCCAGAATCGCGCCCTGTTCCTGTCCACGCTGGCGTTCACGCTGTGCTTCGCGGTGTGGACGCTGTTCTCCATTCTCGGCCTGCAGATCAAGCAGGAGTTCGCCCTGTCGGACACCCAGCTCGGCCTGCTGATGGCGACCCCGGTGCTCACCGGGTCGATCAGCCGCCTGTTCCTGGGCATCCTCACCGATCGCTTCGGCGGGCGCTGGGTGTTCAGCCTGCTGATGCTGGCCACGGCGGCCTGTGTCTACCTGCTGACCTTCGCCACCAGCTACCCCATGCTGCTGCTCGGCGCCCTGGGCGTCGGCCTGGCCGGGGGTTCCTTCATCGTCGGCGTGGCCTACACCTCGGCCTGGTTCGAGCAGGAGCGCCAGGGCACCGCCCTGGGGATCTTCGGGGCCGGCAACGTCGGGGCCGCGGTGACCAACTTCGGCGCCCCCTTCCTGCTGCTGGCGCTGGGCTGGCAGGGGGCGGCGCTGGTCTACGCCACGGTGATCGCGATCATGGGCGTGGCCTTCCTGCTGCTGGCGCGGACCGATCCGCAGAGCGAGCGGCGCCGGGCCGAGGCCGTGCCGCTCAGGCAGCAGCTGGCACCGCTGGTCGAGGTTCGCGTGTGGCGCTTCTCGCTGTACTACTTCTTCGTGTTCGGCGGCTTCGTCGCCCTGGCGCTGTGGCTGCCGCACTATCTGGTCGAGGTCTACGGCCTGAGCATCACCGCCGCCGGCATCGTCGCCGCGCTGTACACCATTCCGGCGTCGCTGTTCCGCGTCCTTGGCGGCTGGCTGTCCGACCGCTACGGCGCGCGACGGGTGATGTACTGGACCCTGATCGCCTCGGTGGCCTGCACCTTCCTGCTCAGCTACCCGCCGACCCGCTACCGCGTGCAGGGCGTTCACGACATCCTGGAATTCTCCTTCGCCATGAACCTGGTCGGCTTCGTCGTGCTGATCATGGTGCTGGGCTTCTTCATGTCGCTGGGCAAGGCAGCGGTGTTCAAGCACATCCCCAGCTACTATCCGCAGCACGTCGGCGCGGTCGGCGGGGTGGTGGGCATGATCGGGGGGCTCGGTGGCTTCTTCCTGCCGCTGACCTTCGGCATGCTCAACGACGTGGCGGGCATCTGGCAGAGTTGCTTCATGCTGCTGTTCGCGGTGTCCGCCGCGGCGCTGGTGTGGATGCATTACGCCATCCTGCGTGCCAGCCGTCAGGAGTGGCGGGCCGGCCGGGAGGTCACCGACCTGCCGGAGCTCGCCACGCCCAGCCGTTTCGTGCTGCAGGACTGGCGCCCGGAGGATCCGGATTTCTGGTCCGAGAAGGGCAAGCGCATCGCCACCCGCAACCTGTGGATCTCGATTCCCAATCTGCTGCTGGCCTTCTCGGTGTGGATGGTGTGGTCGGTGGTGGTGGCCAAGCTGCCCCAGGTGGGTTTCGACTACACCTCCAACCAGCTGTTCTGGCTGGCCGCGCTGCCGGGCCTGTCCGGCGCCACGCTGCGCATCTTCTACAGCTTCATGGTGCCGATCGTCGGCGGCCGGCGCTTCACGGCGCTGTCGACCGCCTCACTGGCGTTGCCGGCGCTGTGGATCGGCTTCGCGGTGCAGAATCCCGACACCCCCTATCTGGTGATGCTGATCCTGGCGCTGCTGTGCGGCTTCGGCGGCGGCAACTTCGCCTCGAGCATGGCCAACATCTCGTTCTTCTATCCCAAGCGCGAGAAGGGCAACGCCCTGGCGCTCAACGCCGGGCTGGGCAACCTGGGCGTCAGCGTCATGCAGTTCCTGATCCCGCTGGCGATCACCGCCGGGGTGTTCGGCGTGCTGGGCGGCGAGCCGCAGACGCTGGGCGACGGTGAGCGCCTGTGGCTGCAGAACGCCGGCTTCGTCTGGGTGCCGTTCATCCTGCTCGGCGCCGTGGCGGCCTGGTTCGGCATGAACGACATCGCCAGTGCCCGCTCCTCGTTCAAGGATCAGGCGGTGATCTTCAAGCGCAAGCACAACTGGCTGATGTGCGTGCTCTACACCGGCACCTTCGGCAGCTTCATCGGCTACTCCGCGGGTTTCCCGCTGCTGGCGTCGAACCAGTTCCCGGAGGTCGACGTGCTGCAGTTCGCCTTCCTGGGGCCGCTGGTGGGCGCCCTGTCCCGGGCCGGCACCGGCTGGGTTTCGGACCGCTTCGGCGGGGCCAGGGTCACCCTGTGGGTGTTCGCGGCGATGATCGCCTGCGTGGCCGGGGTGCTGTTCTTCCTCGGGATCAAGGACCAGCCGGGCGCGTTCTGGGGCTTCTTCGCGATGTTCCTGCTGCTGTTCTTCTTCACCGGCGTGGGCAATGCCAGCACCTTCCAGATGATTCCCGAGATCTTCCGCCAGGAGGTGGCGCGACTGATGCCGACCCTCGACGAGGCGGCTCAGCGTCAGCAGAGCGAGAAGGAAGCCGCGGCGACCATCGGCTTCACCTCGGCGATCGCCGCCTACGGGGCCTTCTTCATTCCCAAGACCTTCGGCAGCTCCATCGCGCTGACCGGGGGGGCCGAAATGGCGCTGTACGGCTTCATTGCCTTCTACGCGATCTGCGTGGCCCTGACCTGGTTCTACTACACCCGCCGCCACGCCGAGATCCGCCTGCAGGCGCCCGAGCACGCGGCGCAGACGCCAACCGCCTCGCCGAGCCGCTGAGGAGAGAGCATCCATGAGTCACTTTCTGGACCGCCTGAAGTACCTGACCCGCCGCCCCGACGACTTCGCCGGGGGACACGGCGAGACCCGCGACGAGACCCGCGACTGGGAGGACGGCTATCGCGCGCGCTGGCAGCACGACAAGGTGGTGCGCAGTACCCACGGGGTCAACTGCACGGGGTCGTGCAGCTGGAAGATCTACGTCAAGAACGGCCTGGTCACCTGGGAGACCCAGCAGACCGACTATCCGCGTACCCGCCCGGACCTGCCCAACCACGAGCCCCGCGGCTGTCCGCGCGGGGCCAGCTACTCCTGGTACCTGTACAGCGCCAACCGCCTGAAACATCCGCTGATCCGCAAGCCGTTGCTGGCGCTGTGGCGGGAGGCCCTTGCCGAGCATGGTGACCCGGTGAACGCCTGGGCCTCCATCGTCGAGGACCCGGCCAAGGCCAGGCAGTACAAGCGCGCCCGCGGCATGGGCGGCTTCGTGCGCGCCGACTGGGACGAACTCAACGGCCTGATCGCCGCTTCCAACGTCTACACCGCCAAGCAGTACGGGCCGGACCGCATCATCGGCTTCTCGCCGATTCCGGCCATGTCGATGGTCTCCTACGCCGCCGGCAGCCGCTATCTGTCGCTGATCGGCGGCGTGTGCATGAGCTTTTACGACTGGTACTGCGACCTGCCGCCGGCCTCGCCGATGACCTGGGGCGAGCAGACCGACGTGCCGGAGTCCGCCGACTGGTACAACTCGGGCTACATCATCGCCTGGGGGTCCAACGTGCCCCAGACCCGCACCCCGGACGCCCACTTCTTCACCGAGGTGCGCTACAAGGGCACCAAGACCGTCGCGGTCACCCCGGACTATGCCGAGGTCGCCAAGCTCACCGACGAGTGGCTGTCCGCCAAGCAGGGCACCGACGCGGCCCTGGCCCTGGCCATGGGCCACGTCATCCTCAAGGAATTCCATCTCGACAACCCCAGCGCCTATTTCACCGACTACGTGCGCCGCTACACCGACATGCCCTGCCTGGTGGAGCTCGAGGTTCGCGAGGACGGCAGCCACGTGCCCGGCCGGCAGCTGCGCGCCAGCGACTTCGCCGACGGCCTGGGTCAGGACAACAATCCCGAGTGGAAGACCCTGGTCTGGGACGAGCTCGGCGATCGCCTCGTCGTGCCGCGCGGCTCCATCGGCTTCCGCTGGGGCGAAGCGAGCGGCGACGACGAGGACGAGAGCAAGGGCAAGTGGAACCTCGAGTCTCTCGACGCCGACGGCACCGAGATCCGGCCGAGGCTCAGCCTGGCCGAGGCCCATGACGAGGTGGCTCGGGTGGCCTTTCCCTACTTCGGCGGGATCGAGCATCAGCACTTCGATCACGTGAAGAGCGGCGGCGCCAGCGACGAGCTGCTGTTCCACTGCCTGCCGGCCAAGCGGATGACCCGGGCAGACGGCCGCGAGGTGCTGGCGGTCACCGTGTTCGACCTGATGTGCGCCAACTACGGCATCGACCGCGGGTTTAGAAGCAAAGAGGGCAAGGACGACGGCGCCACCGCCTTCGACCAGGTCAAGCCTTATACCCCGGCCTGGCAGGAGAAGATCACCGGCGTGTCCGCCGAGCAGTGCCTGCGCATTGCCCGGGAGTTCGCCGACAACGCCGACAGGACCGGCGGGCGTTCCATGATCATTGTCGGTGCCGGGATGAACCACTGGTACCACATGGACATGAACTACCGTGGCCTGATCAACATGCTGGTCATGTGCGGCTGCATCGGCCAGAGCGGCGGCGGCTGGGCGCACTACGTGGGCCAGGAGAAGCTGCGCCCGCAGACCGGCTGGCTGCCGCTGGCCTTCGGCCTGGACTGGCAGCGGCCGCCGCGGCAGATGAATTCCACCTCCTTCTTCTACAACCACTCCAGCCAGTGGCGCTACGAGAAACTCGAGGTCAAGGAGATCCTCTCGCCGCTGGCCAAGGCCGAGGACTACTCCGGCAGCCTGGTCGACTTCAACGTGCGCGCCGAGCGCATGGGCTGGCTGCCCTCCGCGCCGCAGCTGGCCACCAATCCCCTGTCGCTGGCCGGCCAGGCCGCCGAGGCGGGCCAGGCCACCGCGGACTACGTGGTCGACCGGCTCAAGGCCGGCGAGCTGCGCTTCGCCGCCGAGGACCCCGACGACCCGAAGAACTTCCCGCGCAACCTGTTCATCTGGCGCTCCAACCTGCTCGGCAGCTCGGGCAAGGGCCACGAGTACATGCTCAAGTACCTGCTGGGCACCCGTCACGGCATCCAGGGCAAGGACCTGGGCGAGGCCGGCGGCCAGACGCCCGAGGAGGTCGTGTGGCGCGAGCAGGCGCCTGAGGGCAAGCTCGACCTGCTGGTGACGCTGGACTTCCGCATGTCCACCACCTGCCTGTACTCGGACATCGTGCTGCCCACGGCGACCTGGTACGAGAAGGACGACCTCAACACCTCCGACATGCACCCCTTCATCCATCCGCTGACCGCGGCCACCGACCCGGCCTGGGAGTCGCGCAGCGACTGGGAGATCTACAAGGGCATCGCCAAGGCGTTCTCGAAGGTCTGCGTGGGCCACCTGGGCGAGGAGACCGACCTGGTCACTCAGCCGCTGCAGCATGACTCCCCCGCCGAGCTGGCCCAGCCCGAGGTCCGCGACTGGAAGAAGGGCGAGTGCGAGCCGGTCCCCGGCAAGACCCTGCCGGCGCTGGTCGAGGTCAAGCGCGACTACCCGGCCACCTACGAGCGCTTCACCTCGGTGGGGCCGCTGCTCGACCGCCTGGGCAACGGCGGCAAGGGCATCGGCTGGAAGACCGAGAAGGAGGTAGAGCTGCTCGGCAGGCTCAATCAGGTGAAGTCCGAAGGGCCGGCCAAGGGGCGACCGCGCATCGAGTCGGCCATCGACGCCGCCGAGGTGATCCTCACCCTGGCGCCCGAGACCAACGGCCAGGTGGCGGTCAAGGCCTGGGACGCGCTGTCGGCGATCACCGGCCGCGACCACAAGCATCTGGCCGTGCCCAAGGAAGAGGAGAAGATCCGCTTCCGCGACGTGGTAGCCCAGCCGCGCAAGATCATCTCCAGCCCGACCTGGTCCGGCCTCGAGGACGAGCACGTCTCCTACAACGCCGGCTACACCAACGTCCACGAGCTGATTCCCTGGCGCACCGTCAGCGGCCGCCAGCAGTTCTACCAGGATCATGCCTGGATGCGCGCCTTCGGCGAGAGCCTGCTGGTCTATCGGCCGCCCATCGACACCAAGGCCGCGGTCGGCCTGGCCGATGACAAGGGCAACGGCAACCCGGAGATCGCGCTCAACTGGATCACGCCGCACCAGAAGTGGGGCATCCACTCCACCTACTCCGACAACCTGCTGATGCAGACCCTGTCCCGGGGCGGGCCCATCGTCTGGCTGTCCGAGGACGACGCGGCGTCCATCGGCGTCGAGGACAACGACTGGATCGAGCTCTACAACGCCAACGGCGCCATCGCCGCCCGGGCGGTGGTCAGCCAGCGGGTCAAGAACGGCATGGCGATGATGTACCACGCCCAGGAGCGCATCCTGAACATGCCGGGCTCCGAGATCACCGGCACCCGCGGCGGCATCCACAACTCGGTCACCCGCGTGTGCCCCAAGCCGACCCACATGATCGGCGGCTATGCCCAGCTCTCCTACGGCTTCAACTACTACGGCACCGTCGGCTCCAACCGCGACGAGTTCGTCATCGTGCGCAAGATGAAGCGCATCGACTGGCTGGACGGCGAAGGCAACGACTACGCGCAGGAGGCCGTGAAATGAAGATTCGCTCCCAGGTCGGGATGGTCCTGAACCTCGACAAGTGCATCGGCTGTCACACCTGCTCGGTGACCTGCAAGAACGTCTGGACCAGCCGCGAGGGCGTCGAGTACGCCTGGTTCAACAACGTCGAGACCAAGCCCGGCATCGGCTATCCCAAGGAGTGGGAGAACCAGCACAAGTGGAACGGCGGCTGGCTGCGTCGCCAGGACGGCCGCATCGAGCCGCGCATCGGCGGCAAGTGGCGGGTGCTGGCGAACATCTTCGCCAACCCCGACCTGCCGGAGATCGACGACTACTACGAGCCGTTCACCTTCGACTACCAGCACCTGCACACTGCCCTGCCGGGCGATCACCAGCCCACCGCCCGGCCGCGCTCGCTGATCTCCGGGCAGCGCATGAACAAGGTCGAGTGGGGGCCGAACTGGGAGGAACTGCTCGGCACCGAGTTCGCCAAGCGACGCCGCGACGCCAACTTCGAGCAGGTGCAGGCCGATATCTACGGCCAGTTCGAGAACACCTTCATGATGTATCTGCCGCGGCTGTGCGAGCACTGCCTGAACCCCACCTGCGTGGCGTCCTGCCCCAGCGGGGCGATCTACAAGCGCGAGGAAGACGGCATCGTGCTGATCGACCAGGACAAGTGCCGCGGCTGGCGGATGTGCATCTCCGGCTGCCCCTACAAGAAGATCTATTACAACTGGAAGAGCGGAAAGTCCGAGAAGTGCATCTTCTGCTACCCGCGCATCGAGGCCGGCCAGCCGACGATCTGCTCCGAAACCTGCGTGGGCCGCATCCGCTACCTGGGCGTGCTGCTCTACGACGCCGATCGCATCGAGGAAGTGGCCGGTGCCGCGGATGAGCGCGACCTCTATCATCGCCAGCGCGAGATCTTCCTCGACCCGAATGACCCTGAGGTGATCGCCCAGGCCCGCCGCGACGGCGTCGCCGACAGCGTGATCACCGCGGCCCAGCAGAGCCCGGTCTACAAGCTGGCCATGGAATGGGGCCTGGCGCTGCCGCTGCACCCGGAGTATCGCACCCTGCCCATGGTCTGGTACGTGCCGCCGCTGTCGCCGATCCAGTCCGCTGCCGAGGCGGGTCAGGTGGAATACGACGGCGTGCTGCCGAAGATCGAGTCGCTGCGCATCCCGGTGAAGTACCTGGCCAACCTGCTCACCGCCGGCGAGGAGGCGCCCGTGGTGCTGGCCCTCAAGCGGCTGATGGCGATGCGCCTCTACATGCGCGGCAAGCACGTGGACGGCGCGGCCGACGCCGCGGTGCTCGACGAGGTCGAACTCAGCGAGGCCCAGGTCGAGGAGATGTATCGCTACCTCGCCATCGCCAACTACGAGGATCGTTTCGTCATCCCCACCGCCCATCGGGAGATGGCCGTCGACGCCTTCCCCGAGCGCGGCGGCTGCGGCTTCAGCTTCGGCGACGGCTGCCACGGCGGCGACAGCGAAGCCAGCCTGTTCGGCGGTCGCAAGCAGACCACCACCCTGGTCCAGCCCGTCGAGGTCTTCGACCCGCATGGCGGCAGCGCCGAGGAGGCCCGTCATGACTGATGCCGCCCGCGTCCAGCCCGAACCGGCGGATGACATGCTGAGCCTGCGGGTGCTGGCCCGGCTGCTGGATTACCCCGATCGTGAGCTCCAGGCCGCCGTCGGGGAGATGAACGCGATCCTCGACGCCGAGCGGCGGCTGCCGGGCAATCTGCGCACCGCCCTGATGGACTGGTGCCGACGCCTGGCCGCGGCCGATCTGCTGGACCTGCAGGCCGAATACGTGGCGCTGTTCGACCGTGGTCGGGCCACCTCGCTGCTGCTCTTCGAGCACGTCCACGGCGAGTCCCGCGACCGCGGCCAGGCCATGGTCGACCTGCTGGCCGAGTATCGCGCCGCCGGCTTCGAGCTCGACGCCCGGGAGCTGCCCGATCACCTGCCGCTGTTCCTGGAGTATCTCTCCACCCGGCCCGAAGCGGAGATCGGCCGCTGGCTGGGCGAGGTCCGCCACATCCTGGCCAGGCTCACCGCACGCCTCGAGGAGCGTGAGGCCGATCACGCCCTGGCGATACTGGCCCTGCTGGCGCTGATCGGCGCCGAGGACGACGTGAACGCGCATCGCGAGCCGGTGAGTCAGGAGGCGCGGGACGATACCCCCGAGGCCCTGGACGCCGTCTGGGAAGAGGAGGCGGTGCGCTTCTCCGCCGCCTCCGACCAGGACTGCGCCCTGCAGTCCGCCGAGGGCCGGCGGCTGGCCGAACGCAAGAAGGCGACGCACGACGAGGCGGTCCGGATCCTCGAGCCCGGCGCCCCGCGGCAACAAGGAGAATCGTCATGAGCTATGTCCACACCCTGCTGTTCGGGCTCTATCCCTATCTCGCCGGCAGCGTCTTCCTGATCGGCAGCCTGCTGCGCTTCGACCACGGCCAGTACACCTGGAAGACCGGCTCCAGCCAGATGCTCAGCTCACGGAACATGCGCCTGGCCAGCAATCTCTTCCACGTCGGCATCCTGGTGATCTTCTTCGGCCATCTGATGGGCCTGCTGACGCCGCACTGGGTCTATGCCCCCTTCATGAGTGCCGGCACCAAGCAGATGGTGGCCATCGTGGTGGGCGGCATCGCCGGCGTGATGTGCCTGATCGGCGGTGCCATGCTGGCCTGGCGCCGCCTGACCAACGCCCGGGTCAAGGCCTCGTCGGGCCCGATGGACACCGTCATCATCCTGCTGCTGGTGCTGCAGGTGTCGCTGGGCCTCGCGACCATCATCCCGGCGCTGGGCCACCTGGACGGCGGCGTGATGCTCCGGCTCGCCAGCTGGGCCCAGGCCATCGTGTTCTTCCAGGGCGGCGCCGCCGAGCATCTCGTCGGCATCGGCCTGATCTACCAGCTGCACATCCTGGTGGGGCTGACCATCGTGCTGGTCTTCCCCTTCACCCGCCTGGTGCACGTCTGGAGCGCGCCGCTGGGCTATCTGATGCGGCGCTACCAGATCGTGCGCCGTCGGGCCTGAGCGACCCTCCAGGGAGAGGCGACATCATGCAGAAGATCGATATCGAGACCGTACCGGGCGGCGCGACGCCACCCCCGATCCGGGTCGGCGAGGCATCCATCGACCACGCCGAGATCGCCCGCGAGATGCAGTACCACCCGGCGGACAGCGCCGGCGACGCCCGGGGCCGGGCGGCCCGCGCCCTGGTGGTGCGCGAGCTGGACGTCCCCGAGCCCGGCGAGGCGGACTGCCGCCGCTTTTACGCCGCCCACCCCGAGCGCTTCAGCGAGCCGACCCGACGGCGGGTGCGCCACGTGCTGCTGGCAGCGGCGCCGGACGACGCCGAGGCCCGGGACGCCGGCTATCGACGCGGACAGGCGCTCCTCGAGCAGCTACGAGAGGCGCCGCAGCGCTTCACCGAGCTGGCCCAGCGGCATTCGGATTGCCCCTCGAAGGACCAGGGCGGCGAGCTGGGCTGGCTGGCGCCCGGCCAGACGGTGCCCGAGCTGGACCGCGCCCTGCGGCATCTGCCGGTCGGGCTTCACGGCCGGCCGCTGGCCTCCCGCTACGGCTGGCACCTGGTCTGCATCGACGAGCGGCAGGAGGGCCGGGCGCTGCCCTACGACGAGATCGCCGACCGGGTCCGGCACAGCCTGCGCGAGCGCGCCACCCGCCGCGCCCTGCGCCACTACCTGCTGGCGCTGGCGGAGGAGATCGGCGTGGCGGGCATCGCGCTGGACGAGGACGCCGCCGGCGCCCTGATGCAGTGAGGTCGATGGTGGTGGCAGCGAAGAGATGAAAGAGGACGTCGCCATTCCGGTAGGGCGCCGGAGCCGGCTCTGCTTAGATGGAGGACGACCGTTTTCTCCATTCGAGGACTCTTTGATGACCGCCACCGCCACGGCCTTCGTCTCCGCCGACGAGATCCGCGACCGTTTCTCCCGGGCCATGTCGGCCATGTACCAGGCCGAGGTGCCCCAGTACGAGACCCTGCTCACGCTGGTCGACGAGGTGAACCGCGAGACCCTGGCGCGCGATGCCGCCCTGGCCGAGCGGCTCGAGGCCTTCGATGAGCTGGGCCGCCTCGGCGTCGAGCGCCACGGCGCCATCCGCGTCGGCAGCGCCGAGGAACTTTCCATGCTGCGCCGGCTGTTCGCGGTGATGGGCATGTATCCGGTGGGCTACTACGACCTCGCCGAGGCCGGGGTGCCGGTGCACTCCACCGCCTTCCGCCCGGTCGACGACGCGGCGCTGGCGCGCAACCCTTTCCGCCTCTTCACCTCGCTGCTGCGCCTGGAGCTGATCGAGAGCGAGGCGCTGCGCGAGCGGGCCGCGGCGATCCTGGCCGAGCGCGACATCTTCAGCCCCGAGGCCCGGGAGCTGATCGCCCTGGCCGAGGACCAGGGCGGGCTCACCGACGAGCAGGCCGATCGCTTCGTCACCGCGGCGCTGGAGACCTTCCGCTGGCACCGCGACGCCACCGTGGACCTCGACACCTACGAGGCGCTGAACGCCGAGCATCGGCTGATCGCCGACGTGGTCTGCTTCCGCGGGCCGCACATCAACCATCTGACGCCGCGCACCCTGGACATCGACGAGGTCCAGCGGCGCATGCCGGCGGCCGGCATGAATCCCAAGGCGGTGATCGAGGGCCCGCCGCGCCGCGACTGCCCGATCCTGCTGCGCCAGACCAGCTTCAAGGCGCTGGAGGAGCCGATCCGCTTCGCCGGCGATCGCCAGGGCACCCACACCGCGCGCTTCGGCGAGATCGAACAGCGCGGCGTGGCGCTGACCGCCGAGGGCCGGGCGCTCTACGACCGCCTGCTCGCCGCCTCCAAGGAAGGCACCGCCGGGCTCGCCCACGAGGCGCACCAGCAAGCCCTGGCCGAGGCCTTCGCCGACTTCCCGGACGACGAGGCCGATCTGCGCCGCCGCGGCCTGGCGTTCTTCGAATATCGGCTCACCGACGCCGGGCGCGCCTCCGGCCCGGTCGACGCCTCGGATCCCGAGGCTCTGATCGCTCGCGGCCTGGTGGTCGCCCGGCCGATCACCTACGAGGACTTCCTGCCGGTCAGCGCGGCGGGCATCTTCCAGTCGAACCTGGGCGACGGCGACGGCGAGGCCTACGCCGGCCACGCCAACCGAGCGGCCTTCGAGGCCGACCTGGGGGCGGCGGTGACCGACGAGCTCAGCCTCTACGCCGAGCGGGAACGCGCCTCGCTGGCCGCGGTGCGCGAGGCGCTGGCCGGCTAGCGGTCGACGATGAATAAGCCGGGCGCCGCCTTGCCTCGCGAGGGCGGCGCTCGGCTATGATGGAGTGTCGCCCATGGACCGGGACCCCGCATGCCGCTGCTGTCTGTTCTCGATACGCTGTCGCCGCTGTCCGGCGGCCTCGACCTCACGCTGATCCTGCTGTCGGTGCTGACCTCGGCCTTCACCGCGGCCTTCGGTGCCGGCGGCGGGGTGCTGATGATCATGGCCCTGGCCCAGGTGATGCCGGCGGCCGCGCTGATTCCGGTGCACGGCATGGTGCAGCTGGGGTCCAACGTCGGCCGCGTGTGCATGACCTGGCGCCACCTCGACCGCGCCACCCTGCTGGCCTTCCTGCCCGGGGTGGCGCTCGGTGCTCTGGCGGCCGCCTGGCTGCTGATCCGCCTGCCCGCCGGGGTGCTGGAGCTGTGCATCGCCGCCTTCGTGCTCTTCACCCTGTGGGGCCCGGGGCTGCCCGGGCGCGCCCTGGGCCGGTTCGGCACCCTGATCGTCGGCGCGGTCACCACCCTGCTCTCGAGCCTGGTGGGGGCCAGCGGCCCGGTGGTGGCGGCCTTCATCAAGCAGCGCCAGGAAGGCCGCCTGGCCAAGGTGGCGACCTTCTCCGCCTGCATGGTGGCCCAGCATCTCACCAAGGCCTTCGTGTTCGGCGCCGCCGGCTTCGTGTTCCATGACTGGCTGGGACTGATCCTGGCCATGGTCGCGGCGGGTTTCGTCGGCACCTGGCTGGGCCTGAACCTGCTGAAGCGGCTTTCCGATCGCCGCTTCGACGACCTGTTCCGGCTGGTGCTGACGCTGCTCTCGCTGCGCCTGGCCTGGCTCGGCGCCGCGCGTCTCTGGGGCGGCTGAGCGGCGCGTCCGAGCCGCACGTTGAAAGGCGTTCCCGCAAGGCGCCGTCATCCTCGGCGGACTTGGCGTATCTTGAAAGGCAGCGCCGGCACCTCGTCGGCGCCTGACTCGTCGCTGCCGAGGCCACCCATGCGCCGTTCCCTCTCCCTTCGCGCGCTGACCGCCGTGTCCATCGTCGGCCTGATGCTGATCGTGGCCGGGGTGCTGCTGTGGCATGGCGTCCGCGGTGCCGACAAGATGATGGTCCGCGCCGTGGAAGACACCGGCCGCCAGCTGGCCGTGACCACCGAGGAGCGGGCGCGGCGGCTGATCGATCCGGCCCGGGTGGTGGTGACGCTGCTGGCCCAGGACGACCTGGCGTCGCGCCAGCGGCTCGTCGATCGCCTGCGGCACCTGCCGCTGCTGGCCGCCTCGCTGGAGGCGCACTCGGCGGCCAGCGCCGTCTACGTGGGCTATGAGGACGGCGACTTCCTGCTGCTGCGTCCGGCCGGGCGGGTGCCGCAAGAGCGGCTGCCCGAGGTGCCCGACGCCGACCAGGCGGCCTATCTGGTGCAGGCGGTCGACCGCGATGCCAGTGGCAACGCCCAGGCCGAGTGGCGGCTCTACGACCGCGACCTGAACCTGCTGGGCCGGCGGCTCCAGCCGGGCGACGCCTTCGATCCCCGGGAGCGGCCCTGGTATCGGCGGGCGATGGCGGCCAGCGGCGCCTGGCTCACCGAGCCCTATGCCTTCTTCACCACCCGCGAGATCGGCATCACCCTGGCCCGGCGCAGCCGCCACGGGCGCGCGGTGGTGGGGCTGGACGCCTCGCTGGCCGATCTCGGTAACGAGATGGACGCGCTGGGCATCACGCCCGGCACCCGGCTGGCGGTGGTGTCCCGCGACGGCCGGCTGCTGGCGCATCCCGACGTGGAGGCGCTGCTCGCCGAGCATGGCGGCTCGCCGCGGCTGGCGACGCTGGATGAACTGGACGACCCGGTGCTGCGGCGGCTCGGCCGCCTGACCCGGGACGAGGGCGCCTCGCTGGGGGCCGCGGCCCCGGGCGAGGCGGCCTCCGACGACGACGCCTTCGGCGCCTCGGCCCGCTTCCGGGTCGACGGCGAGGACTGGTTCGGCATGCGGCTGCCGTTCCGCATTCCCGGCGTGGAGCCGGCCACGCTGCTGATGGTGGTGCCAGAGCGCGAGCTGCTCGCCGGCACCCGTGAGCTGCTGTGGCAGCGCTCGCTGGTGGCCGTGCTGCTGGCCCTGGCGCTGCTGCCGCTGGGCGTGTGGGTCGGCCATCGGCTCAGCCGCCCGCTGAACGCCCTGGCCGAGCAGGTCCGGGCGCTGGGCGATTTCGACTTCTCCGCCTGCCGCGGGGTGCGCTCGCCGGTGCGCGAGGTGCAGCAGCTGAGCGGCGCCCTGACGGGCATGGCCGAGGGCATCGCGGGCTTCCAGCGCATGACCCGCACGCTGAGCCGCGAGCCGCGGCTGGATACGCTGCTCGCCACCGTCCTCGAGGACCTGCTGAACATCACCGACAGCCGCCACGGCGCCATCTACCTCGAGGACGAGAGCGATCCCACCCGCTTCGCCTGTGAGGCCGAGCAGGGCCAGGGCGATCCCGACGATCCACTGCCGGCGTGCCTGACCCTGAAGGCCCCCGACGAGACCGGCATGGCGGCGCTGGAGCGCCGGGCCGCGGCCAGCGGCTATCTGGTGCAGCCGCTGTGCAATCGCAGTGGCCATCGCATGGGGCTGCTGATACTGGCGCTGCGCGCGTCGGGATCGGGCGGCGATCGTTCCTGGCGGCGCTTCGTCGAGGAGCTCTCCGGCGCGGCGGCGGTGGCCATCGAGACCCGCCGCCTGCTGGAGGGCGAGAAGCGCCTGCTGGACGCCATCGTCGAGCTGATCGCCGGAGCCACCGACGCCAAGTCGGCGCATACCGGCGGCCACTGTTCGAGGGTGCCGCAGCTGGCCGAGATGCTGCTGGAGGGCGCCCACCGCTCGACCAGCGGCCCCTTCGCCGACGAGACGCTGGATGACGACCGTCGCACCGCCTTCCACCTGGCGGCCTGGCTGCACGACTGCGGCAAGCTGACCACGCCCGACGAGGTCATGGAGAAGGCCACCAAGCTGGAGGCCCGCTACAACCGCATCCACGAGATCCGCACCCGCTTCGAGGTGCTGTGGCGCGACGCCGACGTCGCCTACTGGCGCGGGCTCGCCGAGGGCGGCGACGAACCCGCGCTGGCCGAGGCGCGACGGCGCCGGCAGGCCGAGCTGCAGGAGGCCTTCCGGCTGGTGGCCGAGCTCAACCGCGGCGGCGAGGCGCTCGACGAGACTCGCCTGGCGCGGCTCGAGGCGATCGCCGACTGGCGCTGGTGGCGCCACTTCGACGACCGCCTCGGCGTGTCCGAGGAGGAGGCCGGGCGCCTGGCGCGCGAGCCGGAGGCGCCGCCGCCCGCCGAGGAGCGGCTGCTGGCCGACCGCCCGCGGGACCGCCTCGACTGGGCCGTCGCGCCGCCGCCGGTGGCCGAGGACGACCCGCGCAACCGCTGGGGCTTCGCCATGCAGCCGCCCGAGGTGGCCGGCGACCAGGGCGAGCTCTACAACCTGCGGGTGGCCCGCGGCACGCTCAACGACGTCGAGCGTTTCCGCATCCAGGAGCACATCGTCCAGACCATCATGATGCTCGAGTCGCTGCCCTGGCCGGCACACCTGCGGCGGGTGCCGACCATCGCCGGAAACCATCACGAGCGCATGGACGGCCGGGGCTATCCGCGCCGGCTGGTGCTGGCCGAGGCCAGTCTGGAGGAGCGCATCATGGCGGTGGCCGACGTGTTCGAGGCGCTGACCGCCGCCGACCGGCCCTACAAGCCGGGTCTGACGCTGTCGCGCTCGCTGTCGATCCTGGCCGGCATGGCCCGCGACGGCCATCTGGATCCCGACGTCTTCGTCCTGCTGCTCGACAGCGGGGTGTGGCGCGACTACGCCGAGCGCTTCCTGGCGCCGGCGCAGATCGACGAGGTGGACATCGACGCGCTCAAGAACGAGGCTGGATGTCCGACAATGAAAAGTGGAAATGGCGCCTCGGGCCGCGTTTCGCCCTGTACAGGGCAGGCCCCTGGGTCATAATGCACTTATAAAGCGCGTCATTCTTCAGGGGAACACCGATGCTGCCGACTCCGATTTCCGGCTGGCGAGTGAGTCTGCTCGCCGCCCTCGTCATGGCCAGCGTGCTGCTGGCACCGCTCGCCCAGGCCGAGAATCCCCGCTATGCGGGCATCGTCATCGACGCCGACTCCCACGAGATCCTCTACGCCGAGAACGCCGATGCGCCGCGCTATCCGGCCTCGTTGACCAAGATGATGACCCTCTACATGCTGTTCGAGGCCATTGAAGGGCGCAGCATGAGCCTGGGGCAGCCGCTGCCGGTGTCGCGGGCGGCGGCGGCCATGCCGGCCACCAAGCTCTATCTCAAGCCGGGCGACAGCATCCCGGTGGAGACCGCCATCGAGTCGCTGGTGGTGCGCTCGGCCAACGACGTGGCGGTGGTCGTCGCCGAGGCGCTGGGCGGCAGCGAGCGCCACTTCGCGCGGATGATGACCGAGCGCGCCCGCGAGCTCGGCATGCGCCACACCACCTTCCGCAACGCCTCCGGCCTGCCGGACGACGCCCAGGTCACCACCGCCCGCGACATGGCGGTGCTGGCCCGTCGGCTGATGCTCGATTTCCCGCAGTACTACCACTACTTCTCGCTGCAGGACTTCACCTGGCGCGGCAACACCTACCGCGGCCACAATCGCCTGCTGGCCAACTACCCGGGCGCCGACGGCCTCAAGACCGGCTTCATCCGCGCCTCCGGCTTCAACGTCGCCACTTCGGCGGTGCATGGCGGCCGGCGCATGCTCTCGGTGGTGATGGGCGGCTTCACCGCCGCCTCCCGCGACGAGCACATGGCCGACCTGCTGAACCGCGGCTTCGCCCGCGCCGCCCTGGCCGACGGCCACGGCTGGCTGGCCCGCACCGAGATCGCCGACGAGCGCCTGATGCCGCTGCCGGGCCGCACGCTGCCGCCGGCCGGTCAGATGCTGGCGAGCCGCGACAGCGCCGCGCCGGCACCGGCACCGGCCGCGACGGTATCCGCCCGGGCGCCCGAGCCGGCCTCGACGCCGGCGGCCAGCGAGCCGAGCCGCGCCGCCGCGCCGGGGCCGGTGGTGCAGGAGGTCGCCGCCCCCTCGCCGGACGAGGCGATCGTGGCCTCGGCGCCGAGCGCCGACGCGGCCGTCGGCGGTGCGGCGGAGGCGGATCCGCTGACCGCGCTGATCGACCGCGACGAGCGGACCGGCGGCTGGGGCGTGCAGGTCGGCGCCTTCAGCGACGCCGATCACGCTCGTCGCCTGGCCGACCGCGCCGCGGCCCGACTGGCCGCGGAGCTGGATGACGCCCGGGTCGACGTGCCCTGGGTGGCGCAAGCCGGCGTCTACCGGGCGCGGTTGGTCGATCTGGGCGAGCGCCAGGCCCGCAGCGCCTGCCAGCGTCTCCAGTCCCAGGGCATGGACTGCATGGTGGTCCAGGCCTCGCTCTGACCCTCGGTTCCGGCCCCTCTCACCGCCCCGACGGTCAGGCCGTCGGGGCGGTGTCGTTTCCCCTCCCTCGACGCGCGCACGGAGGCGCTGCATGGCTCCCTCTCTGAAAGGCATCCTGTTCATGTGCGGCGGCGTGCTGTGTCTGGCCCTGGGCGATGCCCTCACCAAGTGGCTGGGCGCGGTGCATTCGCCGCTGCAGATCATCTTCTTCCGCACCCTGGTGTCGCTGCCGCTGATCGTGCTGATCGCGCGCTTCAATGGCGGCCTGCGCACCCTCGGCACGCGGCGTCCGGGCGTGCACCTGCTGCGCGGCCTGATCTTCACCGCCACCATGATCACCTTCATGTGGGGGCTGGTGCTGCTGCCGCTGGCCACCGCCACGGCGATCGCCTTCGCCGCGCCGCTGTTCGTGACGCTGCTGTCGGTGCCCTTGCTCGGCGAGCGGGTCGACCGTCCGACCTGGCTGGCCACGCTGCTCGGCTTCGTCGGGGTGCTGGTGGTGGTGCGGCCCGGGGCGGCCGGTTTCCAGCCCGCCATGCTGGTGGTGGTCGCCGCGGCGCTGTTCTATGCCCTGACCATGATCACCGCGCGCCGCTACGGCGAAGGGGAGCACCTCTGGGCCATGGTCTTCTACACCACCCTGGTGCCCTGCCTGGCCGCCTCCCTGACCCTGCCCTGGGTCTGGCAGGCCCCGGCGCCGCTGCACTGGCTGGGCTTCCTGGGCGCTGGCGTGCTCGGCGTCGGCGCCATGGTGGGCCTGACCCAGGCCTTCCGCTACGCCCCGGCGGCCATTGCCGCGCCCTTCGACTACACGGCACTGCTGTGGGCGACCCTGCTGGGCTGGGGCTTCTGGGGCGAGATGCCCGACCCCTGGGTGTTCGCCGGCGGCAGCCTGATCATCGCCAGCGGCCTGGCCATCGCCTATCAGGAGCGGCGCGTCGCGCTGAACCGGCGGCCTTCCCTGTGACGCAGGTCGCGTCGGCGACCCGGCGGCCCCGCGCTCTTTCGCGCGGGGCCGCCTGCGTTCGGGGCTGGCCGTTCAGGCGTCAGCGGTGGAACGGCGGGAAGGCGCGGGCGGCGGCCTCCGGGTCCGGGGTGCCGCAGATCGCCGAGACCACCGCCAGGCCGCCGGCACCGGCGCGGCGCACCGCCTCGACGTGCTCGACCTTGAGCCCGCCGATCGCCACCGTGGGCAGCGGGCTGGCGGCGGCCAGCGCCGCCAGGCCGTCGACGCCCAGCGGCGCGGCATGGTCCTGCTTGGTGGCCGTGGCGAACACCGGGCCGAGGCCCAGGTAGTCGAGGCGCCCGGCGTCCAGCCGTGCCAGCTGTTCGTGGGTCTGCACCGAGAGGCCGAGGATGGCGTCCGGGCCCAGCGCGGCACGGGCATCGGCGACCTCGCCGTCGTCCTGGCCGATGTGCAGGCCGTCGGCCCGACTGGCCAGCGCGACCTCGAGGCGGTCGTTGATGATCAACGGCACGCCGCTGCCGGCCAGGGCAGCCTTCAGGCGCCGGGCCAGCGGGATCATCTCGGCGTCGGCGGCGTGCTTGTCGCGCAGCTGGACGACGCTGACGCCGCCGCGCACCGCGGCCCGTACGGTCTGCTCCACGCCGAGGGCGGCGCACAGCTCGGGGTCGGTGACCAGGTAGAGGGACAGATCAAGGCGCATCGGTGAGCTCCAGGTGGATACGGTCGGCCAGCGGCGTAGCGAGGGTGTCGGGATCGAGGGCATAGAGGGCGTCGAGGAAGGCCACGGCGAAGCTGCCGGGGCCGGCGGCGGTCTCGGCGGCGATCTCCCCGGCCGCGGCGTAGGCGGTCAGCGCCGCTACGGTGGCCTCGAACGGATCCTCGGCGCCGGCCAGGAAGGCGCCGACCACGCCGGTCAGGGCGCAGCCCATGGTGGTGACGCGAGGCATCAGCGCATGGCCGCCGCAGACCCGCGTCAGGCGTCGGCCGTCGGTGACCAGGTCGACCTCGCCGGTGACCGCCACCACGGTGGCATGCTCGCGGGCCAGCGCCACGGCGGCGCGCTCGGCGCTGTCGGCGCTGTCGGTGCTGTCCACGCCGCGCCCGCCGCCGCCCTGTCGGGCCAGCGCCAGGATCTCCGAGGCGTTGCCGCGGATCGCGGTCGGCCCCAGCGCCAGCAGCCGGGCGCCGGCCTGGCGACGAAAGCGGGTGGCGCCCACCGCCACCGGGTCGAGCACCCAGGGCGTGTCGGCGTCATTGGCGGCGCGGGCGGCGTCGTCCATGGCGTCGAGCCAGTGGGGCGAGAGGGTGCCGATGTTCAGCGTCAGGGCGGTGGCCAGGCCGGCGAACTCGGCGGCCTCCTCGCGGGCGTGGACCATGGCGGGCGAGGCGCCCAGCGCCAGCAGCGCGTTGGCCATGAAGTTCATCGCCACGTGGTTGGTGATGTTGTGAACCAGCGGGGTGGTGCGGCGCACGCGCGCCAGATGCGGCGCGGGATCGAGGGAATGCATCGGGCCTCCTGGCGACGGGAGGCGCGGCCACCGAGGGAGCCGGCACGACTCCCTCCGCCGGCATTATCCGGGTCAGGTAGTGAGGGTGCCTCTCAGCCGCGGCGGATCATCGCCCCGGCGCCCCTGTCGTCGGGCCTCACTATCGCCCTTCGTCCGATGCATGTAAAGCCGGCGGGCGTCGCCTCAGGCGGCCAGCTGGAGCACGGCCAGGGTCAGCAGGCTGGCCTGGGAGACGCTCTGGAGATCGGCGCTCATGCCGTTGCCTTCCTCCTCGGGTTCGAGGCGCATCGCCGCGTTCAGGGGGCGAAGCAGCAAGGCGGCGCCGGCGGCCAGGGCGACCAACGCCAGCGGCAGGCTACCCACGCCCCAGGGGCTGATCAGCCATTCGACGACGAGCAGCAGCACGCCGCCCAGGGCCAGCCACAGGGGGCGGCGCAGGGCGGCGTCGAGAGAGGTCGGGGGCATGGCGTGCATGTCGATGTCTCCTTTCCGGTTGTCGTTGGGCGATTCAGCCCACCACCGTAACGGCGTTGGCTTAAAGTCGGCTTACACCAACGCTAAGGGAGCGACATGACGATGCCGTGTCAGGCGCGGGGCAGCCGCACGCTCACGCGCAGCCCGCCGCCGGGGGCGTCGCCCAGCGTCAGGCGGCCGCCGTGGCGCTGTACCAGACGGTCGACGATGGACAGTCCGAGGCCGGCCCCGGCTCCCGCACCGCCGCGGTGGAAGCGCGCCAGCGCCTGCTGGCGGCCGTCCTCGGGGATGCCGGGACCGCTGTCGTCCACCCGCAGCACCAGCACTCGCTCTTCCGCCGTCAGTGCCACGTCGATGCGGCTGCCGGCGGGGGAGTGACGGATGGCGTTGCCGACCAGGTTCTTGATCAGGGTGGTGACGGCGCCGGGCTCGGTGGTCAGCGCCCAGTCTGCCGCCTCGTCGGCCTCCAAGTGCAGGCTCTGGTCGTGGTCGGTGGCCAGCGGCATCAGCTCGGCCAGCGACTCGCGCACCTCGTGCAGCAGGTCGATGCGCTGATCCGGGGCGCCTTCCTGCTCCGGGTCCAGGCGTGCCAGGGTCAGCAGCTGGCCGACCAGCCGGGTGGCGCGGGCCAGGCCGTCGCGCAACAGGGTCAGCGCCTCGCGCCGATCCGCCGGATCCTCGGTGGCCAGGGCGTTCTGGGCGTGCAGGTCGAGCACCGTCAGCGGGGTGCGCAGCTCGTGGGCGGCATCGGCGATGAAGCGCTTCTCGCGGGCCCGCAGGGTGCGGATCCGCGCCAGCAGGCCGTTGAGGGCGCCGACGATGGTGGCCAGCTCGCGGGGCAGTGGGTCGTCGGGCAGTGGGTTCAGGCGCTGGGGGTCGCGGGCTTCGATCTGGGCGGCCAGCCGTGACAGCGGCCGCAGCCCCCAGCCGATCGCCCACCACAGCAGCACCGCCAGTGCCGGCAGGCCCACGAGGTCCGGTACCAGGGTGCGCAGGGCGATGCCCCGGACCAGCTCGCCGCGCACGTCGCCGCGCTCGCCGACCAGCACCCGCAGGTCGTCGCCGCCGAGGACGAAGACGCGCCACTCGCGTCCGTCCAGGGTCGCGTCGCCGTAGCCGGCACGACGCTCGGTGAACGGCGCGGTCGGCGCGCCGGCGGAGCGCAGCAGCAGCCGCTCGTCGCGCCAGACCTGGAAGGCCACCTCGCCCTCGTAGCGGTGGCCGCCGTCGGTGCCCGGCGTGTTGCGGCGCAGGGCGTCGTCGAGGCTCGCCAGCAGCGCCTCGCGCCGGGCCTCGGGCAGCGGCGTGCGCACCAGGCCTTCCAGCAGCCGGGCCTGCTGGGCCAGGCGGGCGTCGAACAGCGCCGCCACTTCGCGGGCGGCGTCGCGATAGCTGGTCACGCCGATCGCCAGCATGCACAGCGCGACCACCAGCAGCGCGATGCCCAGGGTGCGGCGGCGGATGGAGCTCATGGGATCCTGTTCCCGGGTGCCTCGTCCGCCGGGGCCTTGTCCATGATGTAGCCGATGCCGCGCAGGGTGCGGATCAACTCCGGGGCCAGCTTCTTGCGCAGGTGGTGAACGTGGACCTCGATGGCGTTGCTCTCCACGTCCTCGTCCCAGCCGTAGAGCAGGCGGGCTAGGGTGTCGCGGGTGAAGGCGTGGCCCGGGTGGCTGAGGAATTCCTGCAGCAGGGTGAACTCGCGGCGCGACAGCGTGACCGGCTGGCCCTGGTAGGTGACGCGGCGGTTCTCCGGGTCGAGCACCACGCCGCGGTGGCGCAGCTCGCTGCTGACCAGGCCCTGGCTACGGCGCATCAGGGCGCGCAGCCGTGCCTTGAGCTCGTCGACCTCGAAGGGTTTGGTCAGGTAGTCGTCGGCCCCGGCATCCAGGCCCTGGATGCGCTGCTCGATGCCGTCGCGGGCGGTCAGCACCAGCACCGGCACGCGATGGCCGCCGCGGCGCAGCCGCGTGAGCAGGTCGATGCCGTCGAGCCGGGGCAGGCCCAGGTCGAGGATGACGGCATCGAAGGGCTCCTCGTCGCGCAGGGCGTTGAGGGCCTCGATACCGTCGCCGAGGATGTCGACGGTGTAGTGCTCGGGTTTCAGCGCCAGGCGAATGCCCGACGCCAGGCTGGGATCGTCTTCCACCAGCAGTATGCGCATGGGCCTTCCTTGTCGGTGCTCCGGTCATGCCGATACTCGCCTCGAAGGCCGCGCCTGTCGACCCTGGCGGCTCAGGGTGGCGGGGTGATGAAGCGGCGGATGGTGGGCAGCTGGCGGCGCAGGGCGCGATCGATCAGCCCCGGCCACAGGGCGTTGAGCCGGGCGAAGATCGGCTCGGCGCGGCCCAGCCGGGTCTCCTTGCGACCGCGTTCGATGGCGCGGCGGATCTGGACGGCCACTGTTTCCGGGGCGTCCATGGCGTTGCCCAGCGCCCGGTTCATCTCCTCCATGGCCGGGGCGTTCATGGCGGTGCGGGTGGCCCGCGGGGCGATGTAGTGCACCGCGATCGGCGAGTCCGACAGTTCGCGGCGCAGCGCCTGGGTGAAGCCGTAGAGCGCGAACTTGGTGGCGCAGTAGGCGGCCTGGCCGGGATAGCCGATATGGCCGAAGGCCGAGCCGACGTTGACCACCAGGCCCTGCTCGGCGCGGCACAGCCGGGGCAGCAGGGCGCGGGTCAGCTGCAGGGTGGCGGTCAGGTTGACCGTCACCAGGCGCTCGATGGCCTCGTCGTCGGCGTCCTTGAACAGCTCGGCGCGGTTGGCGCCGGCGGCGTTGATCAGCATGGTGCACTCCAGCCGTTCGGCGGCCGCCACCAGCCGGGCGCGATCCTCGGTGCGGGTGAGGTCGGCGGCCTGGGTCGTGATCTGGCCGGGATGCCGTCGGCACAGCCGCTCCAGGGCCTCGGCGTCGCGGCCGGTGACCAGCAGCTGGGCGCCGGCGGCGGCGAGTTCGTCGACCAGCGCCTGGCCGATGCCGCCGCTGGCGCCGGTGATCAGCACCCGCTGGCCGGGCCAGCCCTGGGTGAGATAGTGCGGTTCAGACCAGCGCATCGGTCAGCCCCCGGGCGGCTTCGCCCCCCGTGCAGCGGGCGGTGACGCCCCGGAACATGGCGCCGTAGAGGCGATAGACCATGCGCGCACCTTCGATCACCGCGTTCAGATCGTCCTCCTCCAGGCGGTCGATCAGCGTCTCGAAGAAGGCCAGGTGGCCGATATCGAGGCTGCCGTGGGAGCTCAGGTAGCGCACGGCGTTGTCGGGCAGACCGAGGCTCGCCTGGAGCTGTTCGGCGGCGCGGGTGGCCACCGCGGTGCTGGTGCCCTCGAGCACCTGGACCATGCCGAAGAAGACCACCGGATTGCCGTGCTCGATCCGGTCGCGCACGTAGGCCACCATCAGCGTCGTGGCCGGGTCGGGCGAGGCGGCGGCCGCCGCCTCGGGGTCGCCGCCGGCGGCGCGGATGTCGTCGAGGATCCACTGCTCGTGGCCGTATTCCTCCTCGACGTACTCCACCAGGGCGCCGCGCAGCCAGCCCAGCCGGTCGGGCAGGCGGGCGCCGCAGGCCATCATCAGCGGCACCGTGAAGCGCACGTGGTGGTAGGCCTGGCCGAGGAAGGCCAGGTACTCGTCGCGCCCGACCTCGCCCTGCATGGCGCGGGTCATCATGGGCGTGTCGAGCAGCCATTCGCGCTCGGCGCGGGTGGCGTCCTGCAGGCGTTGATAGGCACTCATGGGGTCACTCCTCGGTGGTCGTGATGGGGCGAACTCGATAGGTCGGCCGCGATGCGTCGGTCGTGGTGACATTCGCGCCGGGGCGGGTCAGCCAGTCCCGGTAGGCGGCCAGGATGGCCTCGCGGCGCAGGCGGCCGTTGGCCGTCAGCTGGTCGTTGTGGGGGGTAAAGGGCGCGCAGCGGCGCCATTCGCTCACCCGCGCGTAGTCGGGCAGGGTGGTGTTGGCGGCGGCGATCTCGGCCTCGATGGCGGCGTCGGGCAGGTTCGCGGCGGCCGGCACGATCAGCGCCCGGTTGTGGGCCAGGGCCTCGCCGTGGACCAGGGCCTGGGCGATGCCCGGCCGGGTGGCGAGCACGCCCTCGACCCACTGGGGATCGACGTTGCGCCCATAGGCGGTGATGAAGACCTCGCGGCGGCGGCCCTCCAGCACCAGGGCGTTGCCCTCCCAGCGGCCCAGATCGCCGGTGGCGTGCCAGCCGGCGACCGGCGGCTCGCCCAGGTAGCCGAGCATGGTGGCGCCGCTCACCTCGACCTCGCCGGGCCGGTTGAGGCACACCACCGAGGCGCACTCCGAGAGGCCGTAGCCCTCGGCCACCGGCCAGCCGGCGGCCAGGGCGCGCTCGACCAGCGCCTGGAGCTGCTGTGGCATCAGGATCAGGCTGTGCGGCCGGTAGCGTTCGATGGCGGCCAGCGCGGCCCCGGCGTCGAAGCCGCTGGCACCCTGCCAGCCGAGCTCGGCGGCGCCGGGCAGCGCCACCCCGGCGCCGAGCCACAGCGGCAGGTAGAGCCCGCCGAGGTTCTCGAGCAGGGTGGCCAGCGGCAGCATCGCCAGGTGGCGCTCGATATCGGCCGGGGCGACCACCTCGGCGAGGCTGATGGCCACCGCCAGCACCGTCTCGGTGTCCAGGCACACGCCCTTGGGCGCGTCGCTGGTGCCGGAGGTGAAGGTGATGCGGGTGGTGCCGGGATGCAGGGCCAGCGGGGCCGGAACCGGGCGTGTGGCGACGCCGCCCGGGTCGGGCGTACCGAAGCCCAGCGCCTCGCCGCCGGGGCCGATCCAGGCATCGAGGCCGGCCCGCTCGACCAGGTGGCTACGCTGGGCGTCGCCGAAGAAGGCCGGCACCGGCACCGCGACGCAGGAATCGGTCAGCAGCGCCAGGTCCCACAGTGCCCATTCGACGCCGTTGTCCAGCGCCAGGCCCACGCGGGTCGCGCCGACCGCCGCCAGCCGAGCGCGCCGCGCGTCGATGGCGGCGGCCAGCTCGCCGTAGCTCAGCCGCTGCGTGCCGTCCCACAGCGCCGTGGCCTCGGGGGCGCGCTCGGCGTGGGCGGCCAGGCGGTCGAGAAAGCGCTCACGCCGGTCGGACATGGTCGCCCTCCCGTCGCGTCGAGAGCAGGCCGGCGGCGCGCAGCCGCTCGCGGGCCAGGCGCAGGTCGCCGGCCATCACCCAGGGGTGCTGATCGTAGTAGTGGCCCCAGGCCTCGCGCTCCTGGCCCAGCCAGGCCGGATCGGCCAAGCGCAGCGGCATCAGCTCGATGCCCAGCCGGCGGATGCCGTTGATCACCGCCGGGATGGCCGTGAACAGCACCCAGTGCAGGCCTTCCTCGGCCAGCTGGTCGATCAGGTAGGGAAACAGCACCCGCTGCAGCCCGCGCCGGGTGCTCACCAGGTTGCCGATCTCGGCGATGCCGCCGCGGGCGATCGACGTGCCCAGAGCCTGGGTCAGGCTGGCCTCGGCGGAGGCGTCGAGATAGCCCTCCTGGAACAGCCGACCCTCGTCGGCGCGGCGCACGCCCACCGCGGCCACGGGCCGCTCCTGCAGCCACAGGCCGAACAGGCGCGGCAGGTACTGGGTGATGCGGGCATCGTGCTGGGTGGCGAAGCAGTGGCTGACCAGCTGCTCCAGTCGGTGGCGCTCCGACCAGTGGCGGGCTTCACGCCACTCGATCGGCGACTCGGGGGTGGGGCGTATGAGGGTCAAGGACATCGGGGTGTCTCCGTGACGATTCCCCGACAGTCTGGGATTTAATACTTAACCGGCCCTTAATATCGCCAGACGCATACGAAAACGCCGGCCCTGGGGCCGGCGTCGAGGAAGCGAGGCGAGCGCTGGCTTACTTGCCGGGCTGCTTGACCAGCCGCAGGTAGGGTTTCTGCTCGTCCCAGCCCTCGGGGAACAGCTTGGCGGCTTCCTCGTTGCTGAGCGCCGGCACGATGATGCAGTCGCCGCCCGGCTGCCAGTTCACCGGGGTGGCCAGCTTGTGCGAGTCGGTCAGCTGGAGGCTGTCGAGCACGCGCAGGATCTCGTCGAAGTGGCGACCGGTGCTGGCCGGATAGGTCAGCATCAGGCGGATCTTCTTGTTCGGGTCGATGATGAAGACGCTGCGCACCGTCAGGGTGTCGTTGGCGTTGGGATGGATCATGTCGTAGAGATCGCTGACCTTGCGGTCGGCGTCGGCCAGCAGCGGGAAGTTCAGGGCGCAGCCCTGGGTTTCCTGGATGTCGCCGACCCAGGCCTTGTGATCCTCCAGCGGGTCCACCGACAGGCCGATGGCCTTGGTGTTGCGCTTCTCGAACTCCGGCTTGAGCCGCGAGACCTCGCCGAGCTCGGTGGTGCACACCGGGGTGAAGTCCTTGGGATGGGAGAACAGGATCACCCAGCTGTCGCCGGCCCATTCGTGGAAGTGGATCGGGCCTTCGGTGCTTTCCTGGGTGAAGTCCGGGGCGATGTCGCCGAGTCGCAGTGCCATGCTGGCCTCCTGAATCGTGTTCGAAGTTCGATGCGTCGGGTGGCATCGCGGCGCGATGCCGGGAAATCGGAGAGGGCGAGCCCTCAGGGCGCCGGAGCGGCGGCGCCCAGGAAGCGTTCCTGCCAGTAGTCCAGCGCCAGCGAGGTCACGCTGACCCGTCGACCGCGGCCGGGGGCGTGAATCATCTCGTCGTCACCCAGGTAGATGCCGACGTGGCTGGCATCCCCGCCGCCGGCGGTATCGAAGAACAGCAGGTCGCCGGGGCGCGCCTCGTCGATCGGTGGCAGCTGCTCGAACTGGCGGCGCGAGGTGCGTGGCACGGGGATACCCGCCCGCGAATAGACCCGCTGCACCAGCCCCGAACAGTCCAGCCCGCTGGCATCGGTGCCGCCGAAGCGATAGGGCGTTCCCAGCGACTGGCGGGCTTCGGACAGGATCATCGCCCGATCCATCGACAGCCCCTCGGCGTCGCGGGTGGCGAGCTGGGGGCCGGCGCAGCCGGCGAGTGTCAGCAGCGCCAGCATCACCAGCGGCATCAGTCGCTCGAGGCGTATCTCGACGCAGGGCGCCGGGGTGGATGAGGCTGGCGTCGCTGACATGGGCATCTCTCGGGGCGTTCGTATTCCCTCTCGTCGTTCCCAGCCTAGCCGTCCAGCCCGCGGCTGTGAACATCAGCGGAAGGCGATTCTGGTGCCGTGGGTCAGCATCTCGTCCGGGGTCATGGCATGGCCGGGCACGCCGATCATCTCGTCGCCGCACTGGTCGGCCCAGGTCAGCACGCCGTGGCTCAGGCCCAGATCGCCCAGCAGGTCGCGGATCTCGCCGGTGCCGAGGAAGGTGAGGGTCTTGCCCTGCTTGTCGGAGAGGGTGGAGATGCCGTTGGCGTGGTGGAAGCGCACCGTGTAGATGCCGTCCATGGACTCCACCTCGACGATCGGCGAGAAGCCGTGGCCGAGGGCATGGGCGAGCTCCTTGAGGGTGATGTGGTCTCCCAGGCTCTGGTCGATGTTGGCCATCTCGGACTCCTGACGCGTGGTGGGTTGTACAGACAATGTAGAATCGGGAGACGCCCCTCGCCAGTGGCGATCCTGCATGTCAGGATACGAGAACAGGCGCAGCAGGCGTGGCCGGGGTGTTTGGCGTGGAAATCAGTATTTGTACAATCTCCGTATCGGAAAATCTTCGCGGTAGCATGACGCTCGGGGTGGAAAAGTCGCCATCTTGCCTCCATACCTGAGGCATCGCATCGATTCGACGACGTTCGAGCCCTGACCAGGAGATCCCATGAGCTTCAACGGCGAGCAACATCCCGGCGTGAAGACCGCCACCGGTGACACCGATGGCTTCCGCCTCAACCACACCATGCTGCGGGTCAAGGACCCGGAGGCTGCGCTGGCCTTCTACTCCCGGGTCTTCGGCATGTGCGTGCTGCGCCGCCTCGACTTCGAGGAGATGCAGTTCTCGCTCTACTTCCTCGCCAAGCTCGAGGACGGCGATCAGGTGCCGGAAGACACCGACGAGCGCACCGTCTGGACCTTCTCCCAGAAGGGCCTGCTGGAGCTGACCCACAACTGGGGCACCGAGCACCAGCCCGACTTCGCCTATCACGACGGCAACGCCGAGCCCCAGGGCTTCGGCCACATCTGCTTCACGGTGCCGGACCTGGACGCCGCGGTGGCCTGGTTCGACGCCAACGAGGTCGAATTCATCAAGCGCCCCGACCAGGGCAAGATGAAGGACGTGGTCTTCGTCAAGGACGTGGACGGCTACTGGATCGAGGTGGTCGAGGCCGCGAAGATGATTGGCAAGGGCGACTGAATCGGGCCCGGGTCGTCGGCGAGCGTTGACGGCCTGGCTTGTCGATATAGCCCAGGGGCATTAGGGTCTGCGACGTGTTTCACCACGGCGCATCCCGCCAAGGAGTCCCTATGTCCCTGTCCCGTCGTCCCCTCTCTCTCGTGCTGGCCGGCTCCCTGCTGGCCGTGAGCGGCGTTTCCCAGGCCGCCGAACCGGAACAGGTTCGCTTCTCCGTCCCCGCCTGGCCCGGCGTGACCGTCAAGACCGCGCTGGCGTCCACCCTGCTCGAGACTTTGGGCTACGCGCCCCAGTCGGCCGAGCTCGGCTCCACCATCACCTACGAGGCGCTGGCCCAGAACGAACTGGACGCCTTCCTCGCCGCCTGGCTGCCGGGCCAGCAGAGCATGTACGAGGCCGCCCTCGAGCGTGAGTCGATCGTCGACCTGGGCAACAACGTGGACGGTGCGCGCCTCGGTTTCGCGGTGCCCACCTACGTCTACGAGGCCGGCCTGACCTCGGCCGAACAGCTCGACGATCCGGAGTATGCCGACCAGCTCGACAGCGCGATCTACTCCATCGAGGCCGGTTCCGGCATGAGCGAGATCCTCAACGGGGCGGTGGACAACGACACCTACGGCCTGGGCGACTGGCGTCTCTCCGAGACCTCCACGCCGGGCATGCTGAGCGCGGTGAAGAGCGCCATCGATCGCGAGGAATGGATCCTCTTCGCCGCCTGGACGCCGCACTGGATGAACATCGAATACGACGTTCAGTACCTCGACGATCCCGAGAACATGTGGGGCCCGGACGAGGGCGCCAGCGACGTGAAGACCCTGGTGACGCCGGCGTTCGCCGAGTCCAATCCCAACGCTTCCAGGCTCCTCGACCAGCTGAGCTTCAGCGCCGACGACCAGAGCGAGATGATCCTCGGTTTCAGCTACGAGGAGCGCGAGCCCGATGCGGTGGCCCTGGAGTGGCTGCGCGAGCATCCGGCCCGGGTCAAGGCCTTCCTCGACGGCGTGACCACCCGCGACGGCGAGCCGGCCTGGCCTGCGGTGCAGCAGGCGCTGGAGATTCCGGACGCCTGATGCGCGATGCGCCATCGCACGACGCAAGAGGCCGCCCTTCGGGGCGGCCTCGCTGCGTTCAGGGGACCGATCGCTTCAGGCGAAGGCGTAGAGGTCCATCGCCAGTACCCCGTGCTCGATGCTGTGGTGCAGCCGCTCGGCGGGCCCACCGGCGCCCATGGCCACCAGCAGCGGCTGGAAGTGCTCGGGCGAGGGATGGTTGGCCCGCGCTTGGGGCGCGGCCTGCCAGTCGAGCAGGGCCTCGCGGTCGCCGGCGGTGAGGCGCTCGTGGGTCCAGTCGGCGAACCCGCCGACCCAGCCCGGCATCGGCGCGTCCAGCGCCTGGGTCGAGCGCAGGTCGTGGGTCAGGCTGCCGGAGCCGATCACCAGCATGTTCTCCTCACCCTCCGGTTTTCTCAAGAGCGCCTTGAGCCGATCCCCGAGCGCCACCAGCTCGGCGTTGGACCAGATGGTGGGCAGCGACAGCGAGACCACCGGCACGTCGGCCGCGGGAAACATCAGCGACAGTGGCACCCAGGCGCCGTGATCCAGGCCGCGCTCCACCGGCACGGCGCTGAGCTCGCGGGCCAGGCGCCTGGCCAGCTCGGGCTCGCCCGGGGCCGGGTACTGGCACTCGAACAGCGCGCGCGGAAAGCCGCCGAAGTCGTGGATGGTCTCGGGCCGCTCGCTGACGCTGACCATCAGGCGTCGGCTGGCCCAGTGGGCCGACACGATCACCACGGCGGCGGGTTTCAGGTGGCTGCCCAGCTCGCGCAGGAACTCGTGGGCCGGTGTGCGCGTCAGCGCCAGCATCGGCGATCCGTGGGAGATGAACAGGCTGGGTAACATGAGCACGGCCTCCTGATCGGGAGCGGGAGAAGGGCTCGACGCCGCCCGGCGGGCGGCGTCTCGGTGCTGTCGAAACGCGGCTCAGGCGAAGCGGCGGCTGAGCACCAAGCGCCCTCCGCCGAGGCCGGCCTGTGCCAGCAGGGCGATGGCCCAGAACAGCGGGAACTCCCAGCCGCCGCCCTCGTTGGAGAACATCCAGCCGTTGCCGGAATGTACCCAGGTGGCGCCGAGCAGGGTCGGGATCATGGCCAGGGCGACCCAGCGAGTGTAGACGCCCAGCAGCAGGGCGGCGCCGCCGCCGATCTCGGCCAGGATCGTCAGGTAGGCGAACTCGCCCGGCAGGCCCAGCGACTCGAAGTAGCCGACGGTGCCGGGCACCGTGAACACCAGCACCTTGAGCAGGCCGTGGGCCAGCGCCATGACGCCCAGCGACAGGCGCAGCAGGGTGATGGCCGCCGGCTGGAGGCGGTCGAGGGCGTTCGGCTGGGCGGCGGTGTGGGTCGTCATGGTGTCTCTCCGTCAGCGGGATGTTGTCGTGATGGACGGACACTCTAAACGCGGGCGATGGCGCGATAATCCGCTGCTAAGACACATTACTATTGCCTATTTGGCAACAATGTCGGAGGGAAATCCGGCGATCAGAGACCCAGCTCGTGTTCCCAGCAGGGGGATCGCCCCAGGCATCGGCGAGCAGGGCCAGGAAGCGGTCGACCTTGGCCGGCAGGTGGCGGCGGGCCGGGTAGAGGCCGTTCACGTCCAGGACCGGCGCGGCCTCCTCGAGCTCGAGCGGCACCAGGCGGCCCTCGCGGATGCTGTCGGTGACCAGGAAGCTCGGCTGCTGCGCGATGCCGAGCCCGGCCTCGGCGGCGTGAGTCAGCACGTCGCCGTTGTTGCTCTCCAGCGGCCCGTTGACCCGGAAGCGGCTGTCGACGAACTGCCATTCCCCGCCCCGGCCGCCGGGGCGGTAGCGCAGGCAGCGGTGCCGCTCCAGGTCCGCCAGACGGCGCGGGGTGCCGTGTTCGGCCAGGTAGCCCGGCGAGGCGCACAGCACCAGCTTGCAGCGGGTGAGGCGGCGGGCGACGTGAGTGGAGTCGGGCAGGTGGCCGATGCGGATCGCCAGATCGTAGCCCTCCTCGAGCAGGTCGACCCGGCGGTCGTTGAGGTCGAGGCGCACCTCCAGGGCGGGATGCTCGACCATGAAGCGGGCCACCAGCGGCGCCAGGTGGCGGGTGCCGAAGCTCATCGGCCCGTTGAGGCGCAGCCGGCCGCGCATCTCGCTGGCGCCGCTGCCGACCTCCGCCTCGGCCTCCTCCAGCGACTGCAGGATGCCCTGGGCGCGCAGCAGGTAGCGCTCGCCGGCCTCGGTCAGGTGCAGCCGGCGGGTGGTGCGTTGGAGCAGGCGCACGCCGAGGTGATCCTCGAGTTCCATCACCTGCCGCGAGACGCGGGTGCGCGACAGGTCCAGCGCCTCGGCGGCGCGGGTGTAGCTGCCGAGCTCGGCGATCCGCACGAAGGCGGTCATGGCATCCAGCAGGTTCATGGGGCGCTCCCTGGCGTGGCCGACGGGGCTATCTTCGCACGCCCGCCCCTGAAACGACGACGGCGCCACCCGAGGGCGGCGCCGCGTGGAGCGAGCCTGGGAGGCGGCTCAGTGGTCGTGGTCGGCGTGCTCGTGGGCCGCGTCCTCGGTGGCCAGGGCGTCGTGCAGCAGCCAGGCGTTATGGCGCATCATGCCCAGCCAGGTGCTGGCCTCGCCTTCGGCCGCCAGGGCGCCGGAGTAGAGGGTGCCGGCGATCGGCAGGCCGGTTTCCTCGGCCAGCTGCTCGATGATCGCCGGGCTGGTCATGTTCTCCTGGAACAGCGCCTGAACGCCCTGGTCGTTGATCACCTCGATCAGCTCGGCCATGCGCGCGGCGCTGGGTTCGGCCTCGGTGGAGAGTCCGGCCGGCGACAGGAAGTCGACGCCGTAGGCGCGCGAGAAGTGGTTGAAGGACTGGTGGCCGGTGATCACCGCGGTGTGCTCGGGCAGCTCGTCCATCAGGGCGTGGACCTCGGCGTCCAGGGCATCGATGCGCTGCTGATAGTCCGCCGCGCGCTCGCGGTAGTCGGCCTCGTGGGACGGGTCGACGGCGATCAGGCCGTCGCGGATGTTGTTCACGTAGAGCTCGCCGAGGCCCAGATCCAGCCAGGTGTGCGGGTTCATGCCCTCGTGAGCGTGGGCATGGCCGGCGTGGCCGTGATCGTCGTGGCCGGGCTCTTCGTGGTCATGCTCGTCGTGGCCATGTTCTTTGTGACCGTCGTCATGGCCGTGCTCCACCTCGTCCGCGTGGGCGGCCTCGCCGAGCGCCTGCTCGATGCCGTCGGTGGCCACCACGGTCGGCCCCGCGTAGTCGCTGGCCTCGACCAGGCGCGACATCCAGCCCTCGAACTGCAGGCCGTTGAGCACCACCAGGTCGGCCTCGGCCAGGGCGCGGGCGTCGGTAGGGCGCGGGGTGAAGACGTGGGCGTCGCTGTCGGCGCCGACCAGCGAGGTGACCTCGACGTGGTCGCCGCCGATCTGCTCGACCATGTCGGCGAGCACGCTGAAGCTGGCGAGCACCTGCACGGGCTCCTTGGCCTGGGCGGCGGGCAGGGTCAGCAGGGCGGCGGCGCCGGCGGCGAGGGCAGAGGGCTTGGCGAAGGTCATCAGTGGGCTCCGAGACAGGAAAGGAATGACGGGTGAGGCGTCAGTGGTCGGCGGTCGGCGCGTTCAGCGGCGCGGCGCGGCGCCGATAGCGGGCGGTGAGGCTGTGCTGGCGCCCGAACAGCGCCGAGAACACGTAGGCCACGCCGGCCATCAGGATGATCGCCGGGCCGGAAGGCAGGCTCAGGTGATACGACAGCAGCAGGCCGCCGGCGCTGGCCACCATGGCCACGCCGATGGCGATGACGATCAGGCCCTCCAGGCGATTGCTCCAGAAGCGCGCGGTGGTGGCCGGCAGCATCATCAGGCCCACCGCCATCAGGGTGCCCAGCGTCTGGAAGCCGGCGGTGAGGTTGAGCACCACCAGCCCCAGGAAGACGCCGTGCACCAGGCCGCCGCGCACGCCCTGGCCGCGCAGGAACAGCGGGTCCAGGCATTCCACCACCAGGGCGCGGAAGATCACCGCCAGCGACACCACGATCAGGCTGGCGATGCCGGCGATCAGCAGCAGCGCGGTGGAGTCCACGGCCAGGATCGAGCCGAACAGCACGTGGGTCAGGTCGACGCTGCTGCCGCCCAGCGACACCATCATCACCCCCGCGGCCAGCGAGATCAGGAAGAAGCTGGCCATCGCTGAGTCCTCGCGGTGGCCGGTCATCTGCGACACGCTGCCGGCCAGCACCGCCACCAGCAGCCCCGAGAGGATGCCGCCGAGGCTCATCATCGGCAGCGAGAAGCCGGCGAACAGGAAACCCAGCGCCACGCCGGGGAGGATGGCGTGGGACATGGCGTCACCGATCAGGCTCATGCCGCGCAGCATCAGGAACACGCCCAGCGGCGGGGCGGCCAGCGACAGCGCCATGCCCGCCACCAGGGCGCGCTTCATGAAGCCGTAATCGAAGGGGGCGGCGAGCCAGGCATCAAGCAGGGCCAGCATGGGAAACCTCGGGAAAATCGAAGGGCAGGCGCGGGGCGCGGGCGGGCTGGCCGGCGTTATACTCGAGCAGCGCCTCGGGGCTGACCCAGCGGCCATGGCCGCCGGAGAGCATCAGCACGTCGTCGGCCAGGCGCGAGAGCTGTTCCATGTCGTGCAGCACCACGATCAGGGTGGCGCCCTTGGCGGCCATGTCGCGCAGCACGTCCATCAGCACCTCGACGGTCTCGGCGTCGACGTTGGCGAAGGGCTCGTCGAGCAGCAGCAGCTCGGCCTCCTGCATCAGGGTGCGGCCGATCAGCGCGCGCTGGCGCTGGCCGCCGGAGAGCTCGCCGAGCTGGCGGTGTGCCAGGTGCGAGATGCCCAGGCGCGCCATGATCTCGCGGCCGCGGCGATAGTGCGGGCCGCAGTAGCCCTTGAAGGCGCCGTGGCTGGGCCAGGTGCCGCTCATGATCAGCTCTTCCACGCTCATCGGGAAGGACAGGTCGAGGGCCAGCTGCTGGGGCAGCCAGGCGCGGCGCTCCTTGGGCACCTGGCTTTCGACGCTGCCGGATACCGGCGTCAGCATGCCCATGATGGCGGCGATCAGGGTGCTCTTGCCGGCGCCGTTGGCGCCGATCAGCGCGGTCACCGCGCCGTCCTGGAAGCGGCCGTCGAGGTGCTCGAGCACCGTCTGGCCACCGCGGGCGAGCTGAAGGTCGTGCAGTTGCAGGCGTGCCATCAGGCGAAGCCTCCCGTGGCCCAGACCACCGCCAGCCACAGGATCGCCAGCGGGGCGGCGACCAACAGCAGCCGGCGCGGGGCGGACAGCGACATCAGCGAGAAATGGCAGGGCCCTTCGGGGCGATGGCGATGGGATCGATGCGCCATGGTGATACATCTCCGCGAAAGTGGCATGCGTTATAACATAACAATACGGGCGCTCGCCAGCGCCGTCTCCCGCGACTGGCGCGGCATCGACGCATGTGCGGCGCCAGGCCCCTGATCCTAGCACCGCGACGAGGCGCCGGGCCGGCCACGGGCGGCGGGCACCGCACCACCAGCGACCTGACCCGCCGGCGGCCGGCGCGCTACACTGCGCGCTCACTCCCTGTGCTCGGAAGGAATCGTCATGACCCGCAAGACGCCCCTGCGCTCCCTGCTTGCCGCCACCCTGGCCACCGGCCTGGCCGTGACTGCCGCGCCCGCCTTCGCCACCGGCACCACCGGCCTCTACCTGGGCGGCGGCCTGGGCCAGATGCACGGTGATAACGACTTCGACGACGAAGCCGGCATGTATAAGCTGACCGCTGGCTACAATTTCGGCTGGCTGCCGTTCCTCGACCTGGGCGCCGAGGTCGGCTATGTCAACGGCGACAGCCTGCACGGCGACGTCGACGGCCGCTCCGGCACGCTGGAGGTGGAGGCCTTCGAGGCGATGGGCGTGGCCGGGCTGAGCTTCGGCCCGCTGGGCGTCTACGCCAAGGCCGGCATGGCCGACTGGGACGCCGAGCGTCGCGGCCGCGGCCTGACCCGCGACGACTCCGGCACCGACCCGGTCTACGGCCTGGGCGCGCGCGTCGAGCTGCTCGACCTGACCGGCCGCGTGGAGGTCGAGCGCCTCGACACCGACGAGATCGGCGATATCGACATGGTCACCGCCGGCGTCGTTTACACCTTCTGATGTTGTCAGTTGAGGCGTCCTGGACGGCGTCTCAGCCCCACCGGATCCATTTGGCCAGGGCCTCGCGGTTGGCGATATCGATCTGCTGAGCGCGGGGCTCACCATCCATATGATGCGGGTTCACGCCCAGCTTGCGCAGGGCGTAGAGCACCAGCGGCCCACGGCAGTGAAGCGTCAGCTCGCCGTCGCGCATGCCGTAGTCCACCGCGAGCATGTCGCGTTCCTCCTGCGGCAGTCGGCGGTCGGGAATCAGGCGCACCTCTACCTGCGTCTGCCAGGCCTCGTCGCCGTTCTTGCCATGTTCACCCAGCATCTCGCCGCTGTCTTCCGGCACGCCGCGGAAGCGACTCAGCACGAAGTCGCGATAGCCGCGGTGCTTCTCGCAGTAGGCACGCACGTGCCAGCGCCCGGCGGCGAATACCAGGGTATGCGGCACCAGGATGCGCTCTTCTCCGGCGGGATTGCGGAAGGAGGCATAGACCACTTCCAGCCGACGCCCCGCTCGGGCCGCCTTGACCACCTCGCGCACGACATCTGGATTCACCGCCCGGCTCGGCAGCGGCAGCGACTCGGTGTCCGCCGCACCCAGTCCCAGGCCCGCGAAGGGCGAGTCCAGGTCCGCATGCGCGCTCAGCAGGTGCAGATACTCCTCGACCCGGCCGCGGGTAAAGCGGGGCTGGAAGGCCGGTGTGGGAATGCAGCCGCGCCGCGACTCGTCGTAGGCCAGGTTCTCCGGCGCCTCCTTGCGATAGTTTCGCAGCACCTTCTGGGACTGCTGGCGGCCGATGCCGAAGGCCTCACCGACCTGCGAGGCCACCACCCGCCCTTCCCAGAACGCGAGGATCTCGATCAGGCGATAGCGGGCCAGGGTGTCCCAGGGGAGCGGGGCGTCGTTCATGCGGGTTCCGTCCATGGAGGGATGAGGTGGATGCCCCGGATCAGAACCGGGTTGATCAGTACGGTGGATGCATTTCCAGGCGGTGGCAAAGGCGAGTTAAGCATGCTTGTATGAATTTGCAGACGCAACGGAGCTTGGAGACAGGGATGTTGTATTACCGCTACTGGGGCAAGGCGAAGCCATCTGACAAAGGCGATAACTGCCATCTGTTGCCCTATCATAGCCTGGATGTGGCCGCCGTCGGCTGGTATCTGCTCGCGCCCGAGCAGCCGCTGACGCAACGACTCTCCAGCCAACTGAATCTCTCCCCCGATGAGCTTCGGCGCCTCCTTGTCTTTCTGCTGGGTCTGCATGATCTCGGCAAGTTTGCCCGAGCCTTCCAGGGCCTGGCTTGGCCCGAAGGCGCTGATCTTGTGTCTCCGATCGAGCGTCTGGCCTATACCGAACGCCATGACCGGCTGGGAGCCTTGCTGTGGCAATCCTGCTGGTTGGAATGGTGGCAGGACGGCACCTTGGGAAGAGCAAGAGAGCTGCCGCCGCGGCGCGAGCGCCGTCAGCTGGCTGAGACGCTGCGTGCCTTGCTGGCGCCGATGTTCGGCCACCATGGTCAGCCGGTCGAGGCCGGAAACCTGTGTGAAGAGCGGTTCTTCGGTGAGGACGAACACGCTTCCGATCTTGAGGCGGCACGCCAGTTCATCGCCGACTGGTCCGTCTTGATCGAGCTGGATTGGCCGCTCGACAGGCTGGTTTCCCAGGAATGGCGAGAGGCCTTCCTGACGGTGAGCTGGACCGTCGCCGGCTGGGCGACCCTCAGCGACTGGATTGGCTCGAACCGCGATCATTTCACCTACTGTCAGCAGGAGATATCGCTGGCCGACTACTGGCCGTTAGCGCTGAAGCGTGCCGAGGAGGCATTGCAGGAAAGCGGCTTCGCGCAGCCTCCCGAGCCGGTGCCCTATGCCGGACTAGGCAGCTGGTTCGGCGGTCAGTCGGTCACGCCGACCCCGCTTCAGGGTGAGGCCGAGCGCCTGGCACTTGGCGATGGTCCTCAGCTATTTATCCTCGAAGACGTGACTGGCGCCGGCAAGACCGAGGCGGCCTGCATACTCGCCCAGCGGCTGCTTGCGGCCGGCCATGGCGAAGGACTTTATTTCGCGCTGCCGACCATGGCCACGTCCAACGCCATGTATGAACGCCTCGGTCATCTGCATCGACGTTTCTATACCGAGGCGTCTCAGCCGTCCTGTGTTCTGGCACACGGTGCCAGAGAGCTGAATGACACCTTCATGAAGGCCGTGGCCGCGGAGCAGCCCGAAGACTGGGATTACGCCGCTGATGACATGACGGCCACCACGCGCTGCAACCGCTGGCTGGCCGACTCGCGCAAGAAGTCAATGCTGGCCGACGTCGGCGTCGGCACCATCGACCAGGCGCTGATGGGGCTGCTGCCGTTTCGGCATCAGTCGCTGCGCCTCTATGGGCTGGCACGCAAGGTGCTGATCGTCGATGAGGTGCACGCCTACGACCACTACATGCAGACGCTGCTCAATCAACTGCTGGCGCATCACGCCCGCCAGGGCGGTAGCGCCATTCTGCTGACTGCCACCATGCCGCGAGGCATGCGCGAGGCGCTGACCGCGGCATGGCGCCAGGGCTTGGCACAGGAGCTACCCGCGCTTCAGGACGATGCATTCCCGCTGTTGACGCAAGTCGGCCATGACAGTGTCCGGGAGGCTCCGTTGGCCACGCGTCCCGAGGTTGCGCGCGAGGTCGGCATCGACTGGCTGACATCTGAGGAGCAGGCGCTCGATGCCGTGATGGCGGCCGTCGAGGCAGGCGAGTGCGTCGCCTGGGTGCGTAATACCGTCGACGATGCCATACGTGCCTATGAGCAGCTAAGCCAACGTCATCCCGACCCCGAACGATGCCTGCTGTTCCACAGCCGCTTCGCGATGGTAGATCGTCAGCGCATCGAGTCGGATGTCATCGAGCGGCTGGGCAAAGCCTCCACCTCCGATCAGCGCCGCGGTCAGGTGCTGATCAGCACGCAGGTCTTCCAGGAGTCGCTCGACTGCGATGTGGACCTCATGATCAGCGATCTGGCCCCTATCGATCTGTTGGTTCAGCGCGCCGGGCGCCTGCAGCGTCACGTGCGCGGCCCGCGTCGTGCGCCTGTACTGTCCGTGCTGGCGCCCGAATGGAGCGATGAGCCGGATGCCCAGTGGCTCAAGAACGCTCTGCCGGGCACTCAGGCGGTCTATCGCGATACATCCCTGCTCTGGCTGACCCAGCGTGTGCTACGCGAACTCGGCACGATCCGCATGCCCGATCAGGCCCGATCGCTGATCGAGGGCGTCTATGGTCCGGTCGCCGACCTGGTGCCGGATGGACTGCAAGAGGCGAGATGGGAGCAGCGCGGCATGCAGGGCGTGGCCGTCTCGATGGCCAACTTCAACGCCCTGTCGCTTGAGCGGGGCTATCTTCGCCAGCTGGATATCGATCAGTGGCAGGAGGAACTGGAGATCGGCACGCGCCTGGTCGACGAGCCGACGCTCAACATCGTGCTGCTCAAGCGTGATGCCAACGGCGAAATGGCGCTGTGGGCGCAAGACGAGCATCACGCCGCGATGCTCAGCCAGGTCAAGCTACGCCAGAGCCAGGCGGAGAAGCTGGCGGAGCTGCCTGCCGATGAGCAGGCCCAGTGGGAAGTGCTTCAGGAACGTTACAAGGCACTGCGCTTTACGCGGCCATGGCTGGTCGAGGCCGATACCGGCTGTGTCTACGACGCCCAGTGGGGGGTGAGGTTTTCAATGAACTCGGACAATCAGGGGGGATGGATGTGAATCTGCTCAATGATCCATGGCTGCCTTTCCGTACCAAGGACGGTGCCATCGACTACCGGCCGCCCACTGCGCTGGCCGATCCCGAGGTCGTCGATCTCGCCCTGCCGCGGGCCGACTTCCAGGGCGCCGCCTACCAGTTCCTGATCGGCCTGTTACAGACAGCGCTGCCGCCGCAGGATCACGGCGACTGGCTGGACCGCTTTATCGAGCCGCCTAGTGTCGAAGAGCTGGAAGCCGCCTTAGTGCCCTTTGCCGCTGCCTTCGAGCTGGACGGTGACGGGCCGCGCTTCATGCAGGACCTCGATCCGCTGGACGACGTCAAGGAGGCCACGGTCAGCGGCCTGCTGATCGATGCGCCCGGTGCGAACGGCATCAAGAACAACACCGATTTCTTCGTCAAGCGCGGTCGTGTCGAGACGATGTGCGAGGACTGCGCAGCACTCGCCCTGTTCGCCATGCAGATCAATGCCCCGGCAGGCGGGGCGGGCATACGCGTTGGTCTGCGAGGCGGTGGGCCGCTGACCACGCTGGTATTGCCCGAGTCGACCGACGCCAGCCTGTGGTCTCGGCTGTGGCTGAACGTCGTGACGCCCAATACGCTGACGCGTTCCGGCCAGTCATGGCAGGCGCCGCGAGTCGATGACGACAGCCTGTTCCTGTGGATGGCGCCGACGCGGGTCAGCGACAAGAAGGGGGCCGAGGTGCTGCCCGAGAGCATGCATTCGCTGCACCCCTATTGGTCGATGCCGCGCCGCTTCAGGCTGCTGTTCGAGGATGAACCATGTCGCTGCGATGTCTGTGGCCGAGCAACCGAGCGCCGCGTGCGCCGCATCCGTGGCAAGAAACAGGGGGCCAACTATGACGGCCCCTGGCTTCACCCGCTGACGCCCTATCGGCGCGATCCCAAGAAGCCCAACGAGCCACCGCTATCCACCAAGGGGCAGCCGGGTGGCCTGGGCTATCAGCACTGGTCGAACCTGGTACTGCAAGATGCCGACGGCAGCGGCGCGCTGCCCGCACTGGCGGTGCAGGACTACGTCTCGCAGAAGGTGCGAGACGTCGATGAGGAGCGTCGCGCCGGCGAAGAGATCGACGCACTGCTCAAGCATGTTCGGCTGTGGGCCTTCGGCTACGACATGGACAACATGAAACCGCGCGGCTGGTACAGCGTCGAGATGCCGCTGGTGGCAGTGCCTCCCACGCAGCAGGAACGGCTGCGCGCCTGGGTCCAGCAGTTCACCGACCTGGCTCGGCAGATTGCCTGGATGGTGCGCACCCAGATCAAGAATGCCTGGTTCGACCGGCCCAGCGAGGCCAAGGGCGATATGAGCTATCTCGATCTCGCCTTCTACGACGCCACTCGCCATGCATTCTTCAAGATCCTGCATGATTTTCAGGCGGTTCTGGGGGAGACAGAGACCGATTCCTTTCTGCCCGCCGACGTTGCCAAACAGTGGTATCTCTCATTGAAGCGCGAAGGGATGGCGCTATTCGAGGAGCAGGCACTGAGCGGCGCCCTGGAAGCGGCAGACCTGAAGCGCGCTACTGCGGCCCGGCGCCAGCTGCAGGGATTCCTGGCCGGGCGCAGCAAGGGCAGCAAGGTCATTCGTCAATTTGCCGAGACCGGCGGATTTTCATTAACCGCCGAGCCGGTAGCCACCGAGGAGAGCGTGTCGTGAGTGAAACAGAACTTGCCCCCGAAGCGGAGGCGCCTTCGCGCGTGCCGGAGCGGCCTTATGCCATCGAGCGCCGGGAGGCCGATGCCCTGCGGCGCTGGTGGCAGCGTCTGACGCTGTCCGCCGAGGCGCTGAAGGCCCATACCGATGCCCCGACCTGGCCCAAGGGCATGCGGGCGACGCTGCGCCGCTGCGATACCGGCGAGGCGGCGATGCTGACGGAAGCCTTCCGCCACCTATGGAACTTACTGCCGACGAGGGAAGATCAGTCAGATAGGCAGCGCGATCACCGACTTCAGGCCTGGTCCTGTATCTCCCTGGTGGTGGCTGAACTGCGCGAGGACGCGCCCAAGGTGCCGCTGGGTGCCCGCCTCGGCCAGCAGAAGCGCGAGACCGGCAAGCCATATATGAGCGAGCTTCGCTTTCAGCAGCTGATGACCTCGCGTACGCCGGAGGAACTGGTGCAGCGCCTGCGCCGAGCTCTGGCGTTGATCGACAAACGCGGCGTCAGCGTCGTACATCTGGCCGACAATATCGCGCTGTGGTGGCGCGAATATCAGGGTGGGGTTTCACCTAAACCGACCCAGCGGCTCGGTTTCATCTGGGCCAACGACTACTTCGGCGCTACGGCCGGCTATCGGCAAGATAACCAGTAACTCGTCAACCATGACAGGGAGCCAAGCACATGAGCCACTTCATTCAATTGCATCTGCTGACCGCCTATCCGCCGGCCAATCTCAACCGCGATGATCTGGGGCGGCCCAAGACCGCCATCATGGGCGGTGCCAAGCGACTTCGTGTCTCGTCGCAGAGCCTCAAGCGGACCTGGCGAACCTCGGCGCTGTTCGAGGACGCCGTGGGTCAGCATCGCGGAATGCGTACCAAACAGGTGGGCGTCCAGGCCGAAAAGCGCCTCCAGGAGAAGGGCGTAAAAGACAAAGATGCCCGAGCCTGGGCCACGGAGATTGCCAAGGTCTTCGGCGATGTAGCCAAGGGCGAGCTGGAAACCAGCCAGCTGGTCCACATCGGCCCCGAGGAGCAGGCAGCGGTCGATGCCCTGGTCGAGAAGCTGGCCCACGAGAATCGTGCGCCGGAGAAGGAAGACCTCGATCTGCTGCGCCACAAGCCCTCGGCCGTGGACATCGCGCTGTTCGGCCGCATGCTGGCGGCGTCGCCGGCCTTCAACGTTGAGGCCGCCTGCCAGGTCGCCCATGCCGTTACCGTGCATGCTGCGGAAGTCGAGGATGACTACTTCACGGCGGTGGATGACCTGAATACCGGCGACGAGCATCGCGGGGCGGCCCACGTCGGTGAAGCGGGTTTCGGTGCGGGTCTTTTCTATAGCTACGTGTGCATCGACCGCCAGCAGCTGATCGAGAACCTTAATGGCGACGAAGCGTTGGCCGACCGTGCCATCGCGGCGCTGGCCGAGGCGGCCGTGAAGACCTCGCCCAAGGGCAAGCAGAACAGCTTCGGTTCCCGGGCCCATGCGAGCTATGTGCTCGCCGAGAAGGGTGATCAGCAGCCGCGTTCGCTGGCACCGGCCTTCCTGCGCCCCGTGGCGGGGCAGGATCAGACGCTGGATGCCATCACCCGTCTGGAGCGCCAGGCCCGAGCCTTCGATGAGGCCTACGGCGCCGGCGCCGATCAGCGCTTCGTCGTGGCGGCCGACCCCGACTACCGGGAGCCGCAGCTTTCAGGCGGGGTGCTCAAGGGCAGCCTGTCGGAGCTGGTCGAGTTCCTCAACCGGGATCACTGAAGGAGTCGTCATGACGGAGTATCTGGTCTTTCGGCTCTATGCGCCGCTTGCCAGCTGGGGCGAGGCGGCGGTGGGGGAGTCGCGCCCCACCGCCACTTACCCCGGGCGCAGCGCCATCGTCGGCTTGCTGGGGGCGGCACTGGGCGTTCGCCGCGACGACGACGAGGGGCAGCGCCGGCTGCGCGATAGCGTCGGTATCGCCATCAAACAGCGCTCGCCGGGCAGCCTGCTGCGTGACTATCACACGGTGCAGGTGCCGGCGTCGCAGTCCAAGGTGACCTACCGCACTCGACGGGACGAATTGAGTGCCCCGAAGAGGATCATCAATACCATTCTTTCCAGCCGTGACTACCGCTGCGACGGTCTCTGGACCGTCGCCGTCTGGTTGACACCGCAGGCGGAACTGGCGCTCGAGACGCTGGAGCAGGCACTCAAGACGCCGCAGTTTCCGCTCTATCTGGGACGCAAGGCCTGTCCGCCGGGGGCGCCGCTCGCACCACGGTGCGTGGCGTTTTCTCGGCTGCGTGACGCGCTGGATGCTGAGTTTCCACTGCTGTGTGGCAGGAACGCCGAAGAAGAGCGCCGGGCATTGAGGCTGCCGGATAACGTGCTGTACGCCTGGGAGGGTGACGCGGCATGTCTTGATGGTGATGGCCGAGGCGTGGAGTCCAGCGAGACTTGGGACGTCCCGCTCAATCGCCGCCGCTGGCAGTTCGGACCGCGCACCGAATATCGCCGCATGGTCCGGGTAGAGGAGGAGCGCTGATGTACCTTTCTCGAGTGCGTGTCGATCTCAATGGCCTCTCTCGTGGAGCATTATTCGACATCATGGACGGCCGGGCCTATGCCGCCCACCAACTGCTCTGGCGGTTGTTTCCGGAGCATCAGGGGGAGAGGCCGTTTCTGTTCCGTCAGGAAATGGAGGAGCCCGAAGGCGAGGGAGCGCCGCGAGGGCTGCCGTTGTTCTATGTGCTCTCCGATCGAGAGCCGGTGCCGATTGCCGGTCTTCTGGAAGCGCAGTGCAAACCCTTTTCTCCGACGCTGGAGCCGGGGGAGCGGCTGGCCTTTCGCCTGCGCGCGAACCCCACGGTAGCGAAATCGGTGGCGGGCCAGCGTGGGCGTCGTGCCGATGTACTGATGGCGGCCAAGTACCCATTTGAGGCTGGTGGCGAGAGGAAAAGCCAGGCCTGTGGCGCCGCGATGGACGCGGCGGCCCGAGAGTGGCTGGTGGCTCGCGCCGAGTCATTCGGGTTTCGTCTGCCAGTCGACCCTGAGGTGGGGGCCTATCGGCAGCATGCGTTATCGAAGGACAAGGGGCGCCCCATTCGCTTTTCCAGCGTCGACTATGAGGGCCTGCTCGAGGTGACTGACCCCGGGCGGTTGATCGAAACCATGGCGCAAGGCGTCGGGCGTGCCAAGGCCTTCGGTTGTGGCCTGATGCTGCTGCGTCGTCCATAGCGCTACGTTGCGGCAGGGAGGCCATATGGGATTCATTCCGATCAAGCCGATTCCCGAGAAGGATCGCATGTCGATGATCTTCGTTGGCATGGGGCAGATCGATGTGCGCGACGGCGCCTTTGTCGTCATTGATGAGGTCAACGGAGAGCGGATGCATATCCCCGTTGGTTCGGTGGCCTGCCTGTTGCTTGAGCCCGGCACTCGCATCTCGCACGCCGCCGTCAAGCTGGCGTCGGTCGCCGGGACGCTGCTGATCTGGGTCGGCGATGCCGGCGTACGTCTCTACAGCGCTGGCCAGCCCGGTGGGGCACGCTCCGACAAGCTGCTGTATCAGGCGCAGTTGGCGCTGGATGATTCGCTGAGGTTGAAGGTCGTGCGCAAGATGTTCGAGCTGCGCTTCGGGGAGCCGCCACCCTCGCGGCGCAGCGTCGATCAGCTGCGAGGCATGGAGGGCGCCCGGGTTCGCAAGACCTATCAGCTGCTCGCCAAGCAGTACGGCGTGAAGTGGCAGGGGCGACGCTATGATCCGACGCAGTGGAGCGCGTCGGACGTGGCCAACCAGTGCCTGTCTGCCGCGACGGCGTGCCTGTATGGCATCACCGAGGCGGCGATTCTGGCGGCGGGGTATGCGCCGGCTATCGGTTTCCTGCATACCGGCAAGCCACAGAGCTTCGTCTACGATATCGCGGATATCGTGAAGTTCGAGACGGTGGTGCCCGCCGCCTTTCGGGTGGCTGCGCGCAATCCGGTCGCGCCTGAGCGTGAAGTGCGTATTGCCTGCCGCGATGCCTTCAAGCAGACGAAACTTTTGCAGCGACTGATCCCGATGATCGAGGAGGTGCTGGCGGCCGGCGACATCGAGCCACCGCCGCCTGCGCCCGAGGCCATGCCGCCGGCGATTCCCGAACCGGATTCCGTCGGCGACCAGGGACACCGGAGCAAGTGATATGGCGATGTTGGTCGTAGTGACCGAGGCGGTGCCACCGCGCCTACGTGGCCGGCTCGCCGTCTGGCTGCTGGAGATTCGCGCCGGTGTGTATGTGGGGGATGTCACCAAGCGTGTGCGTGAGATGATCTGGGAACAGATCAATGCACTGGCCGAGGATGGCAATGTCGCGATGGCCTGGGCCAGTAGCCATGAATCGGGCTTCGAATTCCAGACCTATGGCGCCAACCGGCGTGAACCGGTCGAGCATGATGGACTGCGGCTGGTGCGTTTTCTGCCGCCAGAGCCAACTGGCTGATTTTTCAGGATCTTTAACAATATAGTCTGATCAAAAAGTAAGCAAAATCGCTGGTGGAAATTCCGCTGGCGATTTTCCTCTTTATAAACAAGTGGCTACAATTAGTCCGGTCCCCGCAGGCGCGGGGATGATCCGTCCCAGAACGGCTCACAGGGCCGCTCTGGGGCCCGGTCCCCGCAGGCGCGGGGATGATCCGAAAAAGCTAACCTTGAGAAGTCCTTTAAAGAACCGGTCCCCGCAGGCGCGGGGATGATCCGCTGGCCAGCTGGTGGGGTGCCGGCCAGGTCTCCCGGTCCCCGCAGGCGCGGGGATGATCCGCCCGGTCCTCGCTCCCCAGCGCGCCGGGCTTCCCGGTCCCCGCAGGCGCGGGGATGATCCGTAGCCGCCTCGGGCACCTCGGGCTTTGGCGTCCCGGTCCCCGCAGGCGCGGGGATGATCCGTCACCGCGCGCAACAAGGGGCCGGCCGGCAATCCGGTCCCCGCAGGCGCGGGGATGATCCGGCGGCCAGCCGCTCGCGGTTATCGACCAGCAACCGGTCCCCGCAGGCGCGGGGATGATCCGGCACTTGTGCCTTGAGCTGGCAGGAGGAATCACCGGTCCCCGCAGGCGCGGGGATGATCCGCCGGAGGTGCCGCCGGCCACGCGCTTGCAGCCCCGGTCCCCGCAGGCGCGGGGATGATCCGATCGCGCCCAAGGTGGGCGTCACAGCGGACCACCGGTCCCCGCAGGCGCGGGGATGATCCGGACTCGCTACGCACGATGATGGGCCTGGTGTCCCGGTCCCCGCAGGCGCGGGGATGATCCGCAGGAGTGGAATGGCGAGGGCCTGCCGCCGGCCCGGTCCCCGCAGGCGCGGGGATGATCCGAAATCTGTGGTCGATAACCCAGGCGTCCGTCCCCGGTCCCCGCAGGCGCGGGGATGATCCGCACCCCATTCGGCAGGCGCTTCTTCATCGTCCCCGGTCCCCGCAGGCGCGGGGATGATCCGTTCTTCGCCGACTTCTACCTGATCTACGGCGCCGGTCCCCGCAGGCGCGGGGATGATCCGTTGTGGCCATGCTTGTGGCCATGCCCGTTCCACCGGTCCCCGCAGGCGCGGGGATGATCCGGCGGGGGGGACGGTCACGGCGGGGATCGCCGACCGGTCCCCGCAGGCGCGGGGATGATCCGTAATAGTCGATGACTATTGGGATTATTGTTTTCCGGTCCCCGCAGGCGCGGGGATGATCCGGCAAGAGGAAGAGCGACGTTGCCGATGCTCATCCGGTCCCCGCAGGCGCGGGGATGATCCGATGGCATCGACTACGGAATCAGCAACGCGGAGCCGGTCCCCGCAGGCGCGGGGATGATCCGGCGGATATCAGCACACCCTATGCCAGTTTCTGCCGGTCCCCGCAGGCGCGGGGATGATCCGTCTTCGCGGCCCCTGGGCGCGGACTTATTTGACCGGTCCCCGCAGGCGCGGGGATGATCCGTCCACGCGCTGTTGCTTGCCGCCGTGGCGATACCGGTCCCCGCAGGCGCGGGGATGATCCGCCGGCGGCGCCATGTCCGATCAAGTCGGAATTCCGGTCCCCGCAGGCGCGGGGATGATCCGCCCGAGCTGATCGACGCCATGATCGCGCTGGACCGGTCCCCGCAGGCGCGGGGATGATCCGCTGGCCGGGCTAATCAATCCACTGGCCGCGATCCGGTCCCCGCAGGCGCGGGGATGATCCGGTCTGCTGCGAGTAGTAGTTGTACGACTCACGCCGGTCCCCGCAGGCGCGGGGATGATCCGCCTGCCGAGTGAGTTTCCAACGCACCCAGAAGCCGGTCCCCGCAGGCGCGGGGATGATCCGAGATGAAGGCCAGGTTCGCCAGCAATAATCAACCGGTCCCCGCAGGCGCGGGGATGATCCGAGGAAACGAGCTATGGGACGACGTGGCCGCCTCCGGTCCCCGCAGGCGCGGGGATGATCCGCGAGGCGTTGGCGTACTCGACAATACTCTCCTCCGGTCCCCGCAGGCGCGGGGATGATCCGTCGACGCGCCCTCATCTCGGTGAACCATTCGGCCGGTCCCCGCAGGCGCGGGGATGATCCGGTGAAGGACTACAACGATTACACCGTGTTCACCCGGTCCCCGCAGGCGCGGGGATGATCCGGGGTCAGGCTCTTGTTCTTACGGGTAGCTGAGCCGGTCCCCGCAGGCGCGGGGATGATCCGCCGGCCGAGAAGGGCGGCGACACCAAGCCCGCCCGGTCCCCGCAGGCGCGGGGATGATCCAGCCCCGTGGTTGGGCTCTTCATGGGTGGTGATCCGGTCCCCGCAGGCGCGGGGATGATCCGCTGCGTCAGCTGGTCATGGAGCGGGATCGCTGCCGGTCCCCGCAGGCGCGGGGATGATCCGTGCGCCGGCCGTAGACCAGCTTCCCGTTCACACCGGTCCCCGCAGGCGCGGGGATGATCCGGTGGCGCTGTCCACCTCCTTCTGGGCCTCGAGCCGGTCCCCGCAGGCGCGGGGATGATCCGTGCTCCTTCGAGTTGTGCTCGTGGCCGATGAACCGGTCCCCGCAGGCGCGGGGATGATCCGTATCTCAGCGGCCCGAATTCCGACTTCATCGGCCGGTCCCCGCAGGCGCGGGGATGATCCGGGTCAGCCGGTGCGCCCGTGGCGCGTGGTCAACCGGTCCCCGCAGGCGCGGGGATGATCCGTTAACGGCGGGCTCCACGGGCTTGGTGATGTTCCGGTCCCCGCAGGCGCGGGGATGATCCGCGGTCGGCGTCGGGGCGCCCTGGCCCTGGTGGCCGGTCCCCGCAGGCGCGGGGATGATCCGACGCCGGGCTCATAACCCGGAGAAGTCGGTGCCCGGTCCCCGCAGGCGCGGGGATGATCCGGAGCTCGACACTAACCCCGTCGCCGGCGAGCGCCGGTCCCCGCAGGCGCGGGGATGATCCGTCGCCAGCGAGCTCAGATATAAGGAGACCGGCCCAGTCCCCGCAGGCGCGGGGATGATCCGTCCCGGGCCTCGATGGCCAGCCCCATCAGGTTCCGGTCCCCGCAGACGCGGGGATGAGCCGTTCCACAAGGATAACGGCATCGATGCGGTGCCCCGATCCCCGCAGACGCGGGGCGCTTGCCAGTCAGGCTAATGGCACGTGGCAATCTGCCCGTAGACGCCTTGAGGCTTCGAGCCTCCCTTACTCCACCAGCCCGTTCAACCGATCCGGGAAGTTGGTGAACATCCCGTCCACGCCCCAGTCGAGCAGGCGCTGCATCTGCTCGGGGTCGTTGATGGTGTAGGGGTGCACCAGCAGGCCGTTGTCGTGGGCCTGTTCCACAAAGCCGGCGTCGATCACGCCCTCGCCGTCGTAGACGACGTTGGGGCCGATGCCCATGGCGTAGTCGGCGATGGCCTGGAAGTCGGCGTCGTTGATCTCGGCGGGCGGCGGGGTCACCCCGGTCCATTCGGTCAGGCCGCTGCCGTCCTCGGCGGGGGAGTACCACACCAGCTGTACCAGCGGGATGTCGGCGTTCAGCGCGTGGACCTGCTCGAGGCTGTCCTGGCTGAACGACTGGATCACCACCGAGCCGGAGGCCACCAGCCCCTCGGCCTCGAGGGTCTCGACCAGGGCACGCTGCAGTTCCGGGTAGCGCTCCGGCGACTTGGTCTCGATGTAGTAGCGTACGTCGGTGCCGTAGCGGTCGATCACCTCGTCGAGGGTCAGCAGCTCGGCGCCGGCGTAGGCTTCCTCGGCGCGGTCGGTGTGGCTCTCGTTGAACCAGCTGCCGGCGTCCAGCGTCTTGAGCTCGGCCAGGCTGTGGTCCTTCACCGGGCCGCTGCCGTCGGTGGTGCGGTCCAGGGTGTCGTCGTGGATCACCATCAGCTCGCCGTCGGCGCTCATGTGCAGGTCCAGCTCGAGGTAGTCGGCGCCCATCCGGCGGGCCTGCTGGTAGGCCGGCCAGGTGTGCTCCGGGGCGTGGCCGCTGGCCCCGCGGTGGGCGATGATCTGGAAGTCCTGCAGGTCGTCGAGCTGCTGCTCGAGGGCGTCGGCCTGGGCCGCGAGCGGGGCGGCGAGGCCGAGGGCCAGGGCGGTGGCGAGGGGAAGGCGGATGGCGATCGTCATGGGAGTCCTTTTATTGAATGATCGTACAACAACGTAGCGCGCCTGGCCCGAGTGAGCAAACGGCCGTTCGACGTGCGGGCTGTCAACGCTGCCTCGACATGCTTCCATGGGAAGATGACCGCTTCGCGGCCGTGCCATCACCCTGCCATCAGCACGAGGAGACACCATGAGCGATTCGTCCCCCTATGAGCGGACCCAGGCCGCGCTGGATGCCCTGCACGCACAGGACCCGCGCCGGGTGGAGGTGGCGGGGGAAACGCTGCCGCTGGAGCTGTGGCACGCCGGACGCATGAGCGACTGGCTGAACGCGCTCGACGAGGCGCCGGACGAGCTGGTGCGCCTGGCGGTGCACAACCAGCACCTGCAGCGCTGGCAGGTGCCGCGGGGCGATTATCCCGAAGGCCGGGTGGGCTACCTGACCTGGCGCCGCGACCAGGGCAAGCGCGCCGGCGAGACGACCGCCCGGGCGATGCGCGAGGCCGGCTACGCGGAGGAGGACGCCGAGCGGGTGGCGGCGATGATCCGCAAGCAGGGCCTGGGGCGCGACGCGGGCACCCAGGCGGTGGAGGACTGCGCCTGCCTGGTGTTCCTGGAGAACTACTTCGCCGATTTCTCGAAGCAGGTCGATCACGACCACCTGATCCGCATCGTGCAGAAGACCTGGAAGAAGATGTCGCCCCGGGCCCACGAGCTGGCCCTGGGGCTGCCGATGAGCGACGAGGCGCGCCGGCTGGTGGAGGAAGCGCTGGCGGGCTGAGCGCCGGCCCGTCGTCACGGGCGCGCCGCCGCCGGATTGCCCGGCGGCGGTGCAGGGCTCAGGCCCGTTGGGGCTCCAGCACCTGGCGATGCAGCGACTGGCCGGCCGCGTCCTTCAGCGTCACGGTCAGTGTCTCGCTCTCGCCGTCCAGGTCGACCTGACCGAAGAACTGGTAGCCGTCGGAGGGTGGCAGGTTGGCTTGGCCTTCCGGCGGCGCCTTCTGGAACACCACCTCGGGGCCGAAGGTGGCGTCGAGTTCGCCGGGGCCATAGGTGCCGGCGTGCAGCGGGCCGCTGACGAACTCCCAGAACGGCGCGAAGTCCTGAAAGCTCGCGCGCTCGGGCGAGTAGTGATGCGCCGCCGTGTAGTGCACATCGGCGGTCAGCCACACCACGTTGTGGATCGCCTCGTCGCGGATCGCCTTGAGCAGCCGGGCGATCTCCTGCTCGCGGCCCAGCGGCTGGCCGGGCTCGTCGTTGGCCACGGCCTCGAAGCGATCGTCGTCGCGCACCACCAGGCCGATGGGCATGTCGGAGGCGACGATCTTCCAGGTGGCGGTGGAATCGCGCAGCGAATTCAGCAGCCAGCGCAGCTGCTCCGCGCCGAGCAGATCGGCGCCGCGCTCCTGACGGTTGCGGTCGTTGGCGCCGCGGAAGGTGCGCATGTCGAGCATGAACACTTCCAGGCCCGGGCCGTAGGCGAAGCGGCGGTAGATGCGCCCGGGCGCCTCGGGGCGCTGACGCAGCGGCATGTGCTCGAGGAAGGCCTGGCGGCCGCGGGCGGCCAGCAGCGAGGCGTTCTTCTCGGTGTAGCGGTCGTCTTCCAGCAGCTCGCCGGGATACCAGTTGTTGGTGGTCTCGTGGTCGTCCCACTGGGCCAGCATCGGCACCTCGGCGTTGAAGCGCCGCACGTTGGCGTCCAGCAGGTTGTAGGCGTGCTGGCCGCGGAATTCCTGCAGGGTCTCGGCCACCTTGAGCTTCTCCGGCGTCACCCGGTTGCGCCACAGGCTGCCGTCGGCGAGCTCGACGCTCTCCTGGAGCGGGCCGTCGGCGTAGACGGTGTCGCCGGAGTGGATGAAGAAGTCGGGGCGCTGGTCGAGCATGGTGGCGTAGGTGGTCATGCCGCCGCGCGACTCGTCGATGCCCCAGCCTTGGCCCACGGTGTCGCCGGACCACACGAAGCGCACGTCGCGTGGCGTCTGCGGCGGCAGGCGCAGCCGGCCGGTGACCGGTTCGCTGATCGCACGGTGGTCGCCCAGGGCGGCGAAGCGCACCCGGTAGTGCACCTCGTCCATGCCGCCGAGCCCGGTGGCGTCCAGCTTCGCGGTGAGGCCGCCGGTCGGCAGCGCTTCGGGGCCGTGAAGCTGGCGGGCGGCGCGGAACTCGGGGTTGTCGGCGATCTCGAGCAGCATCCGGGCCGGGCGGTCGACCCGCGACCACAGCATGGCGCGGTCGGCGAGCATGTCGCCGCTCATCACGCCGCCGTCGACGACCGGGCGCCGGGCTTCGGCCAGCACGATGCCGGGGGCGACCAGGCCGGTGCCCAGCGTGGCGCCGCCGGCCAGGCCGAGCTTGAGTACGCCGCGTCGCGTCATGCGCATGATCCGTCTCTCCTCAGGGGTGAATCCCCTAGGATGGCGGCGGTCGATGACGCTGGCTTGGCAGCCGTGTGACGTCGCGGTGACCTTGACCTGCGTCATGCCATCGTTGCCCTCGCTTGACAGATCGGCCCCTCCCTCCCCATATTTGCACTTGATAATCGTTATCATTAAATAGCCCTATCGGGAGGGTGACATGGCCTATCACATCCGGGCGGCGTCTCGCGGTACCAGCCCCAGCCCCAGCCTGCAGATCTGCGATGTCAGCGCCTGTTCCGTACGCATGGCCTGGCAGCCGTGCGTGGCGTCGGGCGAAGAAGAGGATGAGGCCGAGCTGGAGGCGCTGCGTCGCGATGAGGCCATCGCCGAGCATCTGCGCCGCTTCCTGCAGACCACCGAGCGCTATCTCAAGGGCGAGCTGGATGGCATGCCTCGCCTGGGCGCCTGGCGCCGAAGCTGAGCGAGCGGCCGAGCCGGCACTCAGGCGTCGCCGAGCGTCACCGTCAGCGTGTCCTCGCCCTCGCAGGGCTTGCCGTGGCGCAGCACCAGGCGCCGCTGGCGCAGGTTCATGACCACCGCGAACAGCGTCTCCATGCGTTCCTCGGCCGGCTGGTCGGGGTTGAAGTGGCGGCAGATCGAGAGCGGGGCGTTGTCGTGGTCGGCGAGCATCGCGAACAGCGCCTCGGCATCGACCGCCGCGCCTAGCGGCAGCCGTTCGCGCAGCAGCGCGTCGATGCGCGTGAGCCGGGTGTCGGAGTCCGGCCGCGGGAAGTCCTCCACCTGGCAGGTGGCGGTCTCGGCGTAGAGGTGGTTGGTATGGGTGACCGCGCCGCCGCGGGGCTCCAGCACGCCGGGCAGGCCGGGATGCACCTCGAAGCCGGCGGAGCGGCCGTCGCCGCTGGCGATCAGGAAGTGGGCCGGCGAGCAGACCCGGTCGTGGGTGACCACCCGGGTCGCCGCGTCGAACGACTCGGCCTCGAGGATCTTGCGCAGCGCCACGTGGATCGGCAGCCCCTCGCCCAGGGTCCGCGAGCGAATGGCGTTGAGGCACACGCCCACCCCGTTCTCGTTCAGGCCGATCTTGGCCACCATGCCCGCCTCGCCGACGCTGACCAGCGCCGGGGCGCCCGTCGGGCGCAGCTCCATCGCCACCACGTTGTGCAGCTGGTCGCTGCGCCAGTCCCAGTTCTGGGCCAGCCACTGGGTGCCGTCTCGGTTGATCGAGAGCGCGGTGCAGCCGCCGCTGGCCTGGGTCAGCGAGATCTCGCTGCGGCAGTTGAGGGTGAGGATGTCCTCGAGATCGAGCCCGGCGCCGCGGGCGATGCCGGCCATCTCGTCGAGCATCTCGGGGAAGCCGCGTTCGATCATCGGCACGAAGCGCTCGGCGACGCGGCGGGCCTCGGCCCAGCGCAGGCCGACGAAGTCGTGGAACAGCCGATCGTAGACCTCGATGCTCGAGGTGATCAGGGCGGCGTGGGTGCGGCCGTGGGCCTCGCCGATCTCGGCGCGGGAACCGGAAAAGACGCTGAGCATGCTGGCCTCCAGAGCAAGAGAGGGAGTGCGCTCAGCCTAGCAGGGACGAGAGGGGCGCCGGGCGGAAGCCGCCCGGCGCCCCGTTTCATGCTGGGCAGTGGGGTGGCATCAGCTCTTGCGCGGGGCGTTGTAGACGCTTTCGTCCAGCTCGCCTTCGCTCTTGCCGACCAGGGTGGTGACCATCAGGTCGCCGGCCACGTTGACGCTGGTGCGCGCCATGTCGAGCAGGCGGTCGATGCCGGCGATCACCGCGATGGCCTCCAGCGGCAGGCCGATCTGGGCCATGACGATGGACAGCATCACCAGACCGGCGCCGGGCACGCCGGCGGTGCCGATCGAGGCCAGGGTGCCGGTGACGATGATCATGCCGTAGTCGGCCAGGCTCAGGTCGAAACCGATCAGCTGGGCGATGAACACCGCGACCACGCCCTGATAGATGGCGGTGCCGTCCATGTTGATGGTGGCGCCCACCGGCAGCACGAAGCCGGACACGCCCTCGGAGACGCCGAGGTTGTTGCGCGCGCAGCGCAGCGATACCGGCAGGGTGCCGGACGACGAGGCCGAGGAGTAGGCCACCACCAGGGCGTCGAGGATGCCCTGCAGGTAGCGCAGCGGATTCAGCCGGCCGATCAGCGCCAGCAGGCCGGAGTAGACCAGCAGCACGTGCAGGGCGCTGGCCAGGTAGGCCACGCCGATCACCTTGGCCAGCGGCAGCAGCACCTCGAGGCCGTAGCTGCCGGCCACATGGGCGATCAGGCCGAACACGCCGATCGGCGCGAAGGCCATGACGATGTTGGTCAGCTTGACCATGGCCTCGGCGAAGCCTTCGAACACGCGCACCACCGGCTCGCCCTTGTCGCCGATCAGGGTCAGCGAGATGCCGAGCCCGATGGCGAAGACGATGATCTGCAGGATGTTGCCGCTGGCCAGGGCATCGATCGGGTTCTGCGGCACCAGGCCGACCAGGATCTCGCGCAGGCTGGGCGCCTCCTTGGCCTCGACGCCGCCGTCGAAGCTCATCTCCAGGCCGGTGCCGGGCTGGAACAGCCAGGAGGCGAACAGGCCGATGGCGATGGCGAAGGCCGTGGTCAGCAGGTAGAGAGCGATGGTGCGCGCGCCGATGCGGCCCATCTTCTGCGGGTCGCGCATGGCGGTGATGCCGACCACCAGGGTCGAGAACACCAGCGGCACGATCAGCATCTTGATGGCGTTGATGAAGATATCGCCGAGCGGCTTGAAGAGGCTGGCATCGTCGCCGAGCAGGGCGCCGGTCAGGACGCCGAGCGCCAGGCCGGCGAGGATCTTCTGCCACAGCGGGATGCGCCGCCAGAGGCCGCCGCCGGTGGTCGTCGTGGAATCGGTCAAGGGAATGGCTCCTTTCTGTTTTATCGGCTTTTAGTAGCGGGAAATCATGCCGGAGCGCGATTCTACAGAAAGGAGTATTTAAAAACTTACGTAAGTGCGGCAGTGATTCACTGCTGTGGCAGCACCTCGTCCAGCAGTGCCATGAAGGCCGACCATGAGCGCTCGTCGGCGCGCTGCCGATAGCGGTCGGTATCGAGGACGGTGAAGGCGTGGGGCGCGCCCGCGTAGATGCCGATCTCGTAGTCGACGCCCGCGCCTTCCAGCTGACGGGCCAGCGATGTCACGTCTTCCAGCGGGATGGCCTCGTCGCCGCCGCCGTGGGCGATCAGGATCGGCGGGGTGTCCGGCCCATAGCCCTGGCCCTCGGGGGTCGCCAGGCCGCCGTGGAAGGTGGCGTAGCCGTGCACGTCCTCGGCCGCGCCGCTGCGCGCGAGCTCCAGCGCCACGGCGCCGCCGAAGCAGTAGCCCATCACCACGGTCGGCGTTGCCGCGCCCTGGGCGCGGGCCTCGGCCAGCCCGGCCAGGGTCAGCTCGCGCATGCGCTCGCGGTCCTGGTAGAGCTTCGCCGTCTCGGCCTTCTTGGCGTCGGTTTCCACCGGGCGGTTGCCCTGGCCGTAGAGGTCGAGGGCGAAGGCGTCATAGCCCTGTTCGGCAAGCATCTCGGCGCGCCGGCGCTCGTAGTCGGTCAGGCCGTCCCAGTCATGGACGATCAACACCGTGCCGCGGGGTTCGTCGTCGGCCGGGGCGAAGTAGCCGGTGAAGGCTTCGTCGTTCACGCGATAGTCGATTTCCCGGCCGTCGGCCTGGGCGGTGCTGGCCAGCGCGGCCAGGGTCAGAAACGTCAGCGGTCGCATCGTGGGGCTCGGCGATGGAGGAATGGATCCTCAGTATAGGCGGCCAGCGTTGAAGCGCTCGTTCGATCGCTGAAACGCGGGAAGGGAGGCTTGCCAATCAAGATGTTGCAGGCGGCTTGGCGGTTTCCAGCGTTGGCAGCCACGGGTTGTGTTTTAGGCGGAGGCCTTCCAGATTGAGGGGGTGTGATTCGCGCAGCGGATGATTCGAGCAACCAGAGCGAGACCAACAATCATGAAGAAACGCGTTCTAGCATCGGCGGTGGCCGCGACCACCCTGGCCCTCTCCGGCATGGCCCAGGCCGAGGTCAAGATCGGCTTCCTCGGCGGCTTCACCGGCGGCATCGAGAGCCTGACGCCGCCGATCTTCGATGGCGCCAATCTGGCGGTACAGCAGATCAACGAGCAGGGTGGTCTGCTGGATGGCCAGGACATTGTCATGCCGACCGGCGATACCACCTGCTCCGACGCCTCGGCGGCCTCCAACGCGGCCGACCGCATGGTCAACACCGAGCAGGTCACCGCCATCGTCGGCGCCCTGTGCACCGGCGCCACCGTGGCCGCGGCCAACAATGCCGCCATCCCGGGCGGCGTGACCATGGTTTCCCCGGCGTCCACCGCGCCGGCGGTCACCGAGCTGGATGACAACGACCTGGTCTTCCGCACCGTGCCCTCCGACGCCTTCCAGGGCGAGATGCTGGCCAAGCTGCTGCTCGACAAGGGCATCCAGGAAGTCGCGGTCACCTACGTCAACAATGACTACGGCCGCGGCCTGGCCGATGCCTTCGTGGCCGCCTACGAGAACGGTGGCGGCATGGTGCTGGAGAACCTCGCCCACGAGGATAACCGCGCCGACTACCGCTCCGAGCTCGGCTCGCTGGCCGCCACCGGTGCCCAGACACTGGTGGTGCTGGCCTACGCCGATACCTCCGGCCAGACCGTGGTCCGCCAGGCCTACGAGAGCGGCATGTTCACCCAGTACGTGGGCGGTGACGGCATGGTCGGCGACAGCCTGGTCGAGGCCATCGGCGCCGACGTGCTCAACGGCATGATCGCCACTCGTCCGGGCAGCCCGGAGCTGCCGGGCACGGCCATGTTCAACCAGCAGGCCAACGCGGCCGGCATCGATCCCAGTGCGGTGTTTGCCGCCCAGGCCTACGACGCCGCCTTCCTGCTGGGTCTGGCCATCGAGGAAAATGGCAGTGCCGACCGCGAGGGTCTGAACGAGGCGCTGCGCAGCGTCGCCAGCGCCCCGGGCGAGGTGATCCTGCCCGGTGAATGGGAGAAGGCCAAAGAGCTGATCGCTGCCGGCACCGAGATCAACTATGAAGGCGCCTCCGGCACCCACGAGTTCGATGCCAACGGCGACGTGCCGGGCGTCGTGCAGGAGATGCTGGTCGAGGACGGCACCTTCACCATCCAGGGCTACGTCGACGCCGAGGAATAAGCGCGACCGTACCGTTCCAACGAACGCCCCGCCCTCGTCTTCAGAGGGCGGGGCGTTTTTGGCTGCGGCCGCTTCGCCACGACACGGGGCGAGGTACGATCCGTTCGGGAGGTCGGATCAGAAAGTCCTTGCACTACCCCGGTGATAGCCCGTAGGATACGCATCCGCTGCCGGCGACGGGCAACGTTGCAGGCGGTAATG
>NZ_PYUQ02000030.1:0-40654 GCF_003030865.2 Halomonas sp. SL1 | reverse complement strand
GCGCAAGGCGCAAGGCGCAAGGCGCAAGGCGCAAGGCGCAAGGCAGCATATGCTCGCGCCCTGATACGTCCACACCCCTACAGCTAGGCTGCAGGGGTGTTTTTCTTCCCTCTTCACGCTTCCAGGCGCGCAGCGCCGCTCTCCGAGCTTATGGCGTGCCGCGTCCGACGCGGCCGGGTGGCGGGCACAAAAAAGCCGGCCACGGGGCCGGCAAATCCTTCGCCTTTCAACAGGCAAGGCCAAGTCAAAAAGGGGGCGCGCGATCAGAAGTGGAACTGGGCGCTGGCCTGCAGCCGGCTGGCGTCCACTTCGTCGCCGCTGATCTTCTCCAGGTCGACGTACTGGTATTCCAGACCCACCGTCATCCGCGAGTTGACGTCCCAGATCAGGTTGACGTGGGAGAACTGCACGGTGTCGGTCATGCCCTGGAAGGCCGGGGCATCGTCCGGCAGGTCCTGGCTGACCACCGAGGTGCCGATGGAGCTCATCCAGGCGTCGTTCCATTGGTGGTCCAGGGACACGCCGAAGCTCTGCAGGTCGACGGTCTCGAGGTTGCCGTCGGCGTCCAGGTAGGCGTCCGGGGCCCGGAACTTGGCGCCCGAGGCCGGCACGTAGTCCAGGTAGCCGCCCAGGCCGCTGCCCACCATCATGTTGCCCTTGAGGGTGGTGCTGCCCATCGGCAGCGCCGCCTGGGCGATCACGCCGTAGCCGGTGGCGCTCTCGTCCTGGCCGCTCACCGCCGAGTCGGTGGAGAACTGGCGCACCACCCCGGAGATCCCGAAGTTGCGCTTGTAGCGATAGCGCATGGTCAGGTCCGGCAGCTCGGTATTCTCGTCGGCGGCGCCGCCGGGACCGAGATCGGAGATCGAGGACTCGGGGTTCTCGAGGGCCACCGCGAAGGTGTTGGCGCCCGACTGGTAGGTATAGCGCACCTGCTCGGGGCGCCCGGTGGCGTAGCCGATCGGCCCGCCCAGCTTGAGGATCCGCGGCGTGCCCAGGAAGAACATGGCGTTGGTCCAGGTCTGGCCGGCCAGGAAGCCGTTGTACTCACCGTAGGCGTGGCGCAGGTTGAACTTGTTGTCGGGCGCGAAGTGCCCCTCGACGTAGGTCTTGAGCACCTCGTCGCCGAAGCGGGTCTGGGTGCGGAAGTTCAGCCGCGTCTCCTGGGCAGTGAAGGTGGTCTTGCCGTCGGTGGCGTTGGCTTCGCTTGCGGCGGCCAGCGGATCGGTGATTTCGCCCAGGTCGTAGTCGAAGTCGTAGAGGGCGTCGAACTTGACGTAGCCGCCGAAGGCCACGTCGGTGTTGGTGCCCGGAATGTTGAAAGTGCTGCGGTGGTTCCAGGGCGCGCCCACGCGGCTCGGCTCGCCGGTGACGACGGGCTGACCGGCCTCGACCACGTCGAAGGCCGAGGAACTTTGGGCCGCAAGGAATCCTGCCGGCAGCAGGGCCAGCATCAGGGTCTTCTTGGCTTGCATAGGAGTCTCTCTTGATTCGTTGTTATGAAACGGAAGCTAAAAAATTGTTTTTTTCGTTCATGTTCTCTCGATGTTCCCTCGCCTCTCCTCCATCGCAGTAGTGGTGGTATGAGGCGTCACCGGCTCACCGGTGACGCCATGCATCAGTAGAGGGTCTTCTGGGGCGGGCCGGCGAACTTCAGCTCGCCGACGCTGGCCATGTCCACCTCGACCACCGCCGGGCCGGCACGGCCCACGGCCTCGGCCAGCACGGCCTGGAAGTCGTCGCCGCGGACGACCTTCCAGCGCGGCAGGCCCAGGGCGTCGGCCATGGCCTGGAAGTCCGGGGTGTGCAGGTCGTTGTAGTACTGGCGACCCTCGAAGTACTTGTCCTGGATGCCGCGCATCACGCCGTAGCCGCCGTCGTTCATCACCACCAGGGTCATGTCGAGGCCTTCCTGGGCCAGGGTGGCCAGCTCGCCGACCATCAGCATCAGGCCGCCGTCGCCGACCACGGTGACCACCTTGCGGTCCTCGGCGCCCACGGCGCAGCCGATGCCGGTGGCCAGGCCCTGGCCGATGGCGCCGGCCAGCGAGTGGATGTTGGTGAGCGGACGCTCGCTGGGCAGCAGCCGACTGCCCCAGGTGCTGCCGGAGACGGTGATGTCGCGCACGAAGATGCCGTCCGCCGGCAGCGACTCGCGCACGGCGTCGCAGAGCTTGGCGTACTCGCCGACCTGGTCGCGCAGGGCCTTCTCGGCGGCGGCCACGGCCTTGGCGACCTCGCGGTCGACCTCGGCGTCGGGGGCGCGCTTACCCTCCAGGTGATCGGCCAGGCGCGACAGCACATCGCCGCACTCGCCGCACAGGAAGGCGTCGGCCGGATAGTTGCGATGGGCCGCCGCCGGATCGACGTCGATCTGCACCAGCGGTCGCGGCAGGGCCACCGAGTAGGTGCGGGTCTCGTTGCTGCGCAGCCGCGAGCCGGCCACCAGCATCAGGTCGCTGGCGGCGAACAGCTCTTCCACCGCCGGGGCGCTGTGGAAGGCGCGCAGGCTGCGCGGATGGCTGTCGGGCAGCACGCCGCGGGCGTGCGTGCTGGAGACCACCGGGATGCCGGCGTCGGCCAGGCGACGCACGGCCTCACCGGCCTCCAGGCAGCCGCCGCCGATCCACAGCACCGGCCGCTTGGCGGCCAGCAGCCGCTCGGCCAGGGCGTCGACCTCGGCGTCGGCGACCCGGGCCGGCGCGGCAGGAGACGCCGGCGCGGTCTCGATCCACTCGACCTGGCTGGCCTGGATGTCGATGGGGATCTCCAGGCTCACCGGACCGCGCGGCAGGGTCATCGCCTCCTGGATGGCGCGATGCAGCAGCGGCACCACCTGCTCGGGGGTGCAGGCGCGGTAGGCGCGCTTGGAGCAGGCCGCGAGGAAGCCCATCTGGTCGCGGGTCTCGTGGATGAAGCCGGCGTCGCGATCCAGGTAGGCTTTCTCGACCTGGCCGGTGATGTGCAGCAGCGGGGTGCCGGCGTTGAGCGCCTCGAGCATGGCGCCCACGGCATTGCCGGCACCGGCGCCGGTGCTGGTCAGGGCCACGCCGAGCCCGCCGACGCGGGTGTGGCCGTCGGCCATGGTCACCGCCCCGGCCTCGCCGCGGGAGGGCACGAAGCGCACCCGCTCGCGCTGGCCGATGGCGTCGGCGATCGGCAGGTTGTGAATGGAGATCACGCCGTACACGGCCGAGACCGCGTGGGCTTCCAGGGTGCGGGCGACGGCTTCGCCCACGGTGATGGTCGTCATGATGCTAATCCTCTGTGACCGTGGGCGCTCAGTCGCACCAATTGTTGGGGTTCGCGTCGAGGCCCAGGTACAGGCTCTTCTGCTGCATGTAGGCCTGGATGCCCTGGCGGCCCTTCTCGCGGCCCAGGCCGCTCTCCTTGTAGCCGCCGAAGGGCGTCGAGATGGAGAACTTCTTGTAGGTGTTGATCCACACCGTGCCGGCCTCGAGCCGGTCGGCGAGACGCAGGGCCGCGCGGTAGTCGGCGCTCCAGATGCCGGCCGCCAGGCCATAGACGTTGTCGTTGGCCAGGCCCACCAGTTCGTCCTCGTCGTCATAGGGCAGAGCCACCAGCACCGGGCCGAAGATCTCCTCCTGGCAGACCGCGCTGTCGTGGGGCAGGCCCTCGATCAGGGTCGGCGGATAGAAGCTGCCCGCGGCCAGCTCGCCCTCGCCGGGGATCACGCCGCCGGCGCGAATACGGCCGCCCTCCTCGCGGGCCCGCTCGACGTAGGCCGCCACGCCGTCGCGGTGCGCCTCGCTGATCAGTGGCCCCAGGTGCACGCCCGGGGTCTCGGGGTGACCGACGCGCAGCTCGCGGGCGATGGTCTCGAGACGCGCCATGACCTCGTCGTAGCGGCTGCGGTGGATGAACAGCCGCGAGCCGGCGATGCAGGCCTGGCCGGCGGAGCTGAAGATGCCGTAGGCCACGCCCTTCACCGCCTGCTCCAGGTCGGCGTCCTCGCGGATGATGGTCGGCGACTTGCCGCCCAGCTCCAGGGAGGTGCCGATCAGCTTGTCGGCGGCCACGTGGGCCAGGTGGCGACCGGTGCTGGTGCCGCCGGTGAAGGAGATCTTGCGCACCCTGGGATGGCGGGCGATGGCCTCGCCGATCACCCGGCCGCGGCCCGGCAGCACGCTGAGCAGCCCCTTGGGCAACCCGGCTTCCTCGAACAGCTCGGCGAGCTTGAGCGCCATCAGCGGGGTGGCTTCGGCGGGCTTGAGCACCACGGCGTTGCCGCCGGCCAGCGCCGGGGCGACCTTCTGCATCTCGCTGGCGATAGGCGAGTTCCAGGGCGTGATGGCGGCGATCACCCCGAGCGGCTCGTACTGGCTCAGGGTCAGGAACTCGGCGTTGCGGCGGGTGGGCAGCTCGCCCTCCAGGGTCTCGCAGGCCGCCGCGAAGTAGCGCGCGGTACCGGCGGCGCTGGCCACCAGGCCGCGGGCCTCGGCCAGCGGCTTGCCGTTGTCGCGGGTCTGCAGCGCGGCGAGCTCGTCGAGGCGCTCGCGGATCAGGTCGCTGACGCGATACAGCACCTCGGCCCGCTCATGGGGCAGGCGCTCGCGCCAGGCGGGGGCGCGCCAGGCCGCGTCGGCGGCGGCGATCGCCTCCTCGACGTCGTCGAGGCTCGCGGCGTTGAGCTCGGCGTTGACCGAGCCGTCGGCGGGAAAGCGCGACACCATGGGGTCGCCGCGGCCCTCGCGCCATTCGCCGGCAACGAAAATCTTCAGGGTCATCTCGGACACCTCCCTTAGAACGAGACCGGCTCGAGCGCCTGGCGACAGGCGCGCACCACCGACAGGGCGGCGAGGGTCGAGGTCTTGGGATTGCTTTCCAGGGGGTAGCCGTTGAGCTCGATGGTGAACTCGCCGAAGCGCCCCCTGGCATGAATACGGTGGGTGTTGCGCGTGGTCGCCGGATCGACGGTCAGCTTCACCCGGGTGTCGCGCATGCCCACGCCGGCCAGGGCGATGGTGGCGGCGACGTTGGAGTTGGCCGGGAACAGCCGCGCGGCCTCGCCGGCATCGCCCTCGAAGAACACCGTCTTCTCGGCGACGGCATCGAGGTCGACGAGCTGTTCGGCGTGGCTGCCCTTCCAGCTGCGCGGCGCCTTGCAAGCCTCGTAGGTGACCTCATCCAGGCCGCCCTCGCGGGCCGCCGACAGACCATCCATGCCGGCCACCGCGCCGGACAGCAGCTGCATGCGCCCGCCGCCCTCGCGGGCCGCGGTGGCGAGCCGCTCGTAAAGCGCCTCGTCGGACAGCGCACCGGTGGCCACCACCGCCAGGGTCAGGCCGCGGCGCAGCACCGCCTCGCCGTGTTCGGCGAGGCCCGGCTGGCCGGCGCACTCCACCACCAGGTCGGGGCGCGCAGCGCACTGGTCGATGGCGGTCAGCACCTCGGCCTGGCCGGCCAGGCGGTCGCGCACCCCGGCGGCGAAGGCCTCCGGCACCACCACCCAGGCCAGTTCCAGGCCCTCGGGCAGCAGGCGGTGCACCTCGCTGCCCATGGCGCCGTAGCCGATCATCATCAGTCGTTTGGTCATGGGGTTCTCCATGTCGTCACAGGTGGCGGTTGAAGCCACCGGAGACGTCCAGGGCGGCGCCGGTGGTGAAGGAAGCCATCGGGGAAGCCAGGAAGACCAGCGCGCGGGCCGGCTCCTGCGGGCGGCCCAGGCGACCCATGGGGATGCCACGCTTGGCGGCGATGGCGCCGGTCCATTCCTCCCAGCTCTGGGAGGTGTCGTCGCGCTGCTCGAAGCGGCGGCGCCACTGTCCGGACTCGACCATGCCCAGCAGGATGGAGTTGACCCGGATGCCGTCGCCGATCAGCTCGTGGGACAGCGAGTGGGTCATGTTGAGCAGCGCCGCCCGCGCCGCCGAGGTGGCGATCATGTGCGGTTCGGGCTGCAGGGCCAGCAGCGAGTTGACGCAGGTCAGCGAGCCGATATCGGACGCCGCCAGCTGCTCGCGGAAGGCGCTCAGCGGATTGATAACCCCGAACAGCTTGAGGTTGGCCTCGGACAGCCAGGCCTCTCGCGGGGTGTCGTCGAAATGGGCCACGTAACCCTGGCCGGCGTTGGCGATCAGCATGTCGGCGCCGCCGAATCGACCGCTCACCGCCTCGGCGAAGGCCTGGCAGGAGGCCTCGTCGAGCACGTCACAGGTCTCGGCCAGCAGCTCGGCGGCGGGGAATTCCTCGACCAGGGCAGCGCGGGCCGCCTCGAGCTGTTCGGGGTTGCGGCCGCACAGCGCCACCCGGGCGCCATGAGTCAGCAGCAGGCGTACGGTCTCGAGGCCGATCCCGGAGGATCCGCCGGTGACCACCGCCACCCGGTCTTCGATCATAAAGCTCATGGTGTCGTCCTCGTCTCAGTTCCGGGTGGATGGCGCCAGCAGCGGCCCGGCGAAGGCCGCAACGGCCGCGCCGAAGGCCTCGGGCGCATCGATGTAGCTGGCATGCCCGGCACGCGGCAGGCCGCGATAGGGCAGCCCCAGGCGCTCGGCCAGGGCCCGTGAGGCCGCAGGCGTGGTGATGGCGTCCTCGTCGCCGCACAGCACCGTGGCCGGCACCGGCAGCCCCTCGGACAGGTAGCCCTCCAGGGCATCGTTGGCCAGCATCCAACAGGCCTGGGCGAAGCCCTCGACGTGCAGGCGCTGCATGCCCTCGCGGACCCGGGCGACATCGGCGTCATCGGCGCCATCACGCAGCAGGCGCGGGGCACGGGCAGCGGCATAGGCCTCATGGCCCTGCTCGACCAGCATCGTCCAGCGACTGCGATAGACGCTGTCGCGCTTGGCGTCGTCGGCATCCCGATAGCCAAGGGCCGGATCGGCCAGGATCACCCCGGCCAGCCGCTCGGGCCGCCGAGCGGCGAAGGCACTGGCCATCATCGCCCCCAGCGAGTGGCCGACCAGCACGCAGCGCTCGACGCCCAGGGCGTCGAGCCAGGCCTCGAGGCGCGCGGCGTAGTCGGCCGCCGTGGGCTCGTCCGCGGCCAGCGGCTGGCTGTTGCCGTAGCCCGGGGCGTCCCAGGCCAGCAGCCGATAGCCAGCCAGGTGCGCGGCCAGCGGCGCCCAGGAGGCCGCCCCGGAGCTGATGCCGTGGAGCAGCACGATGGCGGGGCCCTCGCCGGTCTCGCGGTAGGCCTGGCGGCCGGCGTCGAGCGTCAGGGTCTGGGGTGTCATGGCCGGCCGACTCATCCGTTGCGCTTGACCTTGGACAGCGGATGATCGTCCGGATAGGTCGGGATCTGCGGCTTGGGCGTACCCAGCATCACGCACATCAGCGCCTCTTCCTCGCTCTCGTTGAGCAGGCCGCGGTAGATGCCCGGCGGCACGGAGACCACGTCACGCTCCCCGAGCACGGTCTCGGTGTAGTGGTCGCCATCCTTGAGGAACAGGCGAATGGAGCCCTTGAGGACGAAGAAGACTTCTTCGACGTCGTCATGCACGTGCAGCGGCCCCTCGCACTTGGACGGCAGCACCATGGTCGAGAAGGTGAAGTGCTCGGCCGGGATGGTGTTGGTGTCGTTGGCCACGCCGGTGGCGCCGGTGCCGATGTAGCGCATCTGGGCACGGCGATACTTGGGATCGAAGTCGGCCTGGAACTTCAGGGCGTTCCAGTCGTACTTGCGACCCTTGAAGCGGGCGATGCGGGACTCGATCCAGTCCTCGAAGGACAGATCGTCGGGTTTACTCCAGGTAGCGAACTGTTCGGACATGGTGTCTCTCCTCGGGATCGCGCTTGGGTGTCGGGGAGGCCTCGTTGCGCGTGTCGCCCGGCCGACGGCCGGATTCAGGACGAGGGGTCCCCGTGCCGGCCGCCTGCAGGCGACCGGCCTCGATGGTGAAACTTGAGTGCTGCTCGATCGGCCGGACCCGGGGCCCGGCCGTGGCTCAGGCGTCGGCCTTCTTCTGGCGCCGGGTCTCGGCGTCGATGCCGCCCTCGATGGCCCACTCGGTGAACGATTCCAGGGAGTGCTGCATCTCGCGCGGCATCCAGGCCTCGGTCAGGTAGTCCTCGTTGGTGTAGTACTCGAAGGCGCCGCCCAGCGGGCTGTTGACGTACCAGAAGTAGGCCGATGAAATCGGGTGGCGGCCGGGACCGATGAAGGTGCTCCACTGGCGACGGTTCATCGCCAGGCCGCCGCCGATCACCTCGTGGATGTCACGCACGGTGAAGGCCACGTGGTTGAGGCCCGCGCCGCGGTGCGGCAGCTTGAGCAGGAAGATGTTGTGATGGCCGCCTCGCGCCTGCATGCGCAGGAAGACGGCGCGGTCGATGTAGCGATCGGAGACCGAGAAGCCCAGCAGTTCGCGGTAGAAGCGCTCGCTGGCCTCCAGGTCGTCGACGAAGAACACCGCATGACCGATGCCCGCCGGGGTGGCCCGTTCGTAGACCGGGCTCGGCTGGTCGACGCGCTGCATGTCGCCCCACTGGTTGATCGGCGTGACCTCCAGCTCGACGTCCTTGAGACCGGTGGGCCGGATGCACACGGTCAGGCCGTTGGGATCGCGGCACTCCAGGCTGTCGCCGTGGTCGACGTAGCCAGGCTGGTCGCGCAGGCGCTCGCGCAGCGGCTCCAGGGCCTCGAGATTCGCCACGCCCCAGGTCATGCGGCGCAGGGTCGAGCCCTCCTCGAAGGCCGCGGGCAGCGCCGGGTCGTCGATGGCGCGGACCGCCAGGCGGGCGCCGTTGAGCGTCTCGAAGGTCGCGACCCCCGCCTCGCCGTCGACCGGCGCCAGGCCGAAGTCCTCGACGAATTGCTTGCCGGCCTCGACGTCCTCGGCGCCGAACTCCAATGCTTCGATACCCACGATACTCATGTCGATCTCCTGCTTCTGTGTGACGTCGACCGTCACGCTGGGCGACGTCACGGGCACAAGGGGTCCCCGCTCGCGAGGCGAGGGCCTCGCGACAGTCGTCTGGTTGCCTGTTGGCTCGGGCCGAGCGCGGGCTGGTCGAGCGCTCGGCGGGTTGGATCAGGGCGTCTTCATCTCATCTGGCGCTGCCCTCCGACGCTGCCCTGGTGGCCCAGCAGGTTGGAGATGTTGTCGGCCGCCTCGGCAACCTCGAGGCGCAGGCGGTCACGATCCGGCTCGGGGATCTCGTGCGCCGGCACCATGATGCTGACCACGCCCTCGACCTCGCCGTCATGGTTGTAGAGCGGGTAGACGATCGAGGAGATGCCGAACTGGAAGAAGGACTCGGCGATCACGTAGCCGCGCTCGCGGTCCTCCTGGACCAGCTGCCACAGCGCCTCGCGGTCGGCGGGAGCGCCGGGCTCCGCGTCCGGCAGCGCGGCCTCGGGATACAGCGCCTCGAACTCCCGGCGACTCAGGCCGGTCAGCAGCATCCGCCCCAGGGAGGTGCGGTGCGCCGGCAGCCGGGTGCCGACGCTGACCCGGCGCACCGTGGCGTTGGCGGCGCTGACCCGGGCCACGTAGATGACGTCACGGCCGTCGCGGATGGCGATATGGCTCGAGCAGCCGGTCTTGTCGCGCAGCGACTCGATCACCGGCTGGCCGACCTGGACCACGTCCAGGGAGGCGACGTACTCGAAGCCGAGCCGCAGCACGTTGACCCCCAGCGAATACAGCCCGGTGGACGGATGACGCCGGATGAAGCCCATGTACTCCAGGGTCTGGATGGCGCGATAGGCCGTGGCCTTGGGGATGTCGACGCACTTGACGATCTCGGCGAAGCTCATCTCCCGATGGCTGCGGCTGAGCTCCATCAGGATGATCAGGCCACGCTCCAGGCCCGGGATCAGGTACTTCCTTGCGTCCTTCTCGGTGTCGCTCATCGCGTCATCGCCTCTTGGTGTCGGGTCAGTTTCCGCGCCGGCTGGCGGGCTCCTCGCTGAGCCCTGGCGCCCTTGCGCCTACGATACCGGATCGGGACCCGGGAGCCGATTGCGCTTCGGCTTCCCTTGACGGCTTACCGCTGCCGACATTTCAAATATTAAACTGTATTTCTTATTTGATACGCCCTGAAGATAGACGTCGGGCTACCGTTTGTCAAGGCCCGTTGTAGGCGCCAGAAAGATCCTTCAACTATCTGATTTTCATAAAGAAAAAACCCGCTCGTCCGGGCCGTTTTCGCGCCCGGACGCCCGAGGAGCGGGCAAGGGGCGGATCAGGCCCTGGCGGTGGCCGACAGCCGCTTGTCGCGCAGCTCGATCATGCGCCGCGCCAGGGCCTCCAGCAGCGCCATCCGGGTGTCCTGGTGGGCCGGATCGGCCCACAGGTTGCGGGTCTCGCCGGGGTCCTCGGCCAGGTGATAGAGCTCGCCGCCCGCCTCGCCCTCGAACAGGCTGAGTCGCCAGTCCTCGGTGACCAGGGTGGTGATGCCGCTGGCGGCGTCGCCGTCGCGGAACACCTGGATACCGGCATCCTCGATCAGCACCGGCGGCGCCGCCCGCTGCGCGTCGAACAGGTCGCGGCCCTGCATGCCGACCGGCGTCTTCAGGCCGGCCCGCTGCAGCAGCGTCGGCGCCAGGTCGATGGCGCTGCCGAGCCGCCCCGAGACGCGCCCGCCCGGCTCGGGCGAGCGCGGGTCGTGCCAGATCAGCGGCACACGCACCACGCTCTGGAAATGCAGGCCGAGCTTGAGCACGGTGCCGTGATCGCCCATGTAGTCGCCGTGGTCCGAGGTGAAGGCCACCACGGTGTCATCGGCGAGCCCCCGCTCGGCGAGCCGGGCCAGCACCTCGCCCACGGCATCGTCGACCATCGAGATGCTGCCGTAGTTGAGGGCGATGATCTCGCGCAGCTGGCGCTCGGACAGGCTCAGCGGCCAGTGGCTGTCGGGCTCGTCGCGCCCCCAGCGGTAGGCCGCCAGGGCCGACTCCGGGAGGTCGGCGATGGCCTCGACCGAGCGCCCGACGGTGGCCGGCAGCACCACCTCGTCGGGGTCATACATCGACCAGTAGCGCCCGGGCGGGGTGAAGGGGTGATGCGGGTCGGGGAAGGACACCACCAGCACGAAGGGCGTCTCGTCGTCCTGGTCATCGAGGAAGGCGCAGGCCTGGTCGGCGACGTAGGCGGTCGAATAGTCGCCTTCGGGCAGCGCCGTGCGCCAGCACTGCGGCGCCGTGACGCCCTCGTCGGGCAGGGCGTTGGCCGGCCCGCGCAGGGCGTCGGGATCGGCATGCCGCTCGCGCAGCCAGCCGCTGTAATGGCCCTCCACCTGGTCACCGTGGCCGATGCACAGCCGCACGTGCTCGAAGCCGTAGTAGGGGGTAGGCAGCTCCAGGCCCGGCGTCTCGGCCCAGCGCCGGCGCACCTCCCAGCGGTAGGCCTCGCCGTCGCGCTGGCGGCGCAGGCTGTGCCCGAGCGCGTCGGACAGCGTCTCGCCCTCGCCGCCCTGGCGCCGCGCGGGCGCCGGGATGTCGGTGACGTTCTGGAAGTGCGCCTTGCCGATGTAGCCGGTGCGATAGCCGGCCCCGCGCAGCGCGTCGGCGAAGGTCACGCTGTCCAGATCCAGCGGAATGCCGTTCTGGCGCACGCCGTTGACCGACGGCTGCTGGCCGGTGACCAGGCAGGCCCGATTGGGCTGGCAGATCGGCGTGGCCACGTGGAAGCGCGTGAATCTCACTCCCTTCGCGGCCAGGCCATCCAGGTGCGGCGTGCGCACGGTGGGGTCGCCATAGCAGCCAAGGTGCTCGGCGCGCTGCTGGTCGGTGATGAAGACGATGAAGTTGGGGCGTCGCATCTCTGCCTCCTCGCTCGGGGTCGCCGGCTCAGTCGAACATCAGGCCGACCGGCCAGGTGACGATCTCGGGGAAGGCGAAGACGATGGCGATGGCCAGGAAGTCGCAGACCAGGAAGGGCACCGCGGCCCTGTAGATGCTGCCCATCCGCGTGCCCTCGGGCGCCACCGCCTTCATCACGAACAGCGCGGCGCCCAGCGGCGGCGAGGTGGAGCCGGTCTCGATGGCGATCAGGAACAGCACCGCGAACCACAGCGGGTCGAAGCCGAACTGCTCCACCACCGGCACGAAGATCGGCAGGGTGATCATCATGATCGGCAACGGCCCCATGAACATGCCCAGCACCACGATGGTCAGCACCATGGCCAGCACGATGGTCTTGTCGCCGAACGGCAGGCCGAGCACCGCGTCCATCAGGCCGAAGGTCGCCCCGGTGAAGGACAGCAGCTGGGTGAAGGCGATGGCCCCGGCGACGATCAGCAGCACCATCACCGAGATGGCGGCGCTTTCGAACATCGAGCTCTTGAAGATGTCGAGATTCAGCCGGCGCTTGAGCAGCGCCAGCAGCACCGTGGCCACCGCACCGGACGCCGCCGCCTCGGTGGGCGTGGCCAGCCCCAGGAAGATCACCCCGACCACGGCGAACACGATGATGCCGATCGGCAGGATATTGCGGGCCCCGGCTTCGAGCTTGACCCGCACCGGCGTGGGCGCGACGTCGAAGGACGGCGCCACCTCCGGCTGCAGGGTGCAGCGACCGAGGATGTAGATGGTGTAGAGCACCGCCATCAGCAGGCCCGGCAGGATGATGGCGATCAGCAGCCGACCGATCGGCAGCTCGGCCACCACCCCCAGCACCACGGCCAGCGAGCTCGGCGGAATCATGATCGCCAGGCCGGCGGACCCCAGCACCGGCCCCAGCGACATGGGCTTCTGGTAGCCGCGCTTCTCCATCTCCGGCACCAGGCTCGAGCCCAGCAGGGCGATGGACCCCATGCTGTTGCCGGTCAGGGTGGAGAACAGCACTCCGCCGCCCACGGCCATGAAGGCCAGCCGGCCGCGCAGCTTGCCGAACCACTTGTCCAGGGTGTCGAGCAGGTCGTTGGCGATGCCCGAGCGGAACATCACCTCGCCCATGATCATGAACATGGCAATGGGCACCAGGGTAAAGCTGGTCAGCGCGCCGGTGGTGTTGATCACCAGCTGTTCGACGCCCGACATGCCGCCCAGCAGCACATAGGCGCCGACCAGGTTGACGACCAGGAAGGCGAACGCCACCGGCATGCCGAGCATCATCAGCAGCAGGAGCGGTCCCATGAGCAGGAGCAGCGTCAGCCACCAATCCATATCAGCCTCCAGGGGAGTGTTGTCTGTGCGCCGGCCGCGGGGCTCAGCGCTTGAAACTGTCGAGGGTCTGCGCCACGAACTGGATCGCGAGCAGCAGCATGCCGAGGGGAAAGACCAGGGTGATCAGGTAGCTCGGCGGTCGCATCAGGGTGGTCTCGCGCATGCCGTACTCGAACTGGTCGAGGGTCACCAGGCCGCCGACCCAGGCGCAGCAGCCACAGGCCACCGCGGCCAGGGCGCACAGCACGCCGACCAGCAGGCGCCGCGGCCACTCGGGCAGCGCATCGGTGACCAGGTCGATGGCCACGTGGCGATGCTTCTCGAGCAGGTACGGCGCGCCGAGGAAGGTCATGTAGAGCAGCGAATATTCGCTGAGCTCGATGACCCAGACCAGGGAGTGGTCGAACAGCACACGGGAGAGGATCTCCAGGAACACCAGGGCGGTAGCGGCGACCAGCACCAGGCCGCTGAGCCAGGCCAGCCACAGGTTCAGCCGGCTGATGCCGCGCATGAACGCCGAAGCCGGCGGGCGCGAGACGGAAAGGGAGTCATCCATAGCGAGGGCCCCGAAAGGTGGTCGGACCCCGGCGCCTCAGGGGGCGCCGGGGGCGCGGGGTCGATCAGTCGACCAGCATGGCCTTGAGGTCGGCGTGCAGTGCCGGGTCGACGTCCTCGGCCAGCTTGTCCCAGGCCGCCTCGATGGCGGTGGCGATGTACTGGTCGGCGGCGTCGCCGGTCAGCTCGACCTCCTGGAAGCCGGCCTCGTCCATCTGCCGATAGCCGTCGGCGATGATCTCGTCCCAGCTGGCGTCGATCTCGGGGGCCAGCTCATCGCGCAGGTAGGCCTGCACGCGGCCCTGCAGGTCTTCGGGCAGCTCGCTCCAGGCCTCCGGGTTGACCAGCACATTGAAGCCGGCCCGGTAGTAGGAAGGCGTGATGTAGTAGTTGACCACGTCCTCGAACTGGTCGACCCAGCCGAGGTTGCTCTGGGCGAAGCCGTCGATCACGCCGCGCTCCATGGCGGTATAGATCTCGCCCATGGGCAGCACCAGAGGCTCGGCGCCGAGCGATGCGACGAACGGCAGGATGGTCGGGAAGACGCGGATGCGCTTGCCGGCGATGTCGTCGAGGCCGGTGACTTCGTCCTTGAAGAACAGGAAGAACTTCACCGGGCTCGCCGGGATCTCGCCGAGGAAGTGCAGGCCGCGCTCGGCGTGGACCTCGGTCATCCGGCTCAGGTAATCGGTCTCGGCGATCTCGGCGTAGGTCTTGAACGACAGGTTGGAGGCGGTGGCCGAAGGCACCAGGCCGGAATAGTAGCTGGGGCTGGTCAGTGCCATGTCGATGGAGCCGTTGCGCACCGCGTCGGCCAGGCGGAAGGGCGGCATCACCTCGGGGCCGCCGCGCCAGTTGATCTGCAGTTCGCCCTCGAACTCCTCGTTGATGGCCGCGACGAAGGCCTCGAAGCCGTGGGAGACCACCGCGGACTTGGGCGTGAAGGACACGGCGTTGAGGGTGACTTCCTCCGCCTGGGCGGCCCCGGCGGCGACGGCCAGGGTCGCGCCCAGCAGGGACGTGGTCAGCAGCTGCTTGGTCATGTGGGGTTTTCCTCGAGTGTTGTTATTGGAGCGATCGGAGAGCGGCGGCCGGTGTCAGGCCAGCGCCACGCCCCAGGCGTCATAGCCGTAGACCCAGTCGGCATTTCCCTCGCCCTTGAGCCAGTCGTTGGCCCGGGAGCCGCGCTGTACCTTGGCGGTGCGTTCCTTGCGGGCCGACTCGTAGCGTTCCAGCGCCGCGGAGAGCCCGGCGCGGTCGACGTCTTCCAGGCAGCGCGACAGCACCACGGCGTCCTCGATGGCCATGCAGGCGCCCTGGGCCATGAACGGCACCATGGGGTGGGCGGCATCGCCGAGCAGGGTGGCATGGCCACGCGACCACTGGGGCATGGGTTCGCGGACATAGAGCGCCGACTTGGTGACGCTCTCGCAGGCCGCCAGCAGCGCGCGCACGTCGGGATGGAAGTCCCGGTAGACCTCGCGGAGCTCCTCGACGTCGCCGGGCAGGGTCCAGGACTCCTCGCGCCAGTCGTCCTGGGCCGTGGTGGCGAAGACGAAGACCTCCTCGCCGCGGGTCAGCGGGAAGACCACCACCTGCACGTCGGGAGACGGCCCCCACCACTTGGTGAAGGCGTCCAGATTCTCGAGCTCCGGCACCGCGCTGCGCGGCACCACCGCCCGGTAGGACACCAGACCGGTGAACTCGGGCTGATCCTCGCCGAACAGCGAGCGCCGCACCGCGGAGTGAATGCCATCGCCGGCGATGATCAGGTCGACGTCCTCGACACTGCCGTCGGCGAAGTGAATGCGTGGCTGCGGCTCCTGCTCGACGCGTTCGGCCTGCTTGCCCAGCCGGATAGCCTCCTCGGGCAGAGCCTTCTCCAGGGCCTGGAGCAGATCGCCGCGATGGATCGTCAGCTGCGGCGCGCCGTAGCGCTGCTCGGCGGCCTCGCTCATGGGCAGCCGCGAGGTTTCCTCGCCGGTGTCCCAGGTGCGGCTGATGCGGTGGGTCGGACGCGCCGCGGTCTCGCGCAGCACCTCGCCCACGCCCAGGCGATCCAGGGCGCGCACGGCGTTGGGGGTCAGGTTGACGTCGGCACCGATGCGCAGGAACTGCTTGGCGCGTTCGAAGACGATGGCCTCGTGGCCCTGTTGACGCAGCGCCAGCGCCGCGCAGAGACCGCCGACACCCCCGCCGCAGATACCGATCTTCAGGCTTGTCATGCTGTTGTTACCTTTGTTGCCATCCCAGACGGCGCGCCGCTCGGCGTGCCATATTTGAAACTTTGTTTATTATTTGATGATAGCAATGTAGGCCCGCCATCGGGCTTTGTCAAACGTCGCCCGAGCGGTCGCCGAGGGTCGACGCACGACCCTCAGGGAATCAACAAGATAGAGCTGGAAGAGAGGCGCCGACCCGAACCGGGCCGGCGCCGGCCACTCAGTAGCGGCGGACCAGGGGGAGCAGCACCACGGCGCCGAGGAAGGCCATGGTCATCATGAACATCAGCCCGGCGGTCATGTCGCCGGTGGCGACGATCAGCGCGCCGATCAGCACCGGCACCAGGGCGCCGGAGAAGTTGCCCAGGCCGTTGAAGATGCCGCCGGCGGTGGCGCTGACGTCGGAAGGCGTGGCCTTGGCCAGCAGCGCGAAGACATTGGGCGCGCCGACGCCCCACATGGCGGCACTGAACGACATGGCGGCGATCATCGCCCAGTTGGAGTCTTCGATGGAGACCACCATCAACAGCCCCAGGCCCGCGCCGAGCATGGCGATCGAGCACATCAGCGCGCGGCGGTCGAAACGGTCGGAGACGATGGCGCCGACCACCTCGCCCAGCAGCATGGCGAGAAACGGCAACGAGGAGAAGATCCCCGCCTGGTCGAGGTCGATGCCCTTGTCCTGCACCAGATAGGTGGGCAACCAGCTGTTGAGGCCCCACAGGTAGGCCAGGAAGGCGACGTTGAACAGGCACATCGACCAGAACGACCAGCGCTTGAGCAGCCGACCGGTGGCCAGCTTGTGGGACGACAGCGGCACGTGGGACTGCTCGCTGTGCTGCAGCGCCGGGGAGCGGGTCGTGACGTCGAGGCGCCGGAACACCAGGTAGACCAGCAGCATCACCGGCACCGTCAGCAGCGCGATGGCGAAGAAGCTGGCCCGCCAGCCGAATTGCTCGACCACCCAGATGGTGAAGGGAAAGCCCAGGGTGGCGCCGATCGGCGTGCCCAGCAGCCACAGCATGGTCGCCCGGGCCTGCTCGCGGGGTGGGAAGAGCCGTTTGACGATGGTGTAGGCCACCGCAAACATCGGCCCTTCGGCGATGCCCAGCAGCACCCGCAGGCCGAGCATCAGGCCGTAGTCGTCGACGAATCCCATCACCGCCATGATGCTGGCGGTGAGGATCAGCATGCCGTAGAGACAGCTGCGGGGGCTGAAGATGTCGCCCAGGAAACCCAGGAACATCGACGAGGCGCCGTAGGAGAGCAGGAAGCCGGTCATCAGCAGGCCCAGCTTGGTCGACTCGCCGACGAGCCCCAGGTCGGCCTGGAAGGAGGGGCTCGAGATCAGCACGGCGACGCTGATCTTGTCGAAGAACGACAGGATCACGCAGGCCAGCAGGGCCAGGGGCACCAGCCAGCGGCGCGCGCCGCGCGATGACTCGGCCACGGGCGAAGCCCCGGCCGTCAGGGCCGGGGCGGCGGTATCAGACATCGATTCACCTTTATCATTGTGTCGTCAGGGACGGTCGGTTCAGCGCTGCTGCATCAGGTTGTAGTCGGGATCGCCCAGCGCCTCGGGGTCGAGCACCCGCTCGGCGGCCAGCCAGCGCTTGCCGAGCTTGATGGCGCGCGGCTGGTCGAAGGCCACCATCTGTACCAGGCGATTCCCGTCGTCCAGGTAGAAGAACACCGGCCCCTGGGGGTCGCGGCGCACCACGCAGTGCAGCTCGCCGCTTGGCACGCCGAGGATCTGGATGTTGACGCCGTGCTGGTCGGACCACAGCCAGGCCGGCTCGTCGTAGTGGGCGTCCTTGCCGAGCATGGCGTCGGCCACCACCCGGGCCTGGTTCTGGGCGTAGGCCCAGGACTGCAGGCAGAGCCCCAGGTGGGGATGCTGGGCCACGTCGCCGGCGGCGAAGATCCGCGGGTCGGAGGTGTGCCCGGCGGCGTCGATGACGATGCCCTGCTCGGTGGCGAGCCCCGCCTCGCGGGCCAGCTCCAGGTTGATCTCGACGCCGGTCCCCACCACCACCAGGTCGTAGGGCTCCCGGGTCTCGCCATCGGCCACGACGCTCACCCGGCCGTCGTCCTCCTCGCCCAGGGCGATGTCCTGGCGACCGAGCTCCAGGCCGACGCCTTCGCGCTCGTGGAGCTCGCGGATCGCCTCGGCCACCTCGGGCCCCACGCTGCGACCGCACAGCGCCGGAGCGCGCTCGAAGACATCCACCTCGACGCCCAGCTTGCGGGCGCTGGAGGCCACTTCGAGGCCGATCCAGCCGCCGCCGATGATGCCGACCCGGCGGCTGCCCTCGAGCTTGGCCTTGAGTCGGGTGGCGTCGTCCCAGGTGCGCAGGGTCATGACGTTGGCGAGGCTCGCCCATTCGGCCACCGGCAGCCGCGGTCGGCTGCCGGTGGCGATCAGCAGGCGATCGTAGGGCAGCCGCTCGCCGTCGTCGAGCACCACTTCGCCGGCCGCGCGGTCGATCTCGACGGCCCGGCGCGGGCGCCGCCAGTCGATGTCGAGCGCCGCCAGGCTGTCCTTCGGGAACAGCCGCGGCAGCGGCTCGCTCTCCGTGACCACGCCCTTGGACAGCGGCGGCCGCTCGTAGAAGTCGTGGGGCTCGTCGGCGACCACGGTCAGCCGGCCCGCGAAGCCTTCGCCGCGCAGCGCCTTGCAGGCATAGCCGCCGGCCTGGCCGCCGCCGATCACCACGATGTGCTGGATATCGCTTGCCATGTGCACCACCTCAGTTGAAGACGAAGCCGCCGTTGATCGGGATCACCTGGCCGGTGACGAAGGTCGACCAGTCCGAGAGCAGGTAGAGGATGGTTCCGTCCACGTCGTCGGGCTGCTGCTCGCGCTTCAGGGCACGCCCCTGGGCGTAGTAGTCGTAGCGCTCCTGGGGCACGTACTCGGTGGCCTCGCAGTGGGTCAGCCCCGGGGCCACGGCGTTGACGCCGATGCGGCGCTCGCCGAGCTCGCGGGCCATGGAGCGGGTCATGGAGATCACCGCGCCCTTGCTGGCGACGTAGGCCATCAGCCTGGGCGCGCCCCACAGGGCGGTGTCCGAGGCCAGGTTGACCACCCGGCCGCCGCCGCCGGCCTCGAGCAGCGGCACCGCGGCGCGGGTCATCAGCCAAGTGCCGCGCACGTTGACCGCCATGACCCGGTCCCACAGGGCCAGGTCGTAGTCCATCATGGTCTCGCCGCCGACGCCGGTGGCGATGGCCGCGTTGTTGACCAGCCCGTCTAGGGCACCGCCCTCGGCGACCCGTGCCATGCCCGCCTCGATGGAAGCGGGATCGGCCTGGTCGATGACCAGCGCCTCGACCTCGGCGCCGCGCTCGCGCAGCGCCGCGGCGGTCTGCGCAAGCTCGGTCTCGAGGATATCGCTGATCACCAGCCGCGCGCCCTCGGCGGCGGCGGCCTCGGCGACGCTGCGGCCCAGGCCGCGGGCGGCCCCGGTCACCAGGATGCGCTTGCCCTTCAGCATCTCGGCCATGTCAGGCCGCCTGCTGGCGCTCGGCCAGCTGCTTCTTGGCCATCTTCAGCATCACCCGGCGCAGCCGCGAGAGGCCCACGTCGTGCTGGTAGAGATTCTCGTGCGTTCGGGCCTCGGGAGCCAGGTTCTCGAGGATAATGCGATCCTGCTCCAGCACGTCCCAGTGCAGCTGCTCGAGCTTGGTGCGGTAGAAGAAGCGCCACACCTGGCGCTGCCAGCCGTCCACCTTGCGCACCCGCCAGAAGAACACCCGGGTGTGCTCCTTGTCCTCGGGCACCGCCATGCCGACGATCCAGAACGGACCGCCCGGGCCGAAGCGCTGCTGGTAGGGGATCGACAGGCGCAGCCACAGGGCATTGGTGTTGCCGAACTCCACCCAGTCGAAGTTGACCCCGGTCTGGCCGGTCTTCTTGAAGATGAAGCCGCTCTCGGTGGGCTCGAGCACCATCTCGGCCTGGCGGTCGCCCTCGGCCATGGAGTGCGAGTCCGAGTGCAGGTAGGTGCCGTGCATCGGGTCCATGACGTTGTCGATGGCGTACTGGTAGTTGCACTTCCAGGTGGCGGTGCACAGGAAGTGGCCGTAGGTCTCGCCGTCGGTCAGCTGCTCGGGCAGCGCGAGCTCGCCGGGCTCCTCGTCCGGGCTGGTGCCGAAATAGACGAAGATGGCGCCATGCGCCTCCTGGATCGGATAGCGACGCACGCAGGCCTGGCCGACCAGCGGGCTGTTGCTGATCGCCGGTACGTCGCAGACCTCGCCCTCGCCGTTGACCTCGACGCCGTGATACCAGCAGGCCAGGCGATCGCCCAGGTTCCAGCCCTTGGACAGGCGCGCGCCGCGGTGGGGGCAGCGGTCCTCGACGGCATGCAGGGTGCCGTCGAAGCCGCGCCACAGCACCAGGTTCTCGCCCAGGCGGGTGATGCCCACGGGGTTGCTGCCGACCTCCCAGCTGGCGGCGACGGGATACCAGAGGGAACGCAGGCCGCTGTCCAGATAGTCCTGGACGGCGGTGTCGACGGAGGATGCACTAGTCATGTCTCGACCTCGTTATGTCTTGTATTGGCAAGGGGACGCGCCCCGGGCGGCTCACTGCCCGAGCACCGCCACCTCCTGAAGGAAGCTTTCCTGGGTCCAGGCCTGGCCGTTGCGATCGTGGCGATGGCGAGCATTGAGGCCCTCGACCACGGCGTCCAGCTCGGTCGCGCCGTCGGCGAAGACCTCCTCGAGGGCCGCCACCAGGGCATGCTCGAAGGCGCCCGGGGCGCTGGCGCGGGTCTGCCACACGGGATTGGCGAAGCCGCCCGGCGTCTCGATATGACCCTGGCCCGGCTCGCTGGAGGGAATGATGCGCTGCCACTGCTTCAGTTGGGGGTTGTAGTCTTGCTGGGCCATGGTTCAGCTCTCCTCGCTGGTCTCGAGTTGTACCTCGTCGTCGATGATCCGCACCGGGTAGACGTGGAGGTCACGGTCGGCGGGCTCGCGCAGGCACTTGCCGCTCTTGATGTCGAAGGTCGCCTCGTGGAGCGGGCACTCCACCTGGCCGTCCTCGACGAAACCCTGGGACAGCAGGGCATAGGCGTGGGGGCAGACGTCCTCGAGGGCGTAGTACTCGCCGTCGAGCACGTAGACACCGATCTCCTTGCCGTCGACCTTGGCGGAGTAGGGGAAGTCTTCCTGCACCTGATCGGTCTTGCAGACGGTAGTCCAACTCATGGCTCGGTCCTCTTCGGTCGGGGGATGACTCATCCCTGACGAATCTCTTATTTAAGACGAAGTTTTTTATATGATCCTTGGCGCCAGTATAGGCACGCCGGGTCGGCTGTCAAATACTATATAGTATTGGGTCGGCACGACGACAGCGTCACCTGCCTACAGCATGGGCAGGCGGCATGGGAGCGAGTTCAAGGGACCGGTGGGCGTTGCCTAGGTTTCGTGCGAAAAGTCGGCGAGTGCTGGCAGTTTTCGTGAAAGGCCTAACGCAGCTCGGTGCGCAGGGAGAGACGATAGTCGTTGGCGGGAATGTGCATGATCTGCCAGGCCACGGTGGTGTCGTCGGCCAGGCGATAGAAGGTCTCGAGGCGCAGCCCCAGCGGCGGGTCATCGGCCTGGCCGGGCAGCATGACCCGGGCCGCGGGCTTTGGCAGCCGCACCAGCCGTACCCGATTCTCGGCATGGCTGACCGTCACCCGGGCCCGGGCCTCGAGCAGCGGCAGCACGCTCTCGTGCTCCAGCGCCTCGGCCTCCACCTCGAGCAGCGGCGACGCCATGTCGGCGCGCAGGTAGATCTCGGTATGGCAGTCGAAGGCGCCGTCGATGCGATCCTGGCGCACCAGCCGCACATGGCCTTCCTCGCACGGCCCGAGGATCTCGCGCCAGTTCCCCTGGAGGCTCAGTCGCTCGCGCTTGAGCAGGCGGATGAACACCATGCGCACCCGGGCGCCGTCGGGGCGCAGGAAGCCGAACGCCGGGGTGGTGATCTCGCGGCGATGGTCACCGCCGGCGACGAAGGTGCCCAGGCGCCGCTGGCGATAGAGCTCGCCGCTCTCCACCAGGTCACGCAGCGCCTTCTGCACCGTGCCGAGGCTCAGCGGCAGCGCCTCGGCCAACGCCTGCTCGGTGGGCAGGCGCGCGCCCTCCTCCAGCCAACCCTCGACGATCAACTCGATGATCGCATCGCGCATGCACAGGTACTTAGGCGATCTGGGGGAGCGTTCGAGGTGCCTGGCGACACGATCGGCCAGCAGAGTCAGCACGTAGGAGCCTTGTAACGGGAATGAAGGCGGGAATTCTATCAGGCTCGGCCACAGGCCCGAAGCTCGAAGCTCGAAGCTCGAAGCTCGAAGCTCGAAGCTCGAAGCTCGAAGGCAACATCAATAAAAAACGCCCCCAAGCATAGGCCTGGGGGCGTTTTTTCTTCCAGCTTCCAGCCGCGTAGCGGCGCTCTATCGAGCTTACTTCTCGACGAAGGCGCGCTCGATGACGTAGTCGCCCGGCTCGCCGAGGCGCGGCGAGATGTTGAAGCCCAGCTCGTCCAGCAGCGCGCTGGTCTCGTCGAGCATCGCCGGGCTGCCGCAGATCATGGCGCGGTCCTGCTTCGGGTCCAGCGGCGGCAGGCCGGTGTCCTCGGCCAGCTTGCCGCTGCGGATGTGGTCCGTCAGGCGGCCCATGGTGTGGAACTCCTCGCGGGTCACGGTCGGGTAGTAGACCAGCTTCTCGCTGATTTCCTCGCCCAGGTACTCGTGGGCCGGCAGCTCCTTGGTGATGAAGTCGGCATAGGCCAGCTCGCTGACGGTACGCACGCCGTGGATCAGCACGATCTTCTCGAAGCGCTCGTAGGCTTCCGGATCCTGGATCAGGCTCATGAACGGTGCCAGGCCGGTGCCGGTGGACAGCAGGTAGAGGTTGCGACCCGGCAGCAGGTCATCGGTGACCAGGGTGCCGGTGGGCTTGCGGCTGACCATGATCTGGTCGCCGACCTTGAGATGCTGCAGGCGCGAGGTCAGCGGGCCGTCCGGCACCTTGATGGAGAAGAACTCCAGGTGATCCTCGTAGTTGGGGCTGGCCACGGAGTAGGCGCGCATCAGCGGCTTGCCGTCGACTTCCAGGCCGATCATCACGAACTGACCGTTCTTGAAGCGCAGGCTGCGCTCGCGGGTGGTCTTGAAGCTGAACAGGGTGTCGTTCCAGTGATGAACGCTGAGGACTTCTTCCAGGGCGAACTTGCTCATGCCGGCTCCTATGTATCGCGAGGGCGCATATACCGAAAGCTCATAATTGCGCCGATTGATCTTTGCAGAGAATTCTAAGAGACGGCAGGATATCTGTTAAATGGGTTGTATGGATAAAGCTTATCTATACTCCAGATATACTAGCTCGGAGCCCCCTCCCATGCGCTATACCCTGCGCCAGCTCGAGGTGTTCGTGGCCGTGGCCCAGCACGAGAGCGTCTCCCACGCCGCCCGCGCCCTGGCGCTGTCCCAGTCGGCGGCCAGCACCGCCTTGGCCGAGCTGGAACGCCAGTTCGACTGCCGCCTGCTCGACCGCATCGGCAAGCGTCTCAAGCTCAATGCCCTGGGCTTCCAGCTGCTGCCCAAGGCCGTGGCGCTGCTCGACCGCGCCGAGGAGGTCGAGGAACTGCTGCGCGGCCAGCAGGGCATCGGCACTCTCGACGTGGGCGCCACCCTGACCATCGGCAACTACCTGGCCACGCTGCTGATCAGCGACTTCATGCAGCAGCATCCGGGCAGCCGCATCCGCCTGCAGGTGCGCAACACCCGCACCATCATCGACGGCGTGCGCCACCACGAGCTGGACCTGGGACTGATCGAGGGCCAGTGCGAGGACGAGGAGGTGATCACCCAGCCCTGGGTGGAGGACGAGCTGGCGGTGTTCTGCGCCCCGGGCCATCCGCTGGCCGGCCAGGGGCCGGTGGAGCTCGACCGGCTGCTGCGTGAGGACTGGATCATGCGCGAGGAGGGCTCCGGCACCCGGCTGACCCTGGAACAGGCCGCCCGGCACCGGCGCGGGCGCTTCAACACCCTGCTCGAGCTGGAGCACACCGAGGGCATCAAGCGCGCCGTGGAGTCGGGGCTGGGGATCGGCTGCGTCTCGCGCCTGGCGCTGCGCGACGCCTTTCGCCGCGGCAGCCTGGTGCCGATCCCCACCCCCGACCTGGACCTGAGCCGTCAGTTCGCCTTCATCTGGCATCGCCACAAGTACCTGGCGCCGGGCATGCGCGAGTTCCTCAAGCTATGCCGGCAGATGACTGAAGGCATCCGCTGCAGCGACCAGATCGACCTGCCCCACTCCTCCTGAGGGTGAGGCAGCGGGCGAGCCCCTAGGCCGGCTCGCCGCGGCGGGCGCGGGCGTCCGGCAGCGCCGCGGTGGCGCCGTGCTGGCTCAGGGTGAAACCGCCCACGGCCTCGGCGAGGCGGTCGGCCTGCGCCTTGAGATGCTCGGCGGCGGTGGTCGATTCCTCCACCAGGGCGGCGTTCTGCTGGGTCATGTTGTCCAGCTCCGAGACCGCCACGTTGACCTGGCCGATGCCGTCGCTCTGCTCACCGGTGGCGCTGGTGATCTCACCCAGCACGTCGGCCACGCGGGTCACGCTCTCGACCAGCTCCTCCATGGTCTCGCCGGCGGCCTGCACCTGGCGCTCGCCCTCCTGGGTGCGGGTCGCCGAGGTGTCGATCAGCTCGCGGATCTGCTTGGCGGACTCGGCGCTGCGGCTGGCCAGCTGGCGCACCTCGCCGGCCACCACCGCGAAGCCGCGGCCCTGCTCGCCGGCCCGGGCCGCCTCCACCGAGGCGTTGAGCGCCAGCAGGTTGGTCTGGAAGGCGATGCTGTCCATCATCTTCACGATCTCGGCGATCTGGCGCGACGACTCGGTGATGCCCTGCATGGTCTCGTGCACCTGGCCCATGGCCTCGCCGCCGCGGCGCGCCACCTCGCTGGCCGAGCTCGCCAGGCCGCTGGCCTGCTTGGAGGCATCCGCGGTGTGCTCCACGGTGCCGGTGATCTCCTCCATCGAGGCCGAGGTCTGCTGCAGGCTGGAGGCCGCGTTCTCGGTGCGCCGCGACAGGTCCTGGCCGCCCTGGGCAATCTCGGTGGCCGCCACCTTGACCGACTCGCTGCTGTCGCGAATGGTCAGCATCACCGACTCCATGCGCGCCACGAAGCGGTTGAAGGCGTTGGCGAGCTGGGTGACCTCATCGTTGCCCTCCTCGGGCAAACGGCGGGTCAGGTCGGCGTGGCCGCTGGCCACGTGCTCCATGGCGTCGCGGGTGGCCAGCAGGCGGCGGAAGGCGACCTTGAGCAGCGCCCCGAGGATCGCGGCGGCGCCCAGCGCCACCAGCACCAGAGTGATGGTCGAGGCGCTCATGACGCCACGCAGCCCGGCGGTGGCCTCGTGGTCGTCGAGGGCCACCACCAGCTGCCAGTCGGTGCCGCCGATGGGGCTGGCGAGCAGCCGCTTGTCGGCGCCGTCGAGATCGACGTGCTCGGGGATGTCGCGCTCGGCCAGCGCGGCGAGGCGGGCGGCGTCGAGCTCGGGAGAGAGACGCTCGACCGGCGCGAGGCTCAACGCCGGGTCGGGATGCGCCACCAGGGTGCCGTCGGCGCTGGCCAGGAAGGCCAGGCTCGAAGGCGTGGGCGCGATCCGGCCGACGATGTCGGCGATGGCATCGATCGCCACGTCGCCGCCGGCCACCGCCACCAGCTCGCCGCCGCGATGGAAGGGCGCGGCGAAGGTCACCACCAGCTTGTCGGAGGTGGCGTCTTCGTAGGGCGCGGTGACCACGACGTGACCGGCCTCCACGGCCTGCTTGTACCAGGGGCGCTGGCGCGGGTCATAGCCCTCCGGCGTCTCGCTGGCCGAGAACACCACGCCGCCCTCGGTGTCGCCGAGGTAGGTGTTCATGAAATCGCCGGACACGCGCAGCTGCTCCAGGGCCGGCAGCGGGTCGTCGGCCACGGCGGCGGCCTCCAGCGCCTCGAGCATGCCGCTGCGGGCATCGACCCACTCCTCGATGGCCTGGGCATTGCCCTCGGCCACCGCCTGCAGGTTCTGGGCGATCTGGTCATTGTTGTGGGAGCGGACGGTGAAGTAGCTGATCGCTCCGTTGAGGATCAGGGCCGCGACGATCACCGCCAGGGCGGCGAGCAGGATACGCGCGCGCAATGAAGTCAGCATGGTCACTCTCATGGGTAAGGGGGAGTTGGTCTTGTGCCGGTCCACGGGTGCCAGGAACCGGGAGCTACCCTGCTATCGGCCACGGCTCGCGTCGACTTTAGCCGTCGGCGCGAGCCGCCGATTTTCCCGCACCCTGCGGGGGGCGCCCCAGACCTTTCAAGAAGGCGGCACTTTGGCCGATGATGGGGAGACGCCCATTTCCTCACCGATCCCGCGACAGGACGCATGAGCGACCCACAGCTTCCCCAGGAATATCCCGCTTCCCTCAAGGTGGTCGGCATCGGCGGCGGCGGCGGCAATGCCGTTCGCCACCTGATCGACACCACCGCCCTCGAGGGCATCGACGCCATCGCCGTGAACACCGACCGCCAGGCCCTCGAGCGGCTGCCACAGGGCGTGGCGATGCCCATCGGCAGCGCCACCACCCGCGGCCTCGGTGCCGGAGCCGATCCCGAGGCCGGCCGGCGAGCCGCCGAGGAGAGCCACGAGGGCCTGCGCGCGCGGCTGGCCGGCGCCGATCTGGTGTTCCTGATGGCCGGCATGGGCGGTGGCACCGGCAGCGGCGCGACCCCGGCCATCGCCGACCTGGCCCGCGAGATGGGCCTGCTGACCGTGGCCGTGGTGACGCGCCCGTTCGGCTTCGAGGGTCAGCGGCGCCGGCAGGCCGCCGACGAGGCCATCGCGGCACTGGACGGCCGGGTCGACTGCCTGGCGGTGGTGCCCAACGACCGCCTGCTGCCGACCCTCGGCCACGGCGCCTCGATGATGCGCGCCTTCGCCGCCGTCAACGACGTGCTGCGCGAGGCAGTGACCGGCATCGCCGAGGTCATCACCCGGCCGGGACTGATCAACATCGACTTCGCCGACGTGGCGGCGGTGATGCGCCGGCCCGGGCGGGCGCGCATCGGCACCGGCGAGGGCACGGGCGAGGGCCGCGCCGGCGCGGCGGTGCGCGCGGCCCTGGAGCATCCGCTGCTGGAGGCCACCGACCTGGCCGAGGCCGCCGGGGTGCTCGTCAGCATCACCGCCGGCGCGGACCTGAGCCTGGCCGACTTCGACGAGGTGGGGCAGCAGGTGGCCGAGCTGGCCGGCGAGGACGCCCTGCGGGTGGTTGGCACCGCCTTCGACCCCGACATGGAAGGACGCCTGCGGGTCTCGCTGATCGCCACCGGGCTGGAGGTCGCCCAGACGCAGGCGAAGCAGCCCCCGTCGCCGCGCCGATCAAGCCCGGCCGGCGAGCCGCGCCCGGCGCCGTCGTCGACCGACGCCCCAGAGCGAGAGGGAAGCGCAGAGCCGGAGGAACTGCTGGATCTCGACGACTTCCTGAACCGCCTCAAGCGCCGCTGACGCTCAGGGACGCGCTGAAGCGGCCGAGCGACGACGCCTAGGCGGTCGTCCGATCCAGGTAGCGCTCGCGGAAGGTCGCTCCCGGCACCGGCCGGCCGGTGAGGAAACCCTGGATCAGGGTGACGTGATAGGCGGCGAGCGCCTCGAGCTGGGCCTCGGTCTCCACGCCCTCGGCCACCACCCGCAGGCCGAGCTCCCGGGCCAGCCCGGTCACCGCGGCGAGGATGGCGCCGCTGCCCCGGGACTCCCCCAGGCCGCGAATGAAGCTGCGATCGATCTTCAGCGTCGTCACCGGCAGCTCCTGCAGATAGCTCAGCGAGGAGTAGCCGGTGCCGAAGTCGTCGATGGCGATGTGGCAGCCCAGGTCACGCAGGGCCGCCAGGGTGGCCACGGCCTGCTGGTGCTGGTCGATCAGGGTGCTCTCGGTCAGCTCGAAGCCGATCTGGCCCGGCGGCAGGCCATGCGCCTCGTAGAGCCGGCGCACCTCATCGACCAGGTCGGCCTGCCAGAACTGGCGCGCCGACAGGTTGATCGCCACCCGCGGCGGCGTCAGGCCGGCCTCGCGCCAGGCCTGCAGCTGGCCGGCCACCAGCTGCATCAGCCGTCGCCCCAGCGGCAGGATCAGCCCGGAGCGCTCGGCCAGCGGTATGAAGTCCCCCGGCGACACCTCCCCCAGCCCCGGCGCATGCCAGCGCAGCAGCGCCTCGCCGCCCTTGACCTCGCCGCTGTCGCGGTCGATCAGCGGCTGATAATGGACATCGAGCCCCTCGCCGGTCTCGGCGGTGTTGCGCAGCGCCGTCTCCAGCGCCAGGTGCTGGTGATCCTCGACATGCATCTCGGCGCGATAGAGCCGGTAGGTGTTGCGCCCTTCCTCCTTGGCGCGGTACATGGCCGCATCGGCTCGCTTCACCAGCCGCTCGGGCGTGTCGCCGTCGTCGGGGTAGAGGCTGATGCCCAGGCTGCAGCCGACCCGGAAGCGCTGCGTGCCCAGCTCGAAGGGCGCGCTGGTCGCCTCGATCAGCCGCCGCGCCACCCGGGTCACCTCGTCGACTTCCTTGACGTCGGGCAGCAGCACGATGAACTCGTCGCCGCCCAGACGCGCCAGGGTATCGTCCTCGCGCAGGTGGTGCTGCAGGCGCTCGGTGAGCCGCACCAGCAGCTCGTCGCCCACGGCATGCCCCAGCGAATCGTTGACCTGCTTGAAGTGGTCCAGATCGAGGAACAGCACCGCCAGGCGCCGCCCCTGTCGATGGGCGTGGCGGATCGCCAGCGCCAGACGATCGTCGAGCAGGCGCCGATTGGGCAGGCCGGTGAGCGGATCGTAGTAGGCCAGGTGGCGCACCCGCTCCTCGTTCTCGCGGATATGGGTGATGTCGGTGAACAGCGCCGCGTAGTGGGTGACCTCGCCCCGCTCATCGCGGATCGCCGAGATCGTCAGCAGCTCCAGGTAGAGCTCGCCGCTCTTGCGCCGATTCCATATCTCGCCGCGCCAGAAGCCGCCCTGCTGCAGCGTGTCCCACATGTCCCGGTAGAAGACCGCGTCGTGGCGCCCGGAGGACAGCACCGCCGGCGTGCGGCCGACCACTTCCTCCAGGGAGTAGCCGGTCATGTGGGTGAAGGCCGGATTGACGAAGCGGATGCGCGTCTGCGGGTCGGTGATGATGATGCCCTCCAGCGAGGCATCGATGACCCGCTCGGCCAGCTGCAGGCTCTCACGCGACTCGGCCAGCGCCCGGTCACGCGCCTCGAGCGCCTCGCGCAGATCCTGCAGGTAGCCGTGCTCGACCCCGGAGAGCAGGTCCTGGAAGCCCAGCAAGCCGCTCACGCCGCCCGCCTCGTCGACAACCGCCAGGTGACGCACCCCCTCGCCGACCAGCGCATCGCGGGCGCGGATCAGCGGCTCATCGGCGCCGATGGTCAGCAGCGGACGGCTGGCCAGCTCGCCGACGCTCATCGAGCCCGGATGACGGGCGACGAAGCGCACCAGGTCGCGCTCGGTGAGGATGCCCAGCGAGCGCGAGTCGTCCTCCACCACGGCGGCCTCGGCGCCGGCGTCGCGCATCCAGCGCGCCGCCTCGGCCAGGCCGAGAGCGCTCGGCAGCACCACCGGCGAGCGGCGCATCGCGCCCTTGACCTCGCGCAACCGCAGATAGGGCTCGAGCCCCTGGTTCAGCGCCACGTCGCTCTGGGACACCATGCCCAACGGGCGTTCGTCGTCATCCACCACCAGCAGGTGGCGATAGCCCAGCTGAGCGAAACGCGCGGCGACCTCGCCCACCGACACGCCACGGTCGATGGTGACCACCGGCCGGCTCATCACCTCGCCGACCGGGCGGCGCAGCGACTCGGGGTCGGCGAAGTCGAGGGCCAGGCTGTCGCGCTCGGTCCAGATGCCGAGGGTCCGGCCCTCCTCGACCACCAGGATCGCGCTGCAGCGACGCTGACTCATGCGCGAGGCGGCCTCGCACAGCGGCGTGTCCGGCCCGCAGCTGAGCAGGCCGGTATGCATGATCCGTTCGACGGAGAGGGCGTGGGTGTTGAGCAGCTGATCCGAGTCCATTCGCTTACCGCATCGTGAGAGAACCTCTCAACCTAGCGCAGCGTTTCGTCTGGACGACAGTCAAGCCCGGCGCGTCCTTGACGACGATCAACAAACAGGCTGTTGCCCGGCTGACGCTTGGCCTCGGCCTTCAGTTCGGCCAGCACGTTGCCGATGTCCATGGCGGTTCTCTCTGCCCCGGGCGCGACGGCGTGATAGGCCAGCGACAGTGACATCAGCGGCACGAACCGTGCCCGCCCCTCACGGTCGTGGCCGTCGAAACCGCCGGCCTCGCGGTGCTCGAGCGAATAGAACTGCGGCGCGAAGTGGGCGAAACGCGCCAGGATCGCCTCACAGCGCGACTTCGCCGTCGCCTCCCCCAGCACCAGCATGAAGTCGTCGCCGCCCACATGGCCAACGAAACCATCGTCGCCAGATTCTTCCTGCAGCATGCGAGCCAGGGCCAGGATGACCTGATCGCCGCGGGCATAGCCGTAGACGTCGTTGTAGGCCTTGAAGGCGTCGAGATCCGCATAGACGGCGACGAAGGCCTCTCCGCGGGCCAGGCGCGCAGCCAGCGTATCGTGGATCGCCTCGTTGCCGGGCAGCCCGGTGAGAGGGTTGGCCTGGCGCGCCGCACGCACCTGGAGGGCGGTGATCTCGCGCAGCAGGTCGACGATCTGCCCCAGGCCGCGATAGCGGCCGTCATCGTCGACCACCACGAAGTCGTCGCGGCTGCCCTTGGCGGATTCGGTGACGCGCCGGCTCAGCGCCTCCAGCGGCATCGAGGCCTCGGCCACCAGCATGCGGCGATCCATCAGCTCGTCGATGGCCCGCCGGGCATGCAGCGAGTGGCTGAAGGGGTTGGCGAACACGCCCAGGAACTCGTGCTGGCGCACCACGCCCACCGGCCGGTCACCATCGTCGAGCACCGCCAGGCAGCGCAGCTCCGGGTCATGACGGAAGCGTTCCACCACCTCGGGCACCCGGGTGCCCTGACGAACCGGCGCCAGATGCCGGCACAGCATGGCGGCGGTGGTGCCGAAGGAACCGGAGACCTCACGTCGCGCCGGCAGTGAAGGCTCGAGCCGGGTCGGCGGCTTCGCCGACGGGCGGGCGAAGTGATAGCCCTGCATCAGCGTGCAGTTCATCTCCCACAGGCAGCGCTGCTCACCCTCGGTCTCGATGCCCTCGGCGATGACCTTGCAACCGAGGCTCCGCGACACCTCGAGCAACGAGGTCAGGAACTGGCGCTTGCCCGGATCGTGATCGATACCCTGGGCGAAGTGGCGATCGATCTTGACGAAGTCGGGGCGCAGCTCCGCCCAGTGGCGCAGGCTCGAATAGCCGGCGCCCAGGTCGTCCAGCGCCACCTGGAAGCCCATGCGCCGGTAATGGTCGACGGCCTGACGCATCAGCGCATAGTCGTGGATCGGCAGGTGCTCGGTCAGCTCGATCACCACCCGCTCCGGCGACAGCCCCACACCGTCCAGGTAGGCACGGGTCAGGCCCTCGCGGAAGTCTCGCTCGAGCAGCGAAGCCGGCATGACGTTGAGAAACAGCCGTCCGGGCAGCCCGCATCGCGCGAAGGCCTCGATGGCCCGACGGCGGCAAAGCAGATCCAGCTCCAGCAGGCGTCCTGTCTCCCGAGCGCAGTCGAACAGCGCCACCGGCGAGTGCAGCGGCGACCCCGCGGGGCCGCGTGCCAGCGCCTCGTAGCCGAAGATCCCCTGGCAGCCGGCATCGACGATGAGCTGGAACAGCGGCGTGATCGCGCCCTCGTCGAGTATCCGCGCCAGCTCGTCGACCTGTTCGGCCGTCACCCGGTGTTCTGACACCGCCGCTGAAACGTCGTGGTCATCCTGCATGCAATGCCCCCTCAGGCCGGCATGGCCTCCAGTGCGCGAGGGTCGGACGAGGCCGGCTCCGTCGCGTCGTCCTCGGGCGTCGGCGCCTCCGCCGTCGCCAGGGTGAAGCCTGCCGTGAAGCCCCGCATGCGTTCGGCCTCTTCCTCCAGGGTCGCGGCGGTCCGCTCGGCGCGCTCGACCATGTCGCGGTTGCGCTGGGTCACGCTGCCCATCTGGTGCATGGCCTGATTGACCTGCTCGAGGCCCTGGCGCTGTTCGTCGGAGGCGTGGGCAATCTGGTCGACCCGTTCACTGACGCCCTGGATGGCGGCGACGATGCCGGTCATGTCCTCGCCGGCCCGGCGCGACAGGCCGTTGCCGTGCTCCACGCTGCTGCGCGAGGCCTCGATCAGATCGCGAATCTCGCGGGCGGCGCCCGCCGAGCGCGAGGCCAGCGAGCGCACCTCGCCGGCCACCACGGCGAAGCCGCGGCCATGTTCGCCGGCTCGCGCCGCCTCCACCGAAGCGTTGAGCGCCAGCAGATTGGTCTGGAAGGCGATGTCGTCGATCATGCCGACGATCTCGCCGATCCGCTGCGAGCGGGCATGGATATCATCCATGGTGGCGACGAAATCGGCCACCACCTCGCCGCCCTGGCGGGCCTTGCCGGTGGCCTGCTCGGCCAGCCGGTTGGCCTCGCCCACATGGGTGGCGTTGTCGGCCACCGAGGCGGTCATCTCGTCCAGGCTGGCGGTGGTCTGCTGCCGGGTCCGCGAGGCCAGCTCCTGGTTGCCTTCGCTCATGTCGCCGGCACCGTCCAGCACCCGGTCGCTGCCGTGGCGCACCCGTGCCACGGTGGTGGCGAGCGCCCGGCGCATGCCGTCGAGCTCGCGATACAGCTGGCCGATCTCGTTGTTGCTGCGCGCCTCCACCAGGGTGGCCAGGTCGCCGTCGGCGATGCGCCGGAAATGCGCGATCATCCGCGACAGCGGCCGGAGCACGTTGGCCCGCACGCCCCAGATCACCACCAGCACGATGGCCAGGGCGCCGCCCAACGCCGCCAGCAGCGCCAGGTTCAGCCAGCCGGCCACCGCCGAGAAGCGCTCGGCCAGACCGTCCCCACGCTCGACGGCACCGGCGAAGAAGGCATCGGCGCCGTCCATGAAGGCCTGGCTCATGTCGCTGACCCGGGACTGGCCGGAATCGTAGCCGCCCGCGTCCCCCTCCTGCAGCAGCATGAGCTGCAGCGAGAGCCCGGTACTGAACAGCGACTGGAAGCGTGAGGCCAGCGCCTCGCGGGCCTCCTGTTGCGACTCGGCCACTGGCAGCGCCTGGAAGCGCTCGAAGGCCGCCTTGGCCTGATCCATGTGCCGCTCGGCCTGTTCGAGGATGGGCCCCGGGCGGTCGAAGGAAGGCACCCGCACCAGGTGAGCGGCGCGATCCATCGCCACCTGGGCGCGCAGGGTGGCGATGTAGGCGCGGTTCAGTGCCCGGGACTGGGCGACCTGGACGTCGCGCAGCGTGTCGAAGGCACTGCGGCCGTGGTGGTTGGCGTAGAGGCCGAGGGCTCCGGTACCGAGGATGATCGCGGTGAAGGCGATCAGCACCAGGAACCAGCTGAATCGGATGGTCATTCGATCGAGGAGGCGCATCGGAAAACCTGTCGCTGATGAAGGGGCGGGCACCGGGCCCGCAGGAAGGCATGCCCGGCGTTATATCAGCGATTTATGACATTAAGATTTCGTCGACTTCTTCCATGAATGGCAGCGAAACAAAAGGCATCTCACGCTATCGCTGCCATTCAAGATATCTCGTCCGCAGCCGATAACTCGCTCCGTGTCCAACCCTCATGCTCAACGAGAGACCCTTATCGAGAAGGAGCGTCTTCCATGTCAGATGCCGTTAACGAGATCAGCGCGAGTCGCACGACCCAAACCCCCGACGGCAGCACGCCGCGCCGCCGGGTGGAGCAGGTCCTGGCCGGCTGGCTGCCGCCCGAGGAAACCGCCGCCACAGGATCGGTGAACCAGGGCGAGCTGGTCGCACCGGTGCAGCGGATCAATGAGGTGATGCGCCCCTACGGGGTGGAATTCGAGCTCAGCGAGACCACCTCGCGAGTGGTCACCCGCCTGGTGGACCGGGACACCCGCGAACTGATTCGCCAGATCCCTGCCGAGGAGGTGATGCGCGTCGCCGAGCATCTGGAGGAACTTCAGGGCAGGCTGATCGATCTGGAGGCCTGATCGAGCGCGATCAGACCTGCATGTTCATGATGTCCTTATAGGCCGTCACCAGGCGGTTGCGGACCTGGAGCCCCATTTCCGAGGCGACGCTGGCCTTCTGCATGTCGACCATGACGTCGTTGAGCTCGACGCCCGGCTCGCCGGCCTGGAAGGCCTTGGCCGAGTCGGCGGCCTGGAGCTTGAGCTCGTTGATGCGCTGGATCGAGGACTGAAGCTCGCCGGCAAAGCCGCCGTTGCCCACGGCGGTGTCGAGCTGCTGCCCCTTGGCGGCCTCACCGCCGGCCTGGGTGGCCAGCGACTGCATCTGGGCGAGCGCCGAGGCGAGAGCGGGTGAACTCATCGGGGACCCCTGTGATGGACATGGTGATCGATGGAAGCCAAGGCTAGCAGCGCGCCCTTGGCCACCATGCCGGCAATTGACGCGCAAAACTCGGGTTTTTCATACCTTTGGCGTGACACCCCCTGCGGATAATGGCCGTCATCACAGTTCCGCCCCGGACGGGCGGCGAATCGCGACGGACGGGAACGCAGTCGATGCCTTCATCTAGAGCCCAGGGTCCAGGCGTCATCTCCGACGGGAGGCCCGCATGAGCAGTGGCGCCTCCGCCACCGGCGGCCAACAGGCCCAGACCTCTCCCTTCGCCCAGCTGTCCCGGCAGCTGCGCGGCAGCCCCCTGATCGCCCTGCTGATCGTCGGCGCGGCCGTGGTCGCCATCGCGGTGGCGCTGCTGCTGTGGGCGCGCAGCCCCGACTATCGGGTGCTGTTCAGCAACCTCAGCGAAGCCGACGGCGGCAGCATCATCAGCGAGCTCGACAGCCGCGGCATCCCCTACGAGTTCAGCGCCGGCGGCCAGGCGCTGATGGTGCCCGGCGACCGTGTCCACAGCTTGCGCCTGCAGCTGGCCGAACAGGGCCTGCCACGCGGCGGCAACGTCGGCCTCGAGCTGATGGAGAACCAGGCCTTCGGCATCAGCCAGTTCGCCGAGCAGGTCAACTACCAGCGCGGTCTCGAGGGCGAGCTCGCCCGCTCCATGGAATCGCTCGGCCCGGTGGCCGGCGCGCGGGTACACCTGGCGCTGGCCAAGGACTCGGTCTTCGTGCGCCAGCGCGAGCCGGCCAAGGCCTCGGTGGTGCTCAACCTGCAGCCCGGCCGCACCCTCGGCGAGGGCCAGGTGGCCTCCATCGTGCATCTGGTCGCCAGCAGCGTCCCCGACCTGGCCGCCGATGCGGTCACGGTGGTCGACCAGAGCGGCCGACTGCTCTCCACGCCCGATGGCGGCGGCTCGGGGCTCGACGGCACCCAGCTCGACTACGTCGCCGAAGTGGAACGCGCCTACCAGCGCCGCATCGAGACCATCCTGGCGCCGATCCTCGGCCGCGGTAACGTCAAGGCCCAGGTCACCGCCCAGGTCGACTTCTCCCGACGCGAGGAGACCTCCGAACGCTACGGCCCCAACCAGCCGCCCAACGAGGCCGCGGTGCGCAGCCGCCAGACCAGCCTCAACGTCAACGGCAACGGCGATCTGGCCCAGGGCATTCCCGGTGCGCTCAGCAACACGCCCCCCGGCGCGGCCCCCTCCCCGATCGATGCCCAGGGCGAGGACGCCGAGCAGGACCAGGCAAACGACGAAGAGGGCGGCACGACGACCGAGCAGCGCCTGAGTCGTGATGACGTCATCAACTATGAGGTCGATCGCCAGGTCTCCCACGTCCAGCATCGCCGCGGCGGGGTCGAACGCCTCTCCGCCGCCGTGGTGGTCAACTATCGCGAACGCCTCGACGAGGACACCGGCGAGCTCGTTCCCGCGCCGCTCGACGAACAGGAGATGGCGCAGATCGAGCGTCTGGTACGCCAGGCCATGGGCTACTCCGACGCCCGCGGCGACCAGGTCGCGGTGGTCAACAGCGCCTTCGCCGCCGGGGACGACGCGGCCAGCGAGCCGGCCTGGTGGCAGCGCAGCGACGTCCAGCAGCTGGCCTTCGCCCTGGGCCGCTACCTGCTGGTGGGCATCGCCCTGCTGCTGCTCTATCTGCTGATCCTGCGGCCCTTCATCCGCCGTTACACCGAACAGCCCGCCCCGGCCAGCCTGCCGGCATCGCCCGGCTTCCAGGCCCGCGTGGGCGGCGACGAGGACGACGAGCACGACCGCGCGGCCGACGAGGATCACGACGATGAAGCGGCGAACGAAGAGAGCCCGGCCTCGCGGCGTCGCAAGCGTCGCGCCACGACCTACGAAGCCAACCTCAATGATCTGCGCGAGATGGCCCAGGAGGACCCGAGCATGGTGGCCATGATCGTTCGCGGCTGGATGAACAAACATGACGAGTAATGCGATGACCGGCCTGCGCCGCAGCGCCATCCTGCTGCTGGCCCTCGACGAGGACAGCGCCGCCGAGGTCTTCAAGCACATGTCCAACAAGGAGGTGCAGGCGCTGAGCATGGAGATGGCCACCATGAGCCAGGTCTCCCACGAGGAAATGCGCCAGGTGCTGCAGGACTTCAGCAACGAGACCGAGGAATTCATCGCGCTGAACCTCAACTCCAGCGACCATATCCGCTCGGTGCTGACCAAGGCGCTGGGCAGCGAGCGCGCCTCGAGCCTGATCGAGGACGTCATGGAGAGCGCCGGCAACAACTCCGGCATCGACGCGCTCAACCTGATGGAAGCCTCGATGGTGGCCGAGCTGATCCGCGACGAGCACCCGCAGATCATCGCCACGATCCTGATCCACCTGGAGCGGCACCAGGCCTCGGACGTGCTGGAAGCGTTCGACGACAAGCTGCGCAACGACGTGGTGCTGCGCATCGCCACCTTCAGCGGCGTGCAGCCGGCGGCGCTGCAGGAGCTCACCGAGGTACTCACCGGCATGCTCGACGGCCAGAACCTCAAGCGCAGCAAGATGGGCGGTGCCCGCACCGCGGCCGAGATCCTCAACCTGATGAACAGCAACCAGGAAGAGGCCGCCATCGAGACCGTTCGCTCGCACAGCGAGGACCTGGCGCAGAAGATCATCGACGAGATGTTCCTGTTCGAGAACATGGTCGACCTCGACGACCGCAGCATCCAGATGGTGCTCAAGGAGATCGATACCAACTCGCTGGTGGTCGCGCTCAAGGGCTCGCCCGAGACGCTCATGGACAAGTTCCTGCGCAACATGTCCCAGCGCGCCGCCGACCTGCTGCGCGAGGACATGGAGGGCCGCGGGCCGATCCGCGTTTCCCAGGTGGAGGCCGAGCAGAAGGCCATCCTCCAGGTGGTGCGCCGCCTGGCCGACTCCGGCGAGATCGTGCTGAGCGGCGGAGACGACACCTATGTCTGAGGCCGGCTGGAACGACGAGACGCCCTGGCGCCGCTGGCGCATGGGCGAGCTGCGTCAGCCCGAGCCGAAGGCGGCCTCGACACCAGACCCCAGGGCCGCCGCCCGACAGGCCCGCGAGGCGGAGGCCCGTCGCCAGCAGCAGGCCCTCGAGCAGCTGCGCGAGCAGGCCCGGCAGGAAGCCCGCGAGGAGGGCCTGCGCGAGGGACGCGAGGCCGGCCACGCCGAAGGACTGGCCCAGGGCCTCGAGGAAGGCCGCCGGCAGGCTCGCGAGGAGCTGGAGCAGCGCCTCGAGGAGTCGCTCGCGCCGCTGCTGCCGCTGGCCCGCCACTTCGAGGAAGCCCTGGCCGATCTGGACGAGGCCCTGTCCGAAGACCTGGTCGACCTGGCCCTGACCACCGGCCGCCAGCTCGCCGGCGACGCCCTCGAGGCGCGCCCCGAGCAGGTGCTGACGCTGATCCGCGAGCTGCTCCACAGCGAGCCGCCGCTGATCGGCCAGCAGCGCCTGTGGCTGCATCCCCGCGACCTCGAGCTGGTCACGCAACACCTGGGCGAGGAGCTGGAGGCCGCCGGCTGGCGACTCCAGCCCGACGACCAGCTCAGCCGCGGCGGCTGCCGGGTGACCAGCGAGCGCGGCGAGCTGGACGCCACCTGGGAGACCCGCTGGCAGGCGATCCAGGACCAGCTGCGCCGGCGCCAGCCGCCGACCGACACCGACGAAGACGAGGCGTGAGTCGACCGCGATGAACGACACCGCTCCCACCAACCGCCACCAGGCCAGCTGGCAGCGCGCCCTCCGCGGCGTGCGCCGGCGCATCGAGCCGCTGCCGACCAGCCGCGCCAGCGGCCGGGTGGTGCGGGCGACCGGCCTGGTGATCGAGGTGGTGGGCCTGCAGGTGGCGCTGGGCAACGCCTGTCGCATCGAGCTGCCCGACGCCCGCGGCCGGCTGGGCCGCCACTATGCCGAGGCCGAGGTGGTGGGCTTCGACGGCGAGCGCCTGTACCTGATGCCGCTGGCCGAGATCAGCGGCCTGCGCCCCGGCGCCCGGGTGCTGCCGCTGGGCGACGGCAGCGACGGCGCCGCCCGCCGTTTCCCCCTTGGCGAGTCGCTGCTGGGCCGGGTGGTCGACGGCAATGGCGCGCCGCTGGACGACCAGGGCTCGCTGGACGAGGCACCCCGGGCGCCGCTGGCCACGCCGCCGCTCAACCCGCTGTCGCGGGCGCCCATCGATACCCAGATAGACGTCGGCATCCGCGCCATCAACGCCCTGCTCAGCGTCGGCCGCGGCCAGCGCATGGGCCTGTTCGCCGGCTCCGGCGTCGGCAAGTCGGTGCTGCTCGGCATGATGGCCCGCTACACTCGGGCCGACGTGATCGTGGTGGGGCTGATCGGCGAGCGCGGCCGCGAGGTCCAGGATTTCATCGACAACATCCTCGGCCCGGAAGGCCGCCGGCGCGCCGTGGTGGTGGCGGCCCCGGCCGACACCTCGCCGCTGCAGCGCCTGCAGGGCGCCGCCTACGCCACCCGCCTGGCCGAGGGCTTCCGCGATCAGGGCAAGAACGTGCTGCTGATCATGGACTCGCTGACCCGCTACGCCATGGCCCAGCGCGAGATCGCCCTGGCCATCGGCGAGCCGCCCGCCACCAAGGGCTATCCGCCCTCGGTGTTCGCCAAGCTGCCGAGCCTGGTGGAACGCGCCGGCAACGCCGAGCGCGGCGGCGGCTCGATCACCGCCTTCTACACGGTGCTGACCGAGGGCGACGACCAGCAGGATCCGATCGCCGACTCGGCCCGCGCCATCCTCGACGGCCACGTGGTGCTGTCGCGCACCCTGGCCGAGGCCGGCCACTATCCGGCCATCGATATCGAGGCCTCGATCAGCCGCGCGATGACCGCCATCGTCGACGCTCCGCAGCTCGAGCAGGCACGCCGCTTCAAGAGCCTGTTCGCGCGCTATCAGCGCAATCGCGACCTGATCAGCGTCGGCGCCTACCATCCCGGCCACGACCCGCAGCTGGACGAGGCGGTGAATCGCTATCCTGCCCTGGAGGGCTTCCTGCAACAGGGCATCGGGGAGTGCGCCGACCTCGATGCCTCGCGTCAGGCACTGCTCGGCGCCCTGGGAGGCAGGCCATGAGCCGCACCGCACTCGACAACCTCACCGAACTGGCCCGGGAGGCCCGCGACCAGGCCGGTCAGAAGCTCGCCGGCGACCGTCGCAGCGCCGACCAGATCATCGCCCAGCTGGAGTCTCTGCAGCGCTACCGAGCGGAGTACGCCGCTCGCCTCCAGACGGCCCTGCGTGACGGCATCGATCCGGCCAGCATGCACAACTATCAGCGCTTCCTGGCCTCGCTGGACGACGCCCTCGCCCGCGCCCGCCAGGCCCTGGTCGAACAGCAGCGCCGCGTCGAGCGCAGCCAGCGCCACTGGCAGCAGGAACAGCGCCGCCTGAGCGCCTACGACACCCTCGCCGAGCGGCGAGCCGATGCCATGCGCAAGGCCGAACAGCGGCGCGAACAGCGCGCCACCGACGAACTGGTGACCCAGCGCTGGCTGCGCCGGGACAGCGTACCGAGCGGCTACTAGGCGGCCGTCAAGGAGAACCACATGGACATTCAGCAGTTGCTCACCGCCCCCTCGGGCCAGACCGCGAAGGGCAGCGCCTCGGGCCATGCCGCCGGCCTGACCGGCGGCGACTTCGCCAAGGCGCTGGCCTCGCTGTCACCCCAGGCCGGCACCCAACCCGCTCCGGCCAGCGGGGCGGAGTCGTCACCGCTGGCCGCTCGACTGCCGCAGGAGACGGCCACTGCCGACGGCGTGACCCTGCCCGAGCGCCTCCAGCATCTGCTGGCTTCCGCCGCCGAGGGTGACGACGTCAAAAAGGAACTGGAAACGCTGCTGGTCTCGGCAGGAGATGGCGCAGAGGCCTCGGCGTCGCTGCGTCAGGCCCTGGCCTCGCTCGCCAATGACGACGGTCTTCCCGAGAAACTGCAGACCCTGCTGGCCTCCGTGGCCGACGGCCAGGACCCCGCCATCGCGCTCCAGGAATGGAAGGCCGCCGCGGACGCATCCGAGGAGACTGTGCCCCCCGAGCTCGCCGCCGCCCTGCAGACGCTGATGACCCAGCTCACCCCGGGACAGAGCGCGGGCCAGGCCCGGGCGACGCCCGCCACGACTCCCCAGGCCCCGGCCAACGGTGCCCCGTCGCCTCTGCCCGGCCTCGCGGCCCCATCGACCAACCCCCTGCTCGAGGCCACCCAGCCCCGTGCCGACGCCGCCCCCAGCGCGGCCTGTCTCTTATACACATCT
>NZ_PYUQ02000002.1:0-101029 GCF_003030865.2 Halomonas sp. SL1 | reverse complement strand
CATGGAGCACATTAGCAAATCCGACTTTTCGGACAAAACCTAGGAGCCTAAACTGGGAAAAAGCCATTGTGCGTCAGGCGATTCATTCCGTGTTGTCAGCCGGCAACTTGATCAGCCGTTTCTCGAGAGCTGCGGCGGCAGCTTTAAAACATCAGGAAACTCGATGAAAGAGCCTCGAATAACATTAACCTGTCAAACCATGGTGTGGTTGTTCGGCCTCTGGTTTATCATGGCCGGAAACGCATCGTCGTTTGTGGGCAGTGAAAGCTGTGCAGGTTGCCACGAGAGCGAGTACGCGGATTGGCGTTCTAGCCATCATTTTGCCGCCATGGCTGAAGCAAGCGACGAAACCGTTCTGGGTGATTTCGACGACAGTAGCTTTACTTATAACGGCATCACGTCGCGATTCTACAAGAAGGATGGGCGCTTCTTCGTCTTGACCGATGATGCCGAGGGAGAGCTTCAGGAATTCGAAATCTCCTATACGTTAGGCTTTTATCCTCTGCAGCAGTACCTGGTCGATTTTCCTGATGGAAGAAAGCAGGTGCTGGGCATCATCTGGGACAGCCGAAGCGCCGAGGAAGGCGGTCAGCGCTGGTACCATCTCTATCCCGAGCACGACACGCTCAACCATGGTTAGCCCTCTCGAGCGGTGGATAGCGATGATCCACTACACTGGACGGGCACGTACTTCAACTGGAACAGTCGCTGCGCCAGCTGCCATTCCACGGATCTGCAAAAAGGCTACGATTCCGAGAGAGATCGTTACGACACGACCTGGGCCGAGATCAGTATCGGCTGTGAGTCTTGCCACGGGCCTGCCGAAGATCACCTCGCCTGGGTCCGGCAGCAGGGGGAGCCCCACGAGGCCGCAGCTTACCGTGGTTTTGCTATGTCCTTGCAGCCACGGAATGTCTGGGCGGCGATACAAGGCTTGGCAGACGATGAAACGGCCGACAAGCCGGCGGGAAAAGCCACCAAGACGGCGGAAAACGTCTGTGCCGCCTGCCACTCTCGTCGCTCCGAGCTGGAGCAGACGGACCCGCGGAACGATTACCATGACGCTTATAGCCTGACCCTGCTAGAGGCGCCATTCTATTACGCGGATGGCCAGATACGTGACGAAGTCTATGTCTGGGGGTCTTTCCTGCAGAGCAAGATGCATGGCGAGGGCGTTACCTGCAGCAACTGTCACAATGCTCACTCGTTGGAGCTGAGGATGGACGGCAACGGGCTATGCGTTCAGTGCCATACTGCCCAGGACTTCGATACGCCAAGGCATCATCATCACGCACCCGATAGCGAGGGAGCGCAATGCGTCAACTGCCATATGCCGGCGACCACCTATATGGGGATAGACGCGCGGCGTGATCACAGCCTGAGAATCCCCAGGCCTGAGCAGTCCGCCTCGATCGGGGCGCCCAATGCGTGCAATCAATGCCATCAGGACCAGGGGCCGACCTGGGCTCAGCGCAGCATCGAGGAATGGCTCGCGGGCAGCGGTGACGAGCTAGGACGTCACCCCTTTGCCGATGCCTTCTACGCGGCAGATAACGGAAAGCCCGAAGCCGCGCCACGACTTCTCGAGATTGCCACCGATGATTCGATGCCGGCAATCGCCCGAGGCAGTGCTATCCTCCGTCATGCACCTTATCACCATCAGGGCAGCCTGGAAGTGCTGCAACAGCTCCTGAGGGATGACGAGATATTGGTCCGCCTGGGGGCCCTGCGCTCGATGGAAACGCTGCCTCTCAATGTTCGCTACCATCTGCTGGCGCCACATCTCGATGAGACGGTCATGTCGCTTCGCATCGAAATGGCAAGACTCTTGTCCGGCATTCCCTTGGAACAGATAGAGCCCGACATGGCGAACCAGCTGAGTGGGCTGTACCGAGATTTTCACGAAACGGCTGACTATAACGCGGATATGCCTGGCCCCCAGGTTGTCGTCGGGCAATTCCATGCCAGTAACCGGGATTATGAAGCCGCCGAGGAGGCATATAAAAAGGCTCTGACACTGGCCCCACAGCACGAAGGTGCCTTGCTGAATTTGGCCGACCTCTACCGACAGATCGGGAAGGATACCGAAGGCAAAGCGCTGCTTGAGCGTGCCGTGGCAGCTGCACCAGAGTCTGCGACCAGTCATTATGCTTTGGGCCTATACTTTATCCGTCAGAAGCGTTATGACCAGGCCGCTATCGAATTGAAGGCGGCAGCGGACCTTGCTCTATCCAGTCCACGTTATGCCTATGCCTACGCATTAGCACTTGAGAACCTCGGAGAGGAAGAAGAAGCGATTGCCTATCTTGAGGAGTGGAAGGAAAGGGAGGGACCGCGACCACAGCTTGATCAGACATTACACAGACTAAAGGAAGACAGCCGATAGCATGAACCATGCACGTTTAGTGCGACAACGAGCGATTCTCGGCTGACGATTATCGAAAATGGCAGCAGCGTAGTCACCGAGGCCGGCTCTGGAAAAGGCCTTGGGCATGGTGGAACGCTTCAACGGCCGCATCAACGAGGTGCTGTCGACTCGGTGCTATACCTCCAGGCGAGGAGCTGGAGTAGATGCTCACACGCTATACTTGGCTGTACAATCCCCACATCCCGCAGAAAGCGCTGTATCATCGACCATCGGTTGTGAACCGTCCCAGGATTCCCGGGACGGTTCAGTTGCGCTAATGAAGGAATGGCCAACTAATCGTCCTGAGTTATTTACCAAGCGGATGGTCAAGCGGGCATTCGCAGGCCGAGGTGCAGTCGAAATATCTAGTCAGACTAATGACACAAGGGGAGAACGCCTTGTCCCTCGCTCGGGACGCATCACACGGCGTTTTCCCGATCATGCCTCGGCATGGCTAGCCCGGAGGGATATCGTCCTCGCGTTCACGAGGACGATATTATTACCTGATGACGGTAGTTGTGCTTTCTCAGCTTGCCACCAAGTCGGGACGACGTTGTGTAAAACGGGCGGCCTGTTCATAGGCGTGAGCGATCTTCAGGACCTTGAGATCCTGGTGCCTGCGCCCGATCAGTTGGATTCCCATCGGCCGTCCTTGTGCATCAAAGCCGGCGGGCACATTGACTACCGGGCAACTGGCGAGGGTGCCAGGCGTCACCACCTCCATCCAACGGTGGTAGGTGTCCATCTGGCGGCCGTTGATCTCCTTCGGCCAGTGAGTATCGGCATCGAAGGGGAAGACCTGGGCAGAGGGCAGGGCGACGACATCATAGGTATTGAACAGCTTTTCAAGTGCCCCATACCACCGGGTACGAGCTTCGGAGGCCTGATAAACCTCCATGGCTGACAGCTTCAGGCCGCCCTCGATCTCCCAGATAAGCTCGGGCTTCATGACAGCCCGCTTGTCGGGATTGGCGTAAAGGTCTTGGGCGATACCGGCGATCAGGAAGTGGCGCAGGGTCAGCCAGGTCTCCCACAGCTCTTCCATGGGATAATCCACGTCTACTTCTTCAACCTGCCCTCCCAGGTTTGAGAAATGCTCGAGCGCCTGGCGACAGACATCAAGCACGCCGGGCTCGGTGGCCAGATAGCCATTGAAGTCGCCCAGCCAAGCGACTCGCAGGCCGGCAGTATCCATGGCCAGATCACCGGCATAGGAGGCATTGTCCGTCTCGAGCGACAGCGGTGCCCGAGAGTCGAAACCGGCCATGGTCGACAGTAACCGAGCTGTGTCCTGGACCGTGCGTCCCATGGGGCCTGCGTAGCCGAGCTGCTGATAAAACAGCTCCCGCGACGGACCGCGCGGTACCCGGCCCTGACTCGGCCGAAAGCCTATGATGTTGTTGTAGGCCGCAGGATTCCTCAGCGACCCCATCATGTCGCTGCCGTCAGCCACCGGCAGCATGTGGGTAGCCAGCCCCACCGAGGCACCACCGCTGCTGCCACCGGCGCAGAGGGCTGGATCATAGGCGTTGCGAGTGGTGCCGTAGACGGGGTTGTAAGTCTGGGAGCCCAGGCCGAACTCCGGGGTGTTGGTCTTGCCGATCAGGATGGCACCGGCCCCGCGCAGCCGCTCAACGAAGATGGCATCGTGTTCTGGCACCCTATCCTTGAAGAGAGGGGAACCCATGCTGGTAGTGATGCCCCGAGTCGCAGCCAGGTCCTTCACGGCATGGGGAAAGCCATGCATCCAGCCGCGGTAGTGGCCGTTGGCCAGGTCGGTGTCCGCCGCTTGGGCCTCGTCCATCAACTTCTCGCGGGGCTGCAAGGCGACAATGGCATTATAGGTCGGGTTGTAGCGCTCGATATGATCCAGGTAGGCCGCCATCACGTCTCGGCAACTGACATTCCTCTGATGGATAGCGGTAGACAGGCCGACAGCAGAGAGCGCGATGATGTCCTGGGGCGAGCTTGGCTGCACACTGGCCGCCCGGGCGGGACGAATCCCGCTCAGAGAGGAGGTGGCGGCGAGCACGCCGGCACCAGCCGTCAGCTTGAGGAACCCGCGGCGGTTCAGAGCGGAAATCGTTTTCGTTGTCATAGTGATGGCCTCGCAGCGATGAACAACTGTGGGAAGGCGCCTTGCGTCACCAGGCGCAGTCGGTTACGGCCGGAAGAGCCGAATCATGTCAGAAGGCATAGCGATAGGTCAGGTACAAACGATCGGCATGGTGGGTGATGATGCCCGCCGAGGACCTCTTCAGTGCCGTGCGCTGGACACCATCGGGCGTCCCTTCGGTGTCATGCTCTGTATGCAGCCAGGCCAGACTCAAGCCATCGAGGGCACCGGAGAACCGATATGCCAGCACGCTCTGAATTTCACGACGTGAGAAATCTTCGTAGCCCTCGGCGTGCTCCGAGGCGGCGTAATGCCCCTTCCAGCTCAGTCCGGGGAGCCCCCAGGTGGAGAAATCCAGCCCGGCGGTGAGCTTGACCATGGTTTCGTTCTCCAGCCCGAACCAGTAGAAGTTATTGGCCGAACTGTTCCAGCTGCCTTGTGCAGAGAAAAAGGGTCGATCGTAATCATCACCAGTAACGGTATTGAGATGGGCCCCCAGGTAATAGGGGGCATGATGATACGTCACCCCGAGATCATAGAAGCGGGCATCATGGTCCTCGTCGGCGGCAAAGGGTCCGCCACCTTCCGTTTCGAAGAGCGAGCCGGCATCCCATTGCCGACCATGACGCAGAGTCATGCCAAGGCGCCGCTCGTCACCGAGGAGCAGGTCATGGGTCAGCTCCACGAGGGCGGAGGCGAGGTAGTCCTCCGCTTCGGCGTACTCCGCCGCTACCCGGGTATCGGGGCCGATATCGAGGCTACCACCGAGTAGGCGAAGGTGATCGATGTCCTCGCCCAGAAAGGTATTCAGCGGCTCGGCGAAGCGCGAACTGTCGCGAGAATTGAAGCCTTCGATCTGCGTCATGTAGAGCGAGAGATCTCGCCAGCGATAGTCGACATCAAACCCCAGGGAGGCTGCTGGCAGAATACGCGTGGTGTTGTCGATGTACTGGAGTCGCGTCCTGGTGCGCTTGCCGTAGCCGGCGGTCAGGTGTTGCGTCTCGTCGTCGATCAAGCGCAACCTGCCGTAAAGCTCGCCCATGCCGGCGATGCTGTGGGGATCCTGAACGCTGCTATCCGCCTGCAGGTTGGTGATGCTGTTCGCCTCGTCGCCGACGTGCAGCGCATTGGCGGCCTTGACGCCAACATCGAGGCCAAACAGACCGGCGGCGTAGCCTGAGTGGAAGGTGATCTCTCCACCTTGCACCCATTCGTCCCGAGTCGGGCCGAAGCCATCGTCGGGATCTTCGTTCCAGTAGTACTGGCTGTAGCGAATACGGGTTTCGCTGTCGTCGAGAAAGCCATCGGCGGCTAGTCCCAGAGTAGGCAGCAGGGCCAGGCCAGCGGAAGCCAGGGTGGCGGTCGTCGATCGCATGTGAGCATGCCTTAATATTTTATTGTTAATAAAAGAATCGGAAACACAGTCAAAAGCTTCCGACACAAAAATATCTTGTAGTTATTCAGCACCGAACCGGCATCAACGGCCAGCCGGACAAACAACATTATGATGTTAAAAAAACAAAGCCATCAACCGAGACTTTTCACAATGTGCAAAGTTGCATTTTACATCTCCACCTCCACTACTATAGATTCCCTACCGTCCCCTTCTCACGAGCCTGTTTGCACGTGAAAAATCCAACAACATTGGTTCTGGCAGGAGTTGCTACATGAGACAGATAACACGTTCCAAGCTTGCGCTGACCACCTCTTTTGCCTTGTCCGCCACGATGATGTGCAGTCAGTCTTTCGCCGCTTCAACTGACCCTGACCACCCCAACATCCTGCTCGTGGTAGCCGATGACATGGGGTTTGCTGACCTTGGAAGCTATGGCAGCGAAATCGAGACACCCAATCTCGATTCACTGGCCAGTTCCGGCGTGCGCATGACCAACTTCCACACCACTCCGGCCTGCTCGCCGACCCGAGCCTCGCTGTTGACCGGCGTTGATCCGCACAAGGCAGGGCTTGGCAACATGGCCGAAGAGCTTGCCCCCAACCAGGAAGGCCAGCCCGGTTACGAGGGGCACCTGAACGACCGGGTCGCCGCCCTTCCAGCCCTGTTCAAGGATGCCGGCTACAACACCTATCTAACCGGCAAATGGCATCTGGGGAAGGAAGAGGGAAGCCGACCGACTGATCGTGGCTTCGATCACTCGTTTTCATTGCTGGTGGGCGGCGCCAGCCACTTCTCTGACATGAAGCCGTCTTATGCACCGTCCCCTGAAATCAAGGCACCCTATGCCGAAGACGGGGTGCTATTGGATGAGCTGCCCGACGATTTCGAATACTCATCCCAGTTCTACGCCGACAGGATGATCGAGTACATCGAAGCCGATAAAGGCAGCAACGCGCCCTTCTTCGGCATGCTCAGTTATACAGCCCCCCACTGGCCACTGCAGGCACCGGAAGACGCCATGGAAAAATATCGTGGCCGATACGATGCTGGTTACGATCAAATATTCAACGAGCGGCTGGAAGCACAGAAATCAATGGGGCTGATACCGGCTGATGCCGAAGGAGCTCCCCGTCCTCCCAAGGGACGCCCATGGGACAGCCTGAGCAGCGAAGAGCAGAAAGTCGAATCTCGGGCGATGGAAATATACGCGGCCATGGTGGACGAGTTGGATGCACATACCGGGCGCGTTTTCGATTATCTGAAGCGGAACGATCTATACGACAATACCATCGTCATTTTCATGTCTGACAATGGTGCCGAGGGGCACGACCTGGACGAGACCTGGCCGGCCGACCTGTTCCCGGAAATTCGCAAGGTGATCGACGAAACCAACGATTTCAGCTATGAGCAGATGGGTCGTGTCGGTTCCTACACCTTTTACGGTCCGAACTGGGCCTGGGCTGGTGCTCCCACGTTCAGATTGCACAAAGGGTTTCCGACCGAAGGCGGCACCCGCTCTATCGCCATCATCAAAGCGGCCGATCTGGAAGGCGGTGAAATCAACGACAGCCTCACCTCGGTCAAGGACATAGCACCGACCCTGCTGGAGCTGGCAGGTATTGAGCACCCTGGCACCGAATATAAGGGTCGCGAGATCGCGCCGATCACCGGCACCTCGTTGCTGCCGGTGCTGTCGGGCAATGCCGAGGTCGAGGATCGCGTGCTGGGCGGCGAGCTCTTCGGCAAATATTATATTCGCCAGGGAGACTGGAAGCTGGTCATGATGCCCAAGCCGTATGGCGACGACGAGGTCCAGCTGTTCAATCTCAGCGAAGATCTGGGTGAACGGCATGACCTGAGCCAAGAGCATCCGGAAAAGCTGGCCGAGATGCGTGCTCTGTGGGAGCAATATGCCGAGGAGAACGACGTCATCATCCCGAACTGGGTTAGCGGCTACTGATCCATCAGGCCGAGCCACACCATCCCCGCGTTCTTGACGCTGTTACCACCGACCTCAGCCCTAGCCACCCTTGGCCAGGGCTGTTTTCTGTTCTTCCTGCCCCCCGGAGCCTGACGGGATTCAGGCACACTCGGGCGCTTCAGGCGGCCTCATGATGTCAGTGCCTACACGTTCTCAGTAAAGTTCATGCTGCAGGATCTGGTCAGCGACCTGATCGGCAACGGCTCTGAGTTTGGGTAGAAGCTCCTTTTCCAGATGTTCGGAGGTGACAAGGGCTTCAAACCAGATCAGGCTGATACAGGCCTGCACCTCTTCCATGGCCATGACCGGGACGGCGGCGGCCCTTACCTGATAGGTCTTGCTGTCGTCAGGCCCTCCCTGATACCGCTCGTCGCGAACGCCATAGCCTCTCTCGCGCGTTTCCTGCAGTATCCTCTGCACCCATGGTTCATCGAGCGCCAGCCTATCCTCGGGGCTTTCACTCTGGCGCAAACGCTTGAGAATGGCAGCCTGATCGGCAGGGTGGCTCCAGGCCAGGTAAGCACGCCCCACGGCGGACTGCAGCATATTGGGCCGATACCCCATGAACCCCTTGTTGATAAACAAGGGGGACTGACGCCGTGTGGTTTCGATGATCTCCATGCTCTTGCCATTGTAGATCGCCAGATCCGAAGGCCATATCACCTCCTTTTGAAAGGCGTCCAGGATGGGGGAAGTCAAGTACGCCAGCTCATTCTGGGGTTGGACATGCCCCCCTAGCTCATGTATCTGATAGGTGAGGCGATATCGTTGATCTCCTAATCCACGATATACCCATCCCTCCTCCATCAGCGTCACCAGAATACGTAAAATAGTCGCGCGATCCAGCTGCGTCATGCAGTGCAACTGATTGAGACTCAGTGCACCGCCATGCTGGTTGAAAGCTTCGATGACCCTGATGGCCCGAGATATGGAACGAATTTTTTTTGGCATTGAAAAAGCGCTCTAAAGTATGGCGACAGCGGGATGCAACCTGGGGAGGCCGCCGCCATCCTGATGTCACTGGCGCAACAGCATCCAATCGCCATCCATGACACCCAGCATGTTCATCGCCATTTATAACCAATAAGCCAGCCAACAATGACTGGCCGTGCCCCCATTCCCTGACGGCGGTTTTATCGCATCGGCTCTCGAAAAATCCCTTCACCCCATAATGATAATGGTCATCAAGATATGGCATTGAACGCTGCTGCCATCATGCTTGACCCAGAGTGCCTCCGGCCGTGGGAGCCACCTGCCCGGCATCGCGCCTGCTGTCTGGCAGACAGGGACATGTGCCTGGCAGTCAAGTACAAGCCCGTGGCGCTGGCCAGTGCTAGCGTTGACTCGGACATGACCGACCCACGGCTCTGAGCCGTCGTTCTCTGCATGAGGCATCCACCATGACCGACTTTCCGATCGCACCGCTCCCCGAGGTCGATGCTTTCCTCTCCCGGGCCACCGGCTCCTTCATCGATGGGCACTACCTGACCGAAGGCGACCGCCAGGCCCAACCGATCAACCCCGCCACCGGTGAGCCGCTGGCCAGCCTGGCACTCGCATCGAATGCCGATGTCGACCGTGCCGTGGCAGTCGCCAAGGCCCGTTTCGACGACAAGACCTGGCGCGGCAAGAAACCGGCCGAGCGGGAGCGCATCCTGCTGCGCTTCGCCGATCTGGTCGAGCAGCACACCGAGGAGCTGGCACAGCTCGAGACCCTCAACCAGGGCAAGTCGATCAACCTGACCCGCGTGGTCGACGTCGGCTTCTCGGTGGATTTCATCCGCTACATGGCCGGCTGGGCCACCAAGCTCGAAGGCAAGACCACCGACGTCTCCATCGGCATGCCGGAAGGCGCCGAGTTCCACGCCTACACCCTGCGCCAGCCGGTCGGCGTGGTCGCCGGCATCGTGCCCTGGAACTTCCCGCTGATGATCGCGCTGTGGAAGATCATCCCGGCGCTGGCGGCGGGCTGCACGATCGTCGTCAAGCCGTCCACGGAAACGCCGCTGAGCGCCCTGCGCCTGGCCGAACTGGCGCTGGAAGCCGGCATTCCCAGCGGGGTCGTCAACGTCGTCGTGGGTGGCGGCTCGACCGCCGGTCAGCGCCTGGCGGAGCACCCCGACGTGCGCAAGGTGACCTTCACCGGCAGCACCGATATCGGCAAACGCATCGGTCACGCCGCCGTCGACCACATGGCCCACTTCTCGCTCGAACTGGGCGGCAAGAACCCCATGCTGGTGCTCGAGGACGCCGATCTGGACAAGGCGGTGGAAGGGGCCCTGATGGCCGGGCTGCTCAACCAGGGCCAGGTATGCGCCGCGGCCTCGCGCTTCTACGTGCATCGCCGCCAGTACGAGGCCTTCTGCGAACGCCTGCACCAGGCGATCAGCGGCATGTCGCTGGGGCCGGGCCTGGATCCCACGGCACAGCTCAACCCGGTGGTCTCCCAGCGCCACCAGCAGAGCATCCTGAGCTATCTCGAGATCGCCGAGCGCGAGGGCGCCCGCGTGATGCGTGGTGCCGAGGCGCCGGATGACACCGGCTACTACGTCTCGCCCGTGGTGCTGGCCGACGTCACCCAGCAGATGACCCTGGCCCGCGAGGAGGTTTTCGGCCCGGTGCTGTCAGTGATCCCCTTCGACGACGTCGACGAGGCGCTGGCCATGGTCAACGACAGCGACCTCGGCCTGGCCGCCAGCCTGTGGACCAACGACCTGTCGCAGGCCATGCGCCTGACCCCGGAGATCGAGGCCGGCACGGTATGGGTCAACACCCACGTCACCCTGGACCCGAACATGCCCTTCGGCGGCGTCAAGCAGTCCGGCATGGGCCGCGAGTTCGGCCGCGAGGCGGTCGAATCCTTCACCGAACTCAAGTCGGTGTGTATCGCCTACTGATCATCGATTGGACGTGACTCGGCTTCGCGTCACCTTGCGCCCGATGTGCCCTGTGGCATCGGGCGCTTTTTTGTCGCCGGCCGGCATCGACGCATCCTCCCGGGCACGCCTGGCGATCCGCGCGTCAATGCAGGCTATGGTGACGGCGATAGTCCCGCGGCGACATGCCGTGAGACTTCTTGAAGGCGCGGCTGAAGTGGGCCGAATCGGTGAAGCCCCAGTGGTAGGCGATCTCGGTGATCGAGTGCCGCGCTCGGCGCGGGTCCGACAGCGCCTCGGCACAGCGCGCCAGGCGCTGCCGCTGGACGTAGCGGCAGACGCTGTCGCCGTGGTGCTCGAACAGCCGATACAGCCGACGGACGGAGATGTGCAGCTGCTCGGCCAGGAAGGACGGCGTGAGACGCTCGTCCTGCAGGCGCTGCTCGATCAGCTGCTGGGCACAGCGATAGAGCTCCTCCCCCTCCGCCGGCGCCTCGGTGACCGCGTCGGCGTCGTCCCGACAGGTCGGCGCCAGCAGGGACAGCAGCGAATCACGCAGGCCGATGCCATCTTCTTCGGTCAACGGCTCGCTCAGCTGCCGGGATACCACGCGATTGACGATCAGCTGCAGGATCTGACCGCTGGCATTGCCGGTGTTGAGCTTGCCGAACGGCACCCGGCGATCGGCGAAACGCTCGATGACGGCATCGCGAGGCAGGTGGAAGGAGCTGTGCTCGATGAAGCCTTGGGGCAGGATCTCGCAGTCACGCGCCGAGTCCAGCAGGGCCATCTCGCCCGGCAGCATGTCGATGGTGCGCCCCTGCTGGATGAGGCGGGCACGCCCCTGACGCTGCACGATCAGGAAGCAGTAGCGGTCCTCCTCACGGTCACTGCACGGCCGCTCGCGAACGATGCGCTGCGCGTTGGTGGTGATCTCGGCAACCTCGAGGCTGCCGGCGAGCCGTGTGCCGACCGAGCCGTGGAAGGGCATGTCATCGGGCAGAGGGCATGACTCGAACTGGCCGCAGGTACGTTGCAGCTCGGCGAGCCAGGCGGAAAACGAATCTTGATGGGGATGGGCAGAGATCACAGGACCTCCTGTCAGGTGGCCGCGTCGGTATCATTTTTTATTAACATGTTATTAAAACATAGCGCCACCGGACTCGGGGGTCAATCGCCCCTTTCGTCGAGCCCCGGGGCACACCGGCCCCGGCGGAGAGACAGCAGAACAGGCACGGCCGGCGCTCGCCCTACAGCATCCGCTCGAGGGTGTCGTCACGCCGGCCGAAATGGTGGAACAGGGCGATGCCGACATGCCCGAGGATCAGCACGGACAGCATCCAGGCCAGCGGCGAATGGAGGCTGCCGAGGCCGGCCGCCCAGGCGATCTCTTCACCCTCCGGCACGATCTCCCAGCCGAAGGCGCTCAGACCGTAGCCACCGCCCAGCATGATCAGCACGCCGGACAGCGGCATCAGCAGCATGCCCGCGAAGAGCAGGCCATGCCCGGCCTTCACCAGCCGGGCGGTAGCCGGATGCTGGCGCGGGCGATGGCGGCGCTGGCCGATGACCCACACCAGACGCAGCACGATCAGGCCGAGCAGCAGGGTCCCGATGGAGACGTGCCAGGGCACCAGCGTCTGGCCGATCCAGTGCTCTCCCTCGGCGATGCGGTCGCCGAACTTGAGCAGCTGCCAGGCGATCAGCGCCGTCATCGACCAGTGAAACGTCTTGCTGACGCTGCCATAGCGTTGCTTGGAATCGTGAATCATGGGTACCTCTAAGGGTCGGTTGGGTCATCGTGGCCGCCGATGCCATCGGGCGGCCCTGGAGAAGGCCCTTATCGATCCCAGGTCGGGGCCAGATTGGCCGGGCTGAGGATGCGCCCCTGCGGGCGCGCCAGGCCGTCGATCATGGCCATTTCCTCGTCCGACAGGGCGAAATCGAAGATGGCGGCATTCTCCGCGACCCGCTCGGGGCGGGTGGTGCGGGTCAGGGGCACGTCCCCCTTCTGATGCACCCAGCGCAGGACCACCTGGGCCGCGTTCTTGCCGTGGGCCGCGCCGATGCGGGCCAGCAGCGGGTCGCGGGGCACCGCGCCCATGGCCATCACGAAGAAACCGGTCAGCGGCACGCCGAGCGCGTGCGCCCGCTGGCGCAGCGTCGACTGATCCAGATAGGGATGGATCTCGACCTGGTTGGTCGCGATCGGCGCCTCGCTGACCTCGACCGCGCGGGCCAGCTGGGTCGCATTGTAGTTGCTGACGCCGATATGACGCGTCCAGCCCCGTGCGCGCGCCTCGTTCAGCAGCTCGATCTGGCGCTCGATGGGCATGCCGTGGCCGGGCCAGTGCACCAGCAGCAGATCGACGTGATCCAGCGCCAGCCGGTCGAGGCTTTGCTCGACCGAGGCCAGGAAGTGCGTCTCCGAAAAATAGCGGTTCATCACCTTGGTGGTGACGAAGACCGCGTCGCGCGCCATGCCGATGTCGCTCAGGGCACGGCCCAGTGCCGCCTCGTTGCCGTACAGCTGGGCCGTGTCGAAGGCGCGAAAACCCGCCTGCCAGGCGGCGGGGATCAGCCGGGCGACCTGCCGGTCGTCCAGCTCGTCGAGGCCGAAGCCGATCGGGGGAAGCAAGGAATCCATCAGCACCTCAGTGTCGGAAGGTCAGGTCGGAGCCGTCGAAGAAGCGGTCGTAGCGGTAGATCGCCGGATCGACGGTGGGTGTTTCGCCGGCGATGATCTGGGCCATCATCTCGCCCGCCGCAGGGCCGACGGTCAGGCCGTTGCCCGAGAAGCCGCTGATCAGCGACAGTCCCGGCAGGCGGTCGACGGCGGAGATGATCGGCGTCGAATCCGGCGTGGCATCGATGACGCCACCCCAGGACTCGATGGGCGCGGACGCCCGGAAATCCGGGAAGGCCTCGCGCAGGGCCTCGAAGCGGCGATCCAGCTCGTCCTGGTACGGCTTGGCCGAGAGAAAGCGGTTGCGCTCGAAGGGCGTGACCTCGTCGCTCGACCAGTGGGTCGGCATCCGCAGCGACTCGAAGAAGTCCTGCCCGAAGCGCATGGTGACCAGGCCCGACGCATGACGCAGCGTGGGCAGGAAGCTCAGCAGCTCGGTGAAGCTGGCCCGCGTCACCGGCGCCACGTTGCGCAGCGCGCCCACCACGTAATTGCCATCGATCTGGCGCCGCCAGGTGAAATTGGGCGCATAGCCCGCACCGTCGGGGCCCTGCGCCCCGGTGACGCGCATCAGCGGCGAGGCGATGCCCAGCTGGGGGAAGGGCACGCCCAGGTTGCCCAGGAACAGCCGGCTCCAGGCGCCGCCGGCCACGACCACGTTCGAGGTCCGCACCACGCCCTGCTCGGTGACCACATGACGGATCGCGCCGCCCTCGGTCTCGACGCTGCGCACGGCGCAGCGCTGGATGACGGGTACGCCCTTCGCCTGCAAGGCACGGGCGATCCGCGGCGCCGCGATGGTCGGCTCCGCGATGCCGTCCGAGGGCGAATAGAGCGCGGCCTGGTAGGCCTTGCCCGCGCCGGGGGTCAGCCGCTCGAGCTCTGCGCCGGACACGAGCCGCACGTCCATGTCGGGGGCCCGCTCCTTCGCCTCGGCCAGCCAGGCCCGCTGGCCCTCCACCGCTTCCTCGCTCTCGAGGAGCGACAGGTTGCCGGTGCGGCGGTAACCGATGTCGCGCTCGTTGGCCCGGGCGAAGTCGGCCCACAGCGTCTTCGAACGATTCGCCAGTTCCAGCTTGTCCGGGTGCCAGCCCGCGCTGTAGATCCAGCCGAAGGCCCGGGAGGATTGCTCGCCCGAGACCACGCCCTTCTCCAGGACCACGACGGACAGCCCCCGATCCCGCAGCGCGTGGGCGGTGGAGAGCCCCGCGATGCCGGCGCCGACCACCACGACATCCGCCTGGACGGGCAGCGACCCGGAGGCGCCGACCGTCTCGGCGCGGGGCAGGTCGGCGCCGCGACGCCAGCCGCCATCGGCGCTCAGAAAGGCGCCGGTACCGGCGCCCAGGCCGAAGGTGGCCAGCCCCGCCCCGGCACCCAGCAGGAAAGATCGTCTGGTGACCATGTTGCATACTCCTTCATGTGCGGTGCCCGAGGGCCCGCTTCGGCTATGGATGGGATGGGGCGAGAGGGGCGTGACGCCGGCATGCCGGAGGGCTCGCGCTCGCTCGGCGAAGGCGGAACGTCATTGCCGCCGGAGGGATCGGCGCCGGGCGCCGCCATGGCCGACCGCCTGGCGGCGTGACGGCGCGGGAAAGGCCACCATGACCCGCCCCGCCCAGCATGGGGACTGGGCCAGGCGCGCAGCATGCATTAGTTTCTGCACACACATAAGACGCCGGGAATGGAACCCATGGTTAACGATCTGACAACTCTTGGCGGGGCGCTCGAGGATATCCGCGCCTTCTGTGCCGTCGCCGAGTTCGGCACCATCTCTGCCGCGGCGAGGCAGGTCGGTGAAAGCAAGGGCAGCATCAGTCGCCGTCTGTCGCGCCTGGAGCAGCGCCTCGGGGTTGCCCTGCTGGCGCGTGCACCGCGGGCGGTCTCGCCGACGGAGGAAGGCCTGGCCTTCTATGCCAAGGCACAGGAGGCCCTGGCCTGGCTGGACGATGCGGCGGAAGGCGCACGCCAGTCCCAGGACGTGCCCCAGGGCCATCTGCGGGTGACGTCGCCGGTGGATATCGGCCTCGAGCTCATGCCGGAGATCATCGCGGCGTTCCGCCGCCGGCACCCGCAGATCACCGTCGAGCTGCTGATCACCGATACGCCCCTGGATCTCGCGGCGCATCGCATCGACCTCGCGCTGAGGGCACAGGACGGGAACCTGCCGGACATGGTCTATCGGGCCTCGTCGGTCGCGCCGTTCCGCATGGGGCTCTATGCCGCGCCGGAGTACCTGGCGGCGCATGGCCATCCCGTCGACGCCCCCGATGCGCTGGCCGAACATCACCTGATCGTCTCGCACGAGTTCACGGGCGCCACGCAGCTGACGCTCACGGATCGCCGCGGGCGGTCACGCGAGCTGAGGATCCGCCCGGTCATCCGCACCGGCGACTACGCCAGCGTGCTGCGGCTGGCGCTGGCGGGGGCCGGCATCGGCCCGCTGCCCGACCTGGTGGCCGCCGCACACGCCGCCAAGGGGACCCTGGTCCCGGTGCTGGCGGACTGGAGCCTGTCGGAGGGGCGACTCTATGCGATCAGCCTCGGCGGCCAGAATGCTCCCGCGCGGGTGCGGGTCTTTCGCGAGTTCGTGCGCCAGTCACTGAGCGCCGGCGGCGGCCTCGACTGAAGCCGCCGCCGGCGTCAGGCCGGCTCGCGCTCGGCCCGGTAGCGAGCGCGAGCGGCGACGATGGTGCGGTGATGGGCCTCGGCCCAGTCCACCAGCTGCTGCATCGGCTCGAGGAAGGAGCGCCCCAGGGGCGTCAGTGCGTACTCCACGCGCGGCGGCACCTCGGCGTAGAGCGTGCGGGTGATGAAGCCATCCTGCTCCAGCTGCTTGAGCGTACGCGAGAGCATCTGCCTCGAGATATCGCCGATCTCGCGCCGCAGGGCGTTGAAGCGCAGGGTCCCGGGGGCCAGGGCCTCCAGGATCAGCAGGCTCCATTGATCGCCGATGCGGTCGAGCACGTCGCGAATCGGGCAGGGCTGTTCGAGCACGATCGCATCGTCGTCGGACGGCGTTGTCATGGTATCTCCCTCAACGAGTGGTTCAGTGGCAGGAGAACGGCCCAAAGGTCATCTCGATGTGACCATGTCAGGAGAAGATGACGTCTTGCGCCGGCCCCGGGGCTGGCCTAAGTTTAGCCCACGGTCCACTTTATAGACCAATAGCCGGCGAGCCGCCGGCCGTGCCTCCCTCCCCATCACATCACGAGGAACTGCCATGTCGATCCTGAAATCCCTGAGTGCGGCCGCCACCGCGCTGCTGCTGACCGCACCGGCCGCCGTCATGGCGCAGCCCGATCGCGATGTCGAGGCCGAGGAAGCCAACCGGGCGCTGGTCACCGAGTTCTACAACCAGTTCTTCAACGAGCACGAGACCGTCGAGAGCGCCGGCGTGATCGCGGAGGACTACATCCAGCACAACCCGGGCGTGCCCGACGGCAAGGCGCCCTTCGTGGACTACTTCGCGGGCTACTTCCAGGATAACCCGGACTACCAGAGCGAGATCGTGCGCAGCGCGGCCGATGGCGATCTGGTCTGGCTCCACGTCCACTCGACCAACGGCGAGGAAGACCTCGGCGAGGCCGTGGTCGATATCTTCCGCGTCGAGGACGGCATGATCGTCGAGCACTGGGACGTGATCCAGCCGGTGCCCGAGGAGTCGGCCAACGAGAACACCATGTTCTGAAACGCATGACGCCGCCGGCCCGGCTACGATCGCATCGCGCGTGGCCGGGCCGGCCGAGCTGTCGAGAGGCGCCGCAGGGCGCCGATCGAGGAATGGCCCGGGCGGCCATTTTTTGACGCCACAAAAGCTACCTACCGTTCGGTAGCTTTTTGGGTTAGGATGCCGCCCCCCCCGACGCCACGCCCCCTCGGGCGAGCGTCATCAAGGCCTGGATTCACTGGAGCAACGAGATGTCATCCGCCACGACGCCCGCGCTGCGCCGGGTACTCAATGCCGCCGTCGCGCAGTTCGCCCGGCATGGCTATGAAGGGGCTTCGCTGTCCCACATCGCGGCCGATGCCGGGATTCGCAAGGCATCGCTGTATTCGCATGTCAAAAACAAGGACGCGCTGTTTCGCGCGGTCTTCGAGGATGCCCTGCAGATCGAGACGCGCTTCGCCCGCGAATGCTTCGCGCACCCCGACCCCTCGCTGCCGGGGCAGCGCTACTGCGAGGCCCTGCAGGCGCGCTACGCCGACTCCGAGCACCTCCGCTTCCTGCTGCGGGCGTCCTACATCCCCTCCGAGGCGCTCTTCCACGAGTTCCAGCAGGGCTACGAGGGCTACATGCAGCAGCTGCTGGCCGGCTTCACGGCAGCGCTGCGTCGCCATGTCCGCGGGGCGCTCTCCGACCGGGACGCCGAGGTCATGGGCCATGCCTTCATGGGCATGGTCGACAGCCTCCACGTGGCCCTGATCTATATCGGCCAGGAGCGCTTCGAAGCGCGCCTGCATGCCCTGGAACGCCTGATGCGTGACAGCATCGACCGCCTGAACGAAGGAGAACGACATGACTGACGCGACGACCCGCCAAGGCACCGTGGGCATGGCCCTGGTGGTGCTGCTCGCCCTGCTGACGGCCCTCGATGCCATGGCCATCGACATGTACCTGCCCGGCATGCCGATGATCGGCCAGGACTTCGGGGTCTCAGCCGGCAGCGTCCAGCAGACGCTGTCCGTGTTCCTCGCCGGACTGGCGCTGGGCCAGTGCCTGTACGGCCCGCTGCTGGAACGCTTCGGACGCCGGATGCCGCTCCTGGTGGGGCTGGTGATCTTCGTGGCGGGCTCGGTGGGGGCGGCGCTGGCGCCGACCCTCGAGTGGCTGCTGGTCGCGCGTTTCGCCCAGGCCATCGGCGCGGCCGCCGGCCTGGTGGCACCGCGCGCGATCGTGGCCGACCTCTGCGACGTGAAGAGTTCCGCCAGGATCTTCTCGCTGCTGATGCAGGTGATGATGGTCGCACCGGTGCTGGCGCCGATGATGGGCGGCTTCATGCTCGAGCACGGCGGCTGGCGCGGCATCTTCTGGGTGCTGGCGGCGTGCGGCGGCATCGGCCTGCTGTGGAGCCTGACGGCCATTCCCGAGTCGCTGGCCCCCGAGCGACGCACGCCGCTGAACCCCGGCAGCGTGATGCGCGGCTACCTCGCCCAGTCGCGCCGCCGGGTCTTCATGGCCTATACGCTGGCCGGCGGCTTCGTGCTGGGCTCGCTGTTCACCTACATCAGCGCTTCCGCCTTCGTGTTCACCGAGCACTTCGGCATGACGCCGACCCGTTTCAGCTACCTGTTCGCCGCCAACTCGGTGGGCCTGATCCTCGGCGGCACCCTGGCCAACAAGCTGGCCGCCGGCGGCATGACGCCCGCACGCGTCACCTTCATCGGGCTCGGCCTGCATGCCCTGGCCGGTGCGCTGCTGTTCCTGGCCGTGATGACGGACATGGACACCCTCGCGGTCTATGGCACCCTGCTCGGCGTGGCGATCGGCGCACTCGGCCTGGTGTTCGGCAACCTGACGGCGCTGACCATGAATGCCGGCGGTGCCAAGGCCGGCGTGGCATCGGCCCTGATGGGCACCCTGCATTACCTGGTCGCCGCCGCGGTGGGCTACCTGGCCAGCCTGGTCGTACAGGGGCCCCACGTCATGCCGCTGGTGCTGGCCCTGTGCGGCCTGGCGGCCATCGCGCTCTGCCGGCTCGCCGGCAACCTCGCCGCCCCCGAGCCCGAGGGCGACCTTCGCGCCGCCGCTCCCGGCAGCGCCGAGTGATATCGGCCGGCGCCCGCCCCTCCCGGGGGTGCGCCGGCGATTATCGTCACGCCATCGCCGGCAACGCCATCACGACCCTCAGCCCGCCGCCGGTGCGATTCTCGAGCCTCAGCCGGCCGCGGTGAGCCATCACGATGCTCCGCGCGATGCTGAGCCCCAGGCCGTAGCCGAGAGCGCCACCCGCCTCGGCGTCGCCGCGCACACGGGGCTGCATGATGTCGGCGAGCCGCTGCACCTCGATGCCGGGGCCGTCGTCCTCGATCGTCAGCTCGACCCAGCGCCCGGCCAGGCGCAGCGTGAGCCTGGTGCTGCCCGCATAGCGCAGGGCATTCTCGATCAGGTTGTGCAGCACCCGCCGAATGCTCGCGGCCTGACCCGAGACGAACGCCTCGGCGGCCCCGTCCCAGCGAATATCGCTGCCCGTCTCGACGAAGTCGTCCACCACCTCTCGCACCAGCCCGGCCAGGTCGAAGGCGGACGACTCCTCCGGCCCCGCGCCGTCGCCGACCGAATCCAGCAGCGCCGCGATCAGCGTCTCCATCTGAACGATATTGCCGACCAGTTTTTCCCTGAGCGCATCCTCCCCGATGCCCTCCACCCGGAGCCGCATGCGGGTCAGCGGGGTGCGCAGGTCGTGGGAGACGGCGGCCAGCAGCTCGGTGCGCTCCCGGATCAGGTCGATCAGCCGTTGCTGCATGGCATTGAACGCCTCAGCGGCCTGGCGCATTTCTCTCGGCCCCTCGACCGGCAGAGGCGGCCGCTCGATATCCCGCCCCAGCGCCGAGGCGGCTCGTATCAGCCGACGCAGCGGCCGGGTGCTCACGCGTACCACGACCAGCGCCACCGCGATCAGCGCCAGGGCACGCAGCAGATAGACGCGCAACGCATAGTCGCCCAGCACGATCCAGGCGGGCCGGGCGTTCCACCCCTGCGCCTGGTCCGCCCGGATGCGCAGCCACCGCCTCGGGGCGAGACGCAGCTGGAAGTCGAAGTGTCCGACCACCGGCGAGAGCCCGGTCAGGCCGGCCCAGGTGCTGGCGTCGCCGCGGTCGTTGCGAATATCCACGTCGAGCAGCGACAGCGGTAAGGCCTCTCCCGTCTCACGGCGCAGCGCGTCCTGCATCAGGCGTGCGACGTTCGCACGGGCATCGTCCTGGCGAGGCGTTGAGGGAAGCGGCGCCGCACGGAGCTGGGGGTGGAAGACCTCGGTGGCCAGGTCGTCGATCGCCTTGCCGTCGGCGAGCCGGTTCACGACGGCCGCGGTACGAAAGATCACCAGGCGGGCGGGTTCCTCGAGCACCTGGCTGTAGCGCACGTCATACCAGAGGCTGCCGAACAGCAGCTGGGCCGACAGCCCCCCGACTACCACGATCACGCATAGCTGGCCGAAGAGCGAGTCGGGCCACCGCCGGCGCCAGGCGTTAGCGGCCCCCATCAGCCGGCGTCGGCGGAGAGTTCGAGCAGGTAGCCCTCGTTGCGCACGGTGCGAATGAAGCGGGGGCGGCGGGCCTCATCCTCCAGCAGGCGGCGCAGGCGGCTGATGCAGACATCGATGGCGCGGTCACCGGGAAGATGGTCGCGCCCGAAGGCCTGCCGGCTCAGCATGTTGCGGCTGACGATCCGGTCGGGAGATGCGCTCAGGGCCTGCAGCACCATGAAATCGGAGCGCGGCAGCTCGAAGGATCGCCCCTCGGGCGATTGCAGCCGCCGGGTCCGGAGGTTCAGGCGCCAGCCGGCGAAACGCCGTTCGGCGTCGTCGGGAACCGAGGGTGACGCGGGGGGCCGGGCGTCCTGGCGCGGCGCGCTGCGACGCAGGACGGCACGCACCCGGGCCAGCAGCTCGCGAGGGTCGAAAGGCTTGGCCAGGTAGTCGTCCGCGCCGATCTCGAGGCCGATGATGCGCTCCGAGCAGGCGCCTCGTGCGCTGATCATGATCACCGGCAGCGCACGCCGATCGCGCAGCGTGCGGCACAGGCTCAAGCCGTCTTCTCCCGGCAGCATGAGATCCAGGATCACCAGGTCCACGCCCTCGTCCAGACGAGACCACATCTCGCGGCCATTGGCCGCTCCCCGGGTGCGGTATCCCATGCCGGCCAGATAGTCGCAGATCAGCTCACGGATCTCGTCGTCGTCGTCCACCACCAGCGCGAGGGCGCTTTCATCGTGCGCTCCGGCCCGGGAGGCCGAGGCCGGAGCGTCGTCAATACCATCCATTACATATGCCCCACAGAGCCAAAGGTTCTCCGCCTGAGGCGTCAATATAATCGTCGGTCCTCATTCAGTAAAACGCTAATCATTATTATTTCGAACAGGATCGTTCATGAAACATCGCGCCTCGCAGGCCACCGGAAACGCCGCCAGGACACCAGCAAAGCCGCTCACCGGTGCCCTTGCCGCCACCTTCGGCGGCTGCATGCTCAGCACGGCGGTCGTGGCCCAGACACCAACCGATGCCAACCACGACGAATCGCCCGTCCAGCTGTCTCCCATGACGGTCGAGGCCGGACGCCAGGCGGCACCCGAGCGGAGCTACACGATCCCCGAGACGAACAGCGCCACCGGCCTTGCGCTCTCGCCTCGGGAAACGCCGCAGTCGGTCACCAGCATCACCCGGCAGCAGCTTGACGACCGTGAGGCCGTGGATATCGAGGATGCCCTGGAGCTCACGCCGGGCATCACGGCAAGCAAGGCCGAAGTCGGCGTGCGCACGTCGTTCCGGGCGCGCGGCTACGACATCGGCAACTGGAAGGTCGACGGGCTGCAGTTCTCCGGCGATTCCGGATTCGGCGGCGGCGGCAACGCCCTGAACATGGACCTCTACGAGCGCATCGACATCGTGCGCGGCGCCAACGGGCTGCTGGGCGGCACGGGGGATCCCTCGGCAACGGTCAACCTGATCCGCAAGCGCCCGGAACGGGAGTTCGGCGGCAGCGTCTACGGCGCCTACGGACGCTGGGACCGGTCGCGGGTCGGGGCGGACCTCAATGTGCCGCTGACCGAGGATGGCCGCGTTCGCTCGCGCGTCGTGGTGACCCAGCAGGAGGGGGACACCTTTCGCGACAACGAGTCCGAGCGCCGTCGTGCGGCGCTGGCCAATCTCGCCTTCGATGCGACCGACGACACCACCCTCGGCCTCGGCTACCAATACGAGTATCGCAAGACCGACGGCGCGGGCTGGGGCGCCAACGTGCCCATCTGGTTCGCCGACGGCAGCAGGACGCACCTCTCGCGCAGCACCAACCTGGCACCGGACTGGAGCCATGCCGAGTCCAGGACCAACACGGTCTTCGCCTCGCTGAACCATGCCTTCAACGACGACTGGACCCTCGACGTTCACGCGGCCCAGAGCGACACCGACGCTCTCAACAATCTCGCCCTGGCCAAGGTCAACCGCGGCCCCTCTGGCGGCTTCATCGGCTACTGGGATCAGGACGGCGGCGGGGCGATCCTCAACGCCCTGCGCGAGAGGAACGAGACGCGACAGCGCTCGGTCGGGGTCGACCTGAGCGGCGCGTATGACCTGTTCGGGCGGCGGCACGACCTGATGCTCGGCGCCAGCGAGAGCCGCACGCGCGAGCGCACCCCGGAGCAGGAATGCACGATGTCCAGCGGCACGGCCTCCGAGTACTCCTCCTACTGCATGTTCCGCGCCACCAACGGCCTGGCGATCTCCGACTGGCGTCACGGCGTCGACGACGACATCCGCCTGGATGCCTCCCGCACCGGGCGGGTCAAGACTACCGAGACCCGGCTGCGCGGGTTCTATGCCGCGACGCGACTCGAGGTCACCGAGCCGCTGTCGATCATCCTCGGCGGGCGCGTCAGCGACTACGAGACCGACACCGACGCCTATGACGGCGCTACCACGAGCCGTCACGAACACGACGTCTTCACGCCCTACGCCGGGGCGATCTACGACCTGTCGGACCGCTACTCGCTCTACGCCAGCTACACCAACATCTTCACGCCGCAGAGCCAGCGCGACACCGGCGGGGCCACCGTCGACCCCGTCGAGGGCGACAGCTACGAAGCCGGCATCAAGGGAGAGTGGTTCGACGGTCAGCTGAACGCCTCCGCCGCGCTCTTCCGCACCCGCCAGGAACACCTGGCGGTGATGGATGGCGGCAACCTCACGCCCGATGGGGCCCAGGCCTACAAATCCGGCACCGGCAACGAGACGGAGGGGGTCGACCTGGAAGTGGCCGGTGCCATCACGCCGAACTGGAACGTCTACGGCGGCTACACCTATCTGCACTTTCGCCGGGTGGATAGCGACGGGCGCAGCGATCCCTCGCACCTGTTCAAGCTGTCGACGACCTATGAACCCGGCGGCCGGCTCAACCGCTGGACCTTCGGCGGCGGCGTCTACGCCCAGAGCCATATCGATGCCGTCTCGAGCCCGGCGGGGCAGCCCAGCCATGGCGTCAGCACCGGCTCCACCGCGGTCAAGTGGCCGGGCTATGCGATCTGGAACGCCATGGCCCGCTACGACATCACCGACGACACCCGCCTGAGCCTCAACGTCGACAACCTGTTCGACCAGCACTACTACGACCGCTACGGCTTCTATGCCGGCGCCATCTACGGCAGCCCTCGCAGCGCGACCCTGACCCTGCGCACCTCGTTCTGAGCCCCGCCGCCGCCCCTGCCAGGGGGCGGCCATGCCCCCCCGCCACGACACTTCCCTTCACGGGCGCCGCTCGGCGGGCCTGCCGGACCGCAAGCTCGACGCCCTATCCTCGTTGCCCCCGTCCCACTCACCGACAGGCACCCGGCCCGCCGCTGGCAGGGAACACCAATTGTCTGGCAGTGGCAGTCAAGACGTGACATCCGATTGCAGGCAGATTGAAGTCGACGTCTCTCTGGTTTGATGAAACGACAGAGGCTGGGCACAACAAAGAAGGCACAAGAGCCTGAGGAGATTCGACATGAGCAGCACGATGGTGGGCCGGACGCCAGCCGCTAGCGGGACCGTGGGGCGGCCAGGCACGATCGGCTTCAAGACCATGATGGCGGTCTGCGTCGGCTGCGTGGTGGTACAGGGAGCGATGGCCTCGTCGCTGATAGGCTTCGGCATCGGCGGCCTGAGTTTCCTGGCGGCCATGGTCCTGGCGCTGATCTTCGCCTTCTGCAACGCCATCAGCTTTTCCGAACTTTCCCTGATGTACCCCACCTCCACGGGAACCCTGGCGACCTACACGCAGAAGGCCATCGGCCACTTCCCGGCGATCGTGTCGGTGTTCGCAGGCTACGTGGTGGTGGCGATGTTCGGCCTCTCGGCGGAACTGATCATGGTCGACGCCCTGCTGCAGACGCTCTTCCCCGAGGTGCTTCCCCCTTACCTGGTGCCGCTGCTGCTGCTGTTCGGCCTGGCGGCGCTGAACATCCTCGGCACCGATGTCTTCGCCCGGCTACAGAACCTGTTCACCTTCTCGATGATCGCGGCCATCCTGCTGGTCGGGGCGACGGCGCTGCTGGAGACACCCTCGGCACCGACCGCCCAGGCGGCGGCCGGCATCGACTGGGGCCTGGAGGGCATCCTGGATGGCAGCTTCATCGGCCTGACGGCGCTGGCGATGTGGCTGTTCGTCGGCTGCGAGTTCATCTGCCCCCTGATCCAGGACATCCGCCAGCCGGAACGCCGCGTGCCGCGCGCGATGTTCGTGTCGCTGCTCGTCATCTTCGCCCTGTTCGCCCTGTTCAGCCTGGGCGGCGGGCGCTATCTTTCCCAAGAGACGCTGACGACATCGTCGCTGCCCTATCTGGACCTGGTGGACGGCGTCTTCGGCAAGGTAGGGCTGATCATCGCCACCGTCATGGGCCTGACCGCGACCTGCAGCACCGTCAACACCGTGCTCGCCTCGGTACCGCGGATGATCGCCGGCATGGCCGACAACGGCCAGGCCTTCGGCATCATGGGCCGGAAACACCGCCGCTTCGACACGCCCTGGGTCGGCATCCTGTTCCTGGCCGTGATCGTGGCGGTGCCCTTCCTGCTCGTCAGCCCGGACAACATCGTGCTGCTGTTGATCGGCGCTTCGACCAGCTGGTTACTGGCCTACATCGTCGCCCACATCAACGTCGTCGTGCTGCGCTTCAGGAAGCCGTCGCACGCCCGTCCCTACCGGACGCCGTTCTACCCCATCCCGCAGATCATCGGGATCATCGGAATGGGTTACGTGGCTGCCCATGCGTCCCCCTCGCCGGACCTGACGGCCACCGTCTACACCCTGCTGGGGGCGGTCCTCGGCATCGTCGCCGTGATCGCCCTGTTCTGGGTCAAGCTCAAGATGAAGAAGGGGCTCTTCGAACCGGACATGACAGACTGACCCCGGCACGAACCACCGACCGCGAGACCACTGGCGATCCGGCGATCTCGCGGTCGCGATAACGACAACAACACGATTCAGGAGGCGTTGCCGATGACCGTCTCACTTCATCACTGCGAGGATGTCGCCGAGCATGCCCAGCGGCTGAGCGGCTGGCAGCAGGAATACGACCAGATCGAAGCCGGACACTTCTCCGGCGATATCGTCGATGTCAGCGGCCAGGAAATAAGGCTGTTCCGCGAAAGCGGCAACCTCGGGCTGTCGCACCTGATGCACTTCCCGGAATCGCAATGGCACCTGGTGCTGCCGATCCACTGGCCGAGCCATTCGCTGTTTCAGACCGAGGCCATCAACGTGCTGCCGCACTGCGAGGAATTCCGGGGCGTGGCACCGGCGAACTACGACCTGCTGGTGGTGTCGATCGATCGCCACCGCTACGAATGGCTCGAGCGCGACGACCACCGTCTGCGCCGGCTCGAGGCACCCGCCTCGCTGCTGGCCGACGTCAAGTCACAGTGGCAGGCCATGACGGACTACCTGCTCACGTCGCATGAGGCGCCGTCGCCGGCCCTGCAGCGCACGTTCTCGCGCCAGCTCGAGGAGGGCGTCGAGCTGCTGCTGGGCGAGGCCTCGCGCTCACCGCGGCTCGACGACACCTGCTACCGCACCCGCCGCTACATCGTCGACCGCTGCCATGCGCTGGCCCGAGAGCAGCCGGACGATCCGCCCTCGATCATGAACCTGTGTCAGCGGCTGAAGATCTCCCGCCGCACCCTGCAGTACAGCTTCCAGGTGGAAACCGGGCTCTCGCCGGTCCATTACCTGCGTGCGCTGCGGCTCAATGCGGTGCGCAGAAGTCTCTTGCAGGACCCCTCCCAGAGCATCGCCGACGCCGCCGCCCAACAGGGCTTCTTCCACCAGAGCTATTTCAGCCGCGAGTACCGGCGCCTGTTTCGAGAGCCCCCCTCCACCACCCTGCGCCGCCTCCAGGCGGCATAGGGTGGTCGCGCCGGAACGGCTTCGATGACGAGCCCCCCTGCCGGGGCGCCTGACGGCGCCCCGGTTTCGCGTGCCACCTCCATGGCTGCCGACGACAGAGACATTGCCGATTAGTGCTAACGCCAGCGTTCCCGGCCATGCAACATGCATCAGGAACGAGGCACGTTCGAGGGATGCCGGTTTTCACCCGCGGTGCGATGTCCGCTTCCAGGTGGAAAGGCGGCAGGGGGCCACCCCCTCTCATCCCGCACCCTGCGATCCAAGAGAGGTCCGACGCCATGCTGCCGACAATAAAAACGATCGTGTATGCATCGGATATCACCAAGGGCAGCCGCCCGGCCTTCCGAATGGCCATCGAGCAGGCCGTCAAGCATGACGCCCGGCTCATCTTCCTCCATGCCATCGAACCGATGGGCACGGATACCCACGACATGGTGCGCGACTACCTGCTCTCCCAGGCACAGCTCAAGCACACCCGCCAACTGCTGGACCAGTATCACCACAAGATCGAGCAGCGGATCTCCGATTTCCTGAGCTGCGAGATTCCCGACGACACTCGGCTGAATCAGCCGCCGGAGATCGAGGTCGCCACCGGTCGCCCCGACGAGGTGATCGTCAACGTCGCCCAGCAGCAGCAGGCGGACATGATCGTGATGGGAGATCGCGGCGGGTCGGCCGCTTCCCGGCTATTCCTCGGCTCGACCACGCAGAAAGTCATGCAGCAGACAAGGATACCGGTCCTGATCGTCCCCCTCGGGGGCTAAAACCCGGCCAACTTCAACAACGCTACAACAAAAGAGGAAGACTATGAAAAAGCTGACAAAGACCCTGTCCATCGCCACCTTGGCCCTCTCTCCGCTGCTGGCCACCGCGCCGGCCATGGCGGAATATCCCGAACGCCCCGTCCAGTTCGTCGTCCCCTGGCCGCCCGGCGACCTGGAAGACATCCTCACGCGCATCATCGCCGAGGAAATGACGGACCAGACCGGCACACCGACCTCCGTCATCAACAAGCCCGGCGGCGCGGGCATCGTGGGCGCGCTGGACGTCGCCCAGTCACGCCCGGACGGCCAGACCATCGGCTCCTTCGTCGCGGATATCCTCACCGCTCACATCCATACCGGCAACGCGCCCTACGACCGCTCCACCTTCGAGCCGGTCGGCATCTTCCTCGACTACCCCTTCGTGATCGCCGCCAATGCCGACGCCCCTTACGACAACCTGGAGGAGCTGGCCGAGTACTCGCAGGAAAACGATATTGCCCTGGGTCACTTCGGCTACCAGGCGCTGCCGACGGCCGTCACCTTGCAGGCCGCCAAACAGACGGGTATCCGCTTCAACTCCTATGCCGCCTTCGATGAGAACAACTGCACCACCCTGGCGACCGGTGACGCCGATGTCATCAACACCACGACCCAGCTGATCCTCTCCTGCCTGAAATCCGGCGAGGTCAAGCTGCTGACCTCCCTGACCAAGGAGCGTCTGCCCATCGCTCCGGACGTGGCCACCCTGACCGAGCAGGCAGGCATCACCCAGACCACCTGGAACGGCCTGTTCGTGAAAGCCGGGACCCCGCAGGAGGTGAAGGACCGGATCGCGGAGATCGCCCAGGAGGCCCTGCAGTCGGATCGCGTACGCGAACTGAGCGAGTCGACCGGCGCCGGCATCTACTGGATCGGCGGCGAAGAAGCCGAGGAGATGGTGGCCCGGGACTTCGAGAACTCCGAGGCACTGCTCGAGTTCATGAACCGGTAACCCGCCGGCGGGAATGCGGCCCGGGAGATCGGCCGCATTCCCGCTCCGTTCGTCACCCCATCGTGTCCCGACGCCTCGGAAGGTTGCTGCCGTGCCAACTCAGACCACCGTCAAAGCCGACATCTACTGGATACTGTTCATCGTATCCGTTGTGCTGCTGATACTCGTTCCCGACCAGGCCGCCTGGGTAGAGACCCGGCGAGGCTGGTACACACAGCCCATGATGGGAGCTCTGCTGGGCCTGGGAATCCTGGCGATCTTCTCGGCCTATCGCGCCGTGCAACTGACGCGATGCGAGATCCGCCAGGGCCGCCGCCCCCTGTTTCGGCGCAACCCGCTCGAAACGCTGGTGGGGCTGCTGGACAGCTATCGAACGGCCCTGATCTCGTCACTGCTGTTCTTCCTCTACATCAAGTCGCTGCCTCTCATCGGCTTCGTGCCGGCCACCTTCATCTTCGTCACCGTGCTGCTGTGGCTCTCTCGACTCCTGAACCGTACCTGGCTGGTCGCCACCATCGGTACGTTGATGGCGCTGGTGCTCATCTTCCGGGTCACCGTATCCGTCTGGATGCCTGACGTGTGGCTGTATTCGCTGCTGCCCGATCACCTGGCCGACTTCGCCAACCGCTATCTCTGAGAGGTTCCAGCATCATGGATGCACTACTGCTAGGCCTTAATGAAGTGGCCACCCTGGACGTCATGCTGGCGATCGTCATCGGGGCTCTCATCGGCGTCACCATCGGCTCCATTCCCGGACTGGAACCCGCCGGCGTCATGGCGATCCTGCTGCCGATGACATTCGCCATGGAGCCCCTGCCCGGCGTCTCCCTCCTGCTGGGCGTCTATGGCGGCGCCTGGTACGGCGGCGCCATTCCCGCCATCCTGATGAACACGCCCGGCACGCCGGTCGCGGTGCTGACGACCTATGACGGCTATCCGATGGCACAGCGCGGCGAGGCCCGCCGAGCGCTGTCCATCGCCTATACCTCGTCCTTCGTCGGCGGCCTGATCAGCGTCTTTTCCCTGATCCTGCTGGCACCGACCCTGTCCCAGATCGCTCGTAAGTTCGGCTCCGCCGAGTTCGCCATGCTGGCGGCACTGGGCATGATCTTCGTCGTCCTGGCCCATCGCAAGCACGTGGTCGAGGCGGCCATGATGCTGGGGGTGGGCATCTTCCTTGGCACCATCGGCCTGGACCTGTCCTACAGCACCCAGGTCTACACCTTCGGACAAAGCTGGCTGCTCTCGGGCATTCCCCTGGTGCCCGCAGTAATCGGCCTGTTTGCCATGTCGCAGGCGTTCATCCTGCTGTCACAGCGCAGCAACGACGCGCAGGAGACGAAGCTGTCCGGCAGCGGGCTGTTTTCCGGCGTCTTCGACCTGCTCAAGCACAAGCTGACCGTCGCCCGCTCGGCCGCCCTCGGCGTGATCATGGGACTGCTGCCAGGCGTGGGCGAATTCGGGTCGCAGTTCTTCTCCTACACCCTGGCACAGAAGTTCTCCAGGACGCCGGAGGAGTTCGGTAACGGTGCTCCTGCAGGCCTGATCGCCTCGGAGACTTCCAACAATGCCGTCACCGCTTCCGTGATGGTGCCGCTGCTGGCATTCGGTATTCCCGCCGATGCCCTGATGGCTATGCTGTTGGCGGTCTTCATGGTGCACAACTATATCCCTGGCCCGACGCTGTTCGTGGAACGCCCGGAATTCATCTCCGGCCTGTATATCTCGTTGCTGATGATGAACGTGGTGGTGTTCGCCTACTTGACCTTCGCCACCAAGTGGATCGTCAACCTGACTCGCGTCAGGGGGCGCTTCATCGGTGCCTTCATTCTCGTGCTCGGTTTCATCGGCAGCTACAGCCAGAACTATCAGTACACCGACTGCCTGATTGCCCTCGGCTTCGCCATCTTCGGCTACGTGCTCAAGCGCAATCAGATCCCCGCCGTTCCCATCATCCTTGGGCTGGTACTGGGGCCGCTGTTCCTGACGCGCACGCAGCAGGCGCTGGGCGTCGCCGGAGGCGATCTGACCATCTTCCTTCAGCGACCAATCAGCCTGACCCTGGTGATCATGATCGTGCTGTCGATCAGCATCTTCGCCTGGAGCCAGCTGCGCCAGCGCCGGGATTCAAGGGCATGAGAAGGACTCGGCGCCTGAGAACAGCTTCCATGCGCCTGCGTGCCACGTCTCGCGCTCGAGCGGACGGGCGACATGACAACCACCGGACGAGAGCCCTCTTTCTGTTCCATGAGTCATCATCGGCGCCGCGAGGACCTGTGCACGACGAGGCCTCCGATGCCATGACACAACGCCTCTCCGTGGCCGGCTAGAAGGCCACGCTATTCAACGATAAAAACCGCCATACCAAGGGAAAACTTCATGAAGAAAAACATCAAGCCCTCCGTGAGTGCGATCCTGCTGGGCTCCGCCATCGCCGCCGCCTCCGGCTCCGCGTCCGCCTACAACCTTTACAGCGAAGCGGGCACCGAGCTGAACCTGGATATCGAGGCGGTACTGGGTGTGTTCTCCAGCCAGGAGAGCTACCGGCCCAATTCGGAAGGCGGAAGCTCCGACTGGCAGGAGGGCTACCTCAAGTATGGCCTGTCCGGTCAGCATGCCTTCTCCTCCGGGGCCAGCCTCTATGGCGCCCTGAACCTCGTCAGCTCCGCGACCTGGGGCGATGGCGATGCGGGGGGCTTCACCTCCGGCGATGAATCCGAGACCGAGCTGGAAGACGCCTACGTGGGCTGGCGTTCCGGCAACCTGATCCCGGTTCTGGGTCAGGATGGGCTGGACCTTTCCTTCGGCCGCCAGAGCTTCGTCATCGGCGACGGCTTCTTGATCAACGGCGACGCCCTGAACCTCGGCGATGCCCTGGGGAACGATCTTGACCGTGGCGGCGCCTACTGGCTGGCCGCGCGCAAGGCCTTCGACCGCACCGCCATCGCCCGCATCGGCGGCAGCGAAGGCCTGCGTAGCGATCTGTTCTGGCTGGAATCCGACAACAAGGGCCAGGCGGAAACCGAACTGGCCGGCCTCAACCTCGAGTACGTCATCCCGGAAGGGACCTTCGGCATGACCTATCTCGAGGGCCTGGGCGTCAACGAGGACTTCGGATACGCCAACCGGGACGGCCAGGAGACGGTCAGCCTGCGCTATCAGGGCAATGCCGGCGTCGACAACCTGTTCCTGTCGGGTGAGTTCGTGACCCAGGATCAGGGCGACGACTCCACCGACGGTGACGCCTGGTACCTGGAAGCCGGCTGGACCTTTGCCGAGCTGCCCTGGTCGCCCAGCGTCAACTACCGTTACTCGACCTTCGACGAAGGCTTCGACCCGCTGTTCTTCGGCTTCAACCGCGGTTACGGCACCTGGTTCCAGGGCGAAGTGGCGGCCAACTATGCCGGCCCGTTCAACTCGGATGCCGATGTGCATCACCTGGGCCTGAAGGCCTCACCGACGGAGACCCTGAGCCTGGGCGCGCTGTTCTTCGATTTCAGCGACACCACCGGGGGCAGTGGCGGTCTCGATGGCCAGGAAGTCGACCTGTACGCGGAGTGGGTGGTGAATCCGCACCTGATCGTCAGCCCGCTGGTCGGGTTCTACTCGCCGGACCACAGCGATGAAAATGGCGGTACGCAGATCGGCAACGACGACACCAACGTCTACGCACAGCTGATCGCGGTCGTGCCGTTCTAAACGAAACCCTGAAACGACCTCGTGACGAGGGCCTGCGGGCCTCATCCTCGCAGGTCAGGAGCCTTGCCACTCATGACGACTCAACGTTCAATGCTCATCGATGGGTCCCCCGTGATCGGCGCCGGGGACGCCTTCTCGGTCATCAACCCGGCCACGGAAGAGGCGATCTGCCAGTGCAACATGGCCAGCGTCGAACAGCTTGACCAGGCCGTATCTGCCGCACGGCGCGCCTTCGCGACCTGGCGCCAGACGCCGGATGCGGAGCGGCGCCGGCTCATGCATCGGATCGCCGACCGCCTCGACGAGCACGCGGACGAGCTGGCCGGGATCATCGTGCAGGAACAGGGCAAGCCGCTTGCGCTCGCGCAGATGGAAGTCGGCGCCGCCGCCGCCTGGACGCGCTACAACGCCGACCTGGAGATCCCCGAGCCCCTGCTCGAGGACAGCGACAGCCGGCAGGTGTCGGCCAGCCGCAAACCGCTGGGCGTCGTGGCCTCGATCACGCCCTGGAACTGGCCGCTGATGATCGCGATCTGGCACATCATGCCGGCACTCCGCACGGGCAACACGGTCGTGTCCAAGCCCTCCGGCCTGACGCCCTTGAACACGCTGCGCCTCGTCGAGCTCATCAACGAGGTGCTGCCGGCGGGGGTCGTGAACGTGGTGATGGGCGAGGCCGAGATCGGCAGCGCGATCAGCGCGCATGAGGATATCGACAAGGTCATCTTCACCGGCTCGACCCCCACCGGCCAGCGCATCATGACCAACGCCTCCGGCAACCTGAAGCGTCTCACCCTGGAGCTCGGCGGCAACGATGCCGCCATCGTGCTTCCCGATACCGACCTGGACACGGTCGCGGAACGCATCTTCGATACCGCCTTCATCAACATGGGCCAGACCTGTGCCGCCCTCAAGCGGCTCTATGTCCACGAGAGCCAGTACGAGGCGATGTGCTCCCGGCTGGCCGAGCTGGCCGCCCGGCAGAAGGTCGGCGACGGGTTCGATCCCGACACCACCTTCGGCCCGGTGCAGAATGCCGACCAGCACCGGCTCGTCTCGGCACTGGTGGAGGACGCCCGCGCCAACGGTGGACGCATCGTCTGCGGCGGCGAGGCGCCCCGGGGGCCAGGCTATTTCTATCCCCCCACCATCGTGGCGGACGTCTCCAACGGCCATCGCCTGGTCGATGAGGAACAGTTCGGGCCGGTGTTGCCGGTCGTCGCCTATCGCGACCTCGAGCAGGCCGTCAGCATGGCCAACGACGGCGCCTTCGGTCTCGGCGGCTCGGTCTGGGGATCGGATCTCGAGCTGGCCAACCGCCTCGCCACGCAGCTGGAATGCGGCACCGTCTGGATCAACAACCATGCCGAGGTACTGCCGAACATTCCGTTTGGCGGCAGCAAGATGTCAGGGATCGGCGTCGAATTCGGCCTCGAGGGGCTGCTGGAATACACCCAGCTCCAGGTGATCAATTCTCGTAAGTGAACCGAGCATCTCTCGGGCACCTCTTGCATCAAGAGGCTGCTTTTGGCTCCCACCCGGGAGCCTTTTTTATGCTCGGCATCGACGGCGGAAGACCGTTCCCCTGCGCTGGTGCAAACGCAAGGGGCCGCGGCCATGTGGCAGCGGCCCCTCGGCGCCACGCCGGTCGTCAGGGCCGGGAGGACAGATACCGTTCCGCCTGCTCGCAGGCGCGACGGATCAGCTCGGGCGCAAGCTCACGCGCGGTATGGGTTTCCTGGCGACTGCGGATCCAGCCCAGGTAGGTACAGGCTCTCGCGGTCAGGAACAGCTCCAGGCGATCCAGATCGTCGTCCGACAGGGCCCGACGCTCCCGATAGCCGTCGATCAGCGCCTGTTTGGCGACCGGATAGCAGGCCTCTTCCTGAATGTGGTAGAGGGCCGTGGCCAGCTCGAACATGTGCCACCCGAACCCGGCATCGTCGAAATCGATCAGACGCAGACGACCGTTATCGGCCATCAGGTTTTCCAGCACGAAGTCGGCGTGAATCAGGCTATAGCGCTGGGGCGAGCGGTCGACCTCCGACAGCTCGCGGCTGATGCGGTCACGCGCCGTTTCCAGCAGCCGCCGCTGAGCGTCATTCAGCAGTTCCAGTTCCCAGAAGCGCCCCCAGAAGGGCGCCTCCCCCACCAGGCCGTCATGGTCCCAGGCGTGTCGCTCGAACCCTTCCGGCAACGCCCAGCGGCTCGACTGATTGTGCAGCTCGGCGGCGGTCCGCCCCAGGTCGGCATACAGCTTGTCGACATGCTCGGCGTTGTCGCCCAGCCCCTCTTCCTCGGACCCCAGGGGAGCCCCGTCGATCCAGCCGAAGAGATCGACATGGCGAGGCGCCGTGATGACCTCGGTGGACTCGCTGACCAGCAGGCGGCCGTCGGTCGTCGGAAGGACCTCGGGGACGGCGATGCCGCTGTCGTTCAACGCCGCCATCCACTGCAGCTCGGATTGCAGTGCGGCGAGGCTGTGATAGCCGTGACGGTGGATGCGCAGGGCGTAGCGCTCACCGTTTCCGGCGGACACCTGGTAGACCGCATTCTCGCGGTATTTCACCAGCGACAGCTCGCTGCCTTCCAGCCCCCAGTGACGCAGGGAGCGTTGCGCCAGCTCCTTCAGATGAACGCCCTGATGCTCCGGGGACAGGTTGTCGAACGTGCTCATGCGGTCACCTCCTCGGTCAGTTGAGTCAGGGCCTCATCCAGGGTGTGCAGCAGGATATCCGCGTGCTCGGTCTGGAACGGCATGGGGGGGCGCAGCTTCAGGATGGCGTCATGGACGCCGATCTTGCTGATCAGCACGCCCTTGTCGCGCATCAGGTTGATGAGGCGACGCGTCTCGGCCTGGGCCGGCGCCTTGCTCGCGCGATCCTTGACCAGCTCCACGCCGAAGAACATGCCCAGATCGCGGACCTCGCCGATCAGCTCGTGCTTCCGTTGCAGCTTGCGCAGGCCCTCGGCCACATAGGCGCCGGTGGTGACCGCGTTCTGCATCAGGTTGTCTTCCTCCAGGGCATCGAGCACCGCCATGCCGACGGCGGTGGATACCGGCGTACCGCCGAAGGTATTGAAGTACATCGCCTCCTTGCTGAACGCCTCGATCATCTCGGGACGCGCCACCACGCCGGCCAGCGGGTGACCGTTGCCCATGGGCTTGCCCATGGTGACGATGTCGGGGGTGACGTCGTACCACTGGTAGGCCCAGAAATGCCGGCCGCTGCGGCCGAAGCCCGCCTGCACCTCGTCGGCGATGAACACGCCGCCGGCCTGGCGGACCTTCGCCACGGCCTTCTCCAGGAAGCCCGGCGGCACGTCGAGCAGGCCTTCGTTGGCAAAGTCGGGGCACACCAGAATGCCGGCCACCTTGATGCCTTCGGCGTGGAATTCATCGATCGCCTGCTGGACCCGGTCGGCATAGGCCTGGGCCAGGGCCTCGCCCGAGAGCCCGTCGAGGGGACGATAGGCGTCCGGGATCGGGAACGACTTCACGCGCTTGGTGGTCCTGGCCTCCGGCATGAAACCGGTGCCGATCTCGGCCACCGCCTCCGTGTTGCCGTGGTAGGCGAAGTCGGTGACGATGATGCCCTGCCCGCCGGTACAGAAGCGCGCCATGCGCAGCGCCAGCTCGTTGGCTTCGCTGCCGGTGCAGGTCAGCATGGCCATCTGCAGGCCGTCGTCGAAGGTGCCGGTCAGCCGCTCGAGGTAATCGACGATGTTGTCGTGCAGATAGCGGGTGTGGATGTTGAGGGTCGAGGCCTGGCGGTGCATCGCCTCGACGACGCGGGGGTTGCAGTGCCCTACGTGGGGCACGTTGTTGTACACGTCCAGATACCGCTTCCCCTCGCTGTCCCAGAGCCAGACGCCCTCGCCGCGCACCAGATGCAACGGCTTGTCGTAAAACAGCGGCGAGTGGTGCCCCATGACGCGATATCTTCTGGAAAGAAGATCCTTAGCTTGATCGTCGGCCATAGTGTGAGTCGCCTCCTCAGCGAGAAACGAGCGATGAATGCGAGACCAGTATTCGGTGTTCCGCCACGAGACGGCATCCATCAGAGGGTGGAGTTCAACGATTCAGGTCCGCCAGCACTCTCGCGACCAGCTCGCTGCGAGTGCGCACGCCGACCTTCCGGAAGATATGGTGGAGGTGGGTCTTGACCGTCGCCAGACCCAGCGACAGCCGCTGGGCAATCTCCTTGTTGCCGCCGCCGCGCAGCACGAACTCCAGCACATCCAGCTCACGCTCGGTCAGGCCATAGGTCGCGGCGACGCCCTCCCGCTCCCGGTCGCGCTGGGGCAGGTAGGTCGCGTTGAGGGAAAATTCGATGAACGGCTGGACCTGGCGCAGCAGCTCCAGCTCCTGCGGCCGGAAATTCCCCATCGATGCCTCGCGCAGGATGGTGATGCCCGCGATGATCCGCCCCTCGCGACGAAAGAACATGTCCGCCACGTAACGATGGTTATGCGGCACCATGAACTCCTGGTAATAGAGCGTCTGCTTCAAGAAGTGCGGATCGATCTGCGAGTCCAGCGTCACCACGGTGTCGTCACGGCCGGCGAAGCGTTCGGGGTGCAGCGGATCCAGGGCACCGTACTCGGTGCAATACTCGCGCTCGGCATCCGGGGGCAGGTTATACAGCAGGGTGCCGGCATGCCGCATGTCCGGGTTGACCAGGAAGAATGCCGAACCGCTCAGGGGGACCAGGCGGCCGATCAAGGCCAGGGTTTCACGCTGAAAGCGCTGGGCATCCGGGTGATCGTTCATGATGCGCAAGCCTTCTTCGGAGTCCACGACCGCGGGCAGCGTGACCGGCATGAAGCGGGCCGCCGCCCTCCGCAGGCGCCGCCTCATGCGGCGGCGACGCCCGGCGTGAGCGCCTGAGGCTGGCCCTCAGAAGCGCTCGAAGCGGTAGGGGGACGGATCGATGATCGGCGTTTCGCCGGACAGCAGGTCGGCCGCCAGCTGCCCCGCCGCCGGCGAGGTGCCGAAGCCGTGGCCGGAGAAGCCGGACGCGATGCTCAGCCCCGGGATACCGGGCACCGGTCCGATGACCGGGTTGGAGTCCGGCGTGATGTCCATCATCCCCGCCCAGGCCGACTCCACGGTGGCCTGCTCGAAGATCGGCCAGGCGGCGGCGAGATTGCGCTGGGCCTCGGCGTTGATCGTCGAGTTGGCCGCCGGATCCAGGGTCCGGACGCGCTCGAAGGGCGAGGTCTTGCTGCCGCGCCAGCGCCTCGGCAGCGCCAGATCGCGCAGGAAATGCTTGCCCAGCGAGATCCGCAGCAGGTGGCGCTGGGAGCGCAGCGACCCCAGGTAGCGTGACCCGACCAGCAGGTGATCCAGCATCAGGGGAGCATCCAGCGCACCGCGCTGGGTGACGATGAAGCCGCCGTCCTGGTGCTTGCGGAAGGAGAAATCGGGGCCGCCGACGGCGATGTCCGTCGGCCCTTCCATCGGCGTCGTCTTGAACACCGAACAGATCAGCGGCAGGACCGGCAACGAGACGCCGAGGTTGCCGAGGAAACGCCGGGACCACATGCCGCCGGACAGCAGCACCTGATCACAGCGGATCTCGCCCTTCTCGGTCACCACGCCGCTGACCTTGCCGGCCGACCGAGACACCGTGCGCACCGCGCAGTTCTCGACGATCACCGCGCCCTTGGCCATGGCGGCCTTGGCGATGGCACTGGAGGCCAGGGTCGGCTCCGCCCGCCCGTCGGAGCCGGTGAAGATGCCGCCGGCCCACTCGCCCCGGCCGCCGGGCACCCGCTGATCGATGTCCTTGGCGCTGAGCAGCTGCGAGTCCAGCGACAGCGACTCGACCGACTTCAGCCAGGCTTCGTGAGCGGCCAGCTGCTCGGTGGTGCGGGCCAGGAACATGATGCCCGTCTGACGATAGCCGACATCGCTGCCCACACGCTCGGGCATGCCGGCCCACAGCCGATCCGAGGCCAACGCCAGGGGCACGTCGTCCAGCTGGCGGCTGGTCTTGCGAATCCAGCCCAGGTTGCGGGAGGACTGCTCGGCGGCGATACGCCCCTTCTCGAGCACCACCACCGGGATGTTGCGCTCTGACAGGGCCAGTGCCGCCGTCAGGCCGATGATGCCACCACCGATGATGACCACGGTGGTCGAGGCGGGGAAGTCGGTGGACGTTTGAACGGGCTCGATGGTCGGTGCTGCCATGGCGGGAATCCTGAACGAGTCGGTGAACGACGAGCGCGCGGCGGCCGGCCCTGTTGGCCGGTCACCGCGGCAAGAACGAGCTGCCGCCTTACTGGGCGGAGGTGTCGATCCGCTCCACGTCGGCGCGGCCGGCGCCACGATAGGCGGTCACTTCCAGCTCCACCTTGTAGACCTCGGAGCCCAGCGGCGGGCAGGTCACGGTGATGGACGGATCGACGCCGCGCATCTTCTGGCCGAAGAGGGTCATGACGGTCTCGGTGTCGGCCGGATTCTGGATGAAGATCTTCGCCGATACGATGTCGGCCAGGCCGCTATCCACGGAGCCGAGCGCGGTCTCGATGTTGGCGAAGACCTGCAGCAGCTGCTCGCTGACGTCCTCGGGGATCTCCTTGGTCTCGGGGTTGCGCCCCGCGGTGTTGGACACGAGGATCCAGTTGTCGACGGCCACCAGCCGCGAATAGCTGGCGTGGGTTTCGAACTTCGAACCTGTCTTGACCTTCACGATATGGGTCATGATCTCTCCCGGTAACGTCATCGGATGGAAAAAGGGGCCATCGCCGGACGGCGATGGCCGGGGAGCCTGCGCCTGGTCTCAGCGGAGCGCAGGGGTGTCCCAGAGGTTGAGCTTGACGCCGATGCCCTGTTCGATCGCCCGGCGATAGACCACGGTGGCCCAGGCCACGTCCTCGACCGGCATGCCGCCGACCGACATCATGATGATCTCGTCGTCGTTCTGGCGGCCCGGGGCATCGCCGGCCACGATCGCGCCCAGATCCTCGAGGCCATCGGCGGAGAAGCGGCCTTCCTCGATCATGTCCATGAACTTCATGCCCACCAGCGGAATGCAGTGGTGAGCCGGCTTGGGGACTTCCTCGTACCAGGCCTCGTACAGGCCGGTGTTGTCGAGTACCTTGCGCACGTCCGGCGCTTCCATGCCGGCATCGAAGTTGCACGGCGCCGGCATGGCCAGGAAGGTGCCCGGGCTGACCCACTCGCGCTTGACCAGCGGGTAGTCGTCGGGATTGCCCACTTCCCCGGAGGCACAGTAGGTCACGATGTCGGAGTCGCGCACGACCGCTTCGATGTCGTCGACCACCTGGACGGTGAGCTGCGGGTAGTTGTCATGGACCCAGTCGGTGAAGGCCTCGAGGCTCTTCTTGCCACGTCCCTTGACCTTGACGGTGTCGATCTGGGGACAGGCGGCGATGAAGGCGGCCAGCGAGGTGCGCGCCATCACGCCGGGCCCGAAGATGCCCACGACCTTCGAATCCTTGCGCGCCAGATGGCGGGCGCCGACGCCGGGCACCGCACCGGTGCGGTAGGCCGACAGCAGGTTGGCCGACATGTAAGCCAGGGGGGCGGCCGTATCGGCGTCGCTGAGGGTGAACATGAGGATGGAGCGCGGCAGCCCCTTTTCCTTGTTCGCGATATTGGAGCCGTACCACTTGACGCCCGAGGTGCAGAAGCTGCCGCCGAGATAGGCCGGCATGGCCATCATGCGACGATCGGCGGTGGGCTTGGGCATGTTGGGGAAGGGCGAATCTTCCGGGAACATGATCATGGCGCCGTGCGAATCGTTGTTGGGGCCGGCCATGCGGTAGTCGCCGTGGTAGAGAAGTCCGAACATCTCCTCCATGGTGTCCACGCAGGCCGCCATGTCGGTGACGCCGGCACGGATCATGTCCTGCTCGGAGAGATAGATGAAGTCGATCCGGGTATCGTTGGCCATGCTGGAATTCCGCTTTGTTGTTGGGTGTGAAGCTCGCAGGCCCTCGGCCAGTGGATGGGTGGCGCTGCCGAGCCTCATCGTCAACTCGCTCCTGGGCATCGGGCTGGCGGCATCGACGGTTCGAGACGAGCGAGATGACGGCCGGCGAGCCTCAGCGGGAGCTTCTTATCGACTGACATAGTGCGTGTCAGTCGACGCCGGCGTTAGCACAAATCGGCAATTCATCCTCGGGACCTCCGATGGTCGATCATGACGACCTGGCCCAGAGTTTCCACGATACGAAGGCCTCGAAACGGGCATGCAGAAGGCCCGTCGGCCAGCCATCACCCAGGCCCCGTGAAGAAATAATTCCCTTCAGCATCAAATGGTTGATGAAACAATTCCGGGAACGAGGTCACACCTCCGGAGACCATCGCGCGGATGCGGCGAGGGAAGAGAACACATGGCCGGCCCAGCCTTGTCAGGCATGGCGGAATATCAAAAGCGATACGCTTGTTTAGGTCCTGTACGAATACGGTCTGCGCTCGCCCATACGGCGTTAAAAATCGGCTCAAAGTCCTCATTGACACCACGTAAACTCCGCCTTTTCACCGATGTTTGCCTTGCGACCCACAGGGAGGTGGAAAGTGCGTTGGCCCGCCGGGAACGGGCCTGGCCCTGGCCATCGCTCGCCGACTTTTCGCACAAAACCCAAGACGGCTTCACTGAAGCTCGATCAGATACCACTTACTGCAGAGTCGTATTGGCTCTCGGCAATCTCTCCTTGTTCACGATGTCGCCGACACTCGGCGACACGACGGCAAAACCCTCTCGCCCATGACGGCATGTGGACTCGCCGCTGTTTCACACGGTGAAAAAGCGAATTGATCCACGATCGCTTATTTCAGAGCCTTGCTCCGCGACACCCGATGTCAACGACAACAACAGCCATCATGGGAATACATAATGACAACCGCGACACGCCTAGCCCTGGCGCCCCTGGCGCTCTTCCTGACGATGCCCGCCCAGGCCGTGGCCGACGCACCGCACGCCGGGCCACATTTCTCCGGCACGCTGAGTGGCGGCGTCCTCGACGTCGATGATCGCGACAGCGATCTCTGGGCCTTCAAGGCGGAAGCCGGCGTGGATGGGCTCTACCGGGTCAACGACGACCTGCGTATCCGCTATGAGCTGGTCGGCGACTTCGCCAATGCCATCAACTCGGTGGACGCCCAGACCTGGACGCCCGGGGCGCATGCCCAGGAAGAGGGCGAGATCTATGTCCGCACCGCCAGGGTCTTTCTGTTGACCGACTACGGCAGCCTGGGATTGCAGCCGAGAGCCCCTTCGGGGTTCTGGGGGCAGATCTATCGCAACATCGATACCTTCGAGTACAACCGCCTGCACAAGCAGACAGGTCAGAACGCCATTTTCGGCCAGTCTGAACAAGGCACGGACGTACTCTCCTATGGCTCCCCCAAGTTCCACGGCTTCCGGTTCATCGCTGCGGCTCTGACGCCGGATAACCATAACGGCGAAGAGCTCGACGTGGTGACCGGGCGCCTGGTCTATGATCAGGGCCCCCTGAATGCCGGTATCGGCCACACCCGGATCGATACGCCCGCGGGCGATGGCTACGACCTCACCCGCACCTCCTTCGGGCTCGGCTATGACTTCGGCATGATCCGCCTCGGCGGCGTCTACGAGCACAATGGCGACCGTGCCGACAGCACGAACCGCGGCTTCGATGCCTGGGGCGTGAACGCCTCGGCGCGTTTCACCGACGCCTGGTCGGCCTCGCTCGGCTACGCCGAGAACGACAAGCCGGGCGATGCCGACAACAGCAACGTCACCGGCATCGTCCGCCACCATTTCAATGACCGGGTCTACGCCTTCCTCGAGGCCGCCAGCTACCAGAACAGCGACGACAACCTGGCCACGGGGATCAGCGTCAGCTTCTGACGCCTGTCGTCCTCGGCGATACCGGGCGCACGCGCCCGATATCGCTGCCCTGCCGTGCGAAGCACGGCAGCGGGCATGACGGCCGGCTCGCCACCATTGCCGCTAGACTCGCAGCGGATGACGCTGCACACGACATGGCGCCCTCACCCCTATTTCATCTTGTGAAAACCGGCATTGCGCCCCGTCCCCAGCCTGCCTAACGTTGGGGATATTAAAATCTTCACAAAACGAAAATCCCACACAAAAACCAATAATTACAAACACTTGAAAGAGGAAAACGCCATGTCAGCTCCTCCCCGAGACCGTTCTCCGCTGACGATGCTCATCACCCCCCTGATGTTCCTGGTCGGGGCGCTGCTGATCGGCGGTGCCCTGTATACCGCGAAATACGGCGTGTTCGACGATGCGCTGGTGCGCGTCGGCGGCTTTTCCCTGGGCGCGCTGTTCCTGCTGCTGCACTCCCTGCGCCAGCCTGCCTCCCTCCTTCGGCGGCTCCTGGATATCGCCCTGGTGGCGATGATCGTCATCGCGGCCTGGCGCTACTTCATCATCTCGGGGCGGCTGGAGTCGGGGCTCTACTTTCTTCAACCCCTCGACCTCTGGTGTGGCCTGGCGGGCATGCTGGCGCTGCTCGAGCTGACGCGCCGCGTCATCGGCGTTCCGCTGGTGATCGTCGCCCTGCTCGTGAGCGCCTATGCCTATTTCGGAGATGCCCTGCCGGGATTTCTCAGTCATGCGGGCATTTCCTACCCTGAGATGCTCCAGACGTTCTGGTACAGCTTCGACGGCGTCTTCGGTCAGCCCCTGGCCGTGGTCACCAGCACCATCCTGGTCTTCATCATCTTCGGCGCCGTGCTCGAGGCCCTGGGCATTGGCCAGGTGCTGCTCAACCTGTCGCTGCGCAGCCTCGGTCGGCTGCGCGGCGGTGCGGCCTATGCCGCGGTGATGGCGAGCGGCCTGTTCGGCACCGTTTCGGGCAGCGTCGTGGCCAATGTGGTGGGGACGGGCGTCGTCACCATGCCGATGATCAAGAAGAGCGGCTTCAGCGCCCGTTTCGCCGGTGCCGTGGAAGCCGCCGCTTCCAGCGGGGGGCAGATCATGCCCCCGATCATGGGTGCCGTCGCCTTCATCATGGCGGACATGACCGGCATTCCTTATCTGGAGATCTGCCTCGCGGCCCTGATTCCGGCCCTGCTGTTCTACGGCAGCCTGTTCGCCAGCGTCGGCGCCGAGGCGCGTCGCGCGGGCATCAAGGCGCCCGATCGAGCCACCCTGCCGAGCCTGAGCCGTCAGGACTGGCTGCTGCTCTCGGCCTTCGTGGTTCCCCTCGCCCTGATCGTGGTGATGATGATGCAGGGGCGCTCTCCGGCCCTGGCCGGGCTCTGGGCCATCGGCGCCGCCGTGGCGCTGGGGCTGCTGTTCAATCCCCGGGCCCGCAACCTCAAGGCCCTGCTGAACATCGTCGGCAGCAGCGCCAACGCGGGGGGCACGATCCTGGTCGCCGTGGGGGCCGTCGGCATCATCATCGCGGTGATGAACCTGACGGGGCTGGGACTGCGCTTCGCCTCATCGGTGCAGGCCGTGGCCGATGGCTCGCTGTTCCTCTCGCTGCTGCTGATGGCACTGGCATGCCTGGTGCTGGGGATGGGCATGCCCACCGTTCCCGCCTACCTGATCATCATCCTGATCATGGGGCCGGCGGTGGAAGCCCTCGGTGTGCCCACCATCGCGGCCCACATGTTCGTCGTCTATTTCGCCGTACTGTCGGCCATCACGCCCCCCGTGGCGCTGGCCGCCTTCGCGGCGGCTCCCATCGCGCAAGCCAATCCCATGGCGATCGGCATGACGGCCATGGGGCGCCTGGCCCTCATCGGCTTCCTGACCCCGTTCGTGTTCGTCTACAGCCCCTCGATGCTGCTGATCACCGACTTCTCGCTCGTCGAGTTCGTCTGGTCGATCCTCCGGCTCGCCCTGGCGGCCTACCTGATCGCCAGGATCAGCGTCCTGGGCCAGGCCTGGTGGGCCGTATCCGCCATCGTGTCCATCACGCTCGTGGCCCCCTTGCTGCCACTGCAGGTGGTGGGCGCTCTGCTGGGAGCAGGCACACTGGTTGCGGCATCACGCAGCAGCCTCTCCCCGTCACAATCCCTTTGAACAAGAAAAGCCCGAGAAGGAGTGCAAGAATGGCAATGCAAAAGAAAGCTTCGACCATGGCATTAATGGGTGGCGTTCTGCTGAGCGGACTGCTCGGACTGAGCCCCGATGCAGCGGAGGCACAGTCGAACTACCGGCTGAAGACGCTGGGCACCGGCAGCTCGCCCTATGTCGTCTCGACCGTGTTCGCGGATATCGTGAACAACCACACGGATAACAGGATTCAGGTCGACGCCACCGGCAGCGGCACCGAACAGGCCGTCACCACCGCCCGGGGGATGACCCAGTTCACCTCCAGCTTCTCCCCGGGCCTGGCGGCCCTGATGCGAAACGGCACCGGCATGTTCGAAACGCTGCCCCAAGCCTCCGAGCTATACGGCAACTTGCGCCTGCTCTTCAACTATCCGATGGGGCTCTATCATGGCGTCGTGTTCGCGGATTCGGGCATCGAGACCTACGAGGATCTCGAGGGCAAGCGCGTCTTCACCGGCCCGCCGACCGGCCAGGCCCGCAAGACCGTCGAGCCGCTCATCGAAGCCATCACGGGCTACAAGGCCGACGAGGACTACGAGGCCGTCAACATCAGCTGGGATGCCGCGGCGCAAAGCTTCCAGGATGGCAATCTGGATGCCTACTTCAACCCGACCCAGGCGCCCAGCCCGGCCCTGACCCAGATCGCGATGAGCAACCAGATTCGCTTCCTGAGCATCCCGGAGGTGGAAGAAGGGGAACTGGCGAGCGTCCTGCAGCGGCCCGGCTATCGCGTCGTCGAACTGCCTGCCGGCATCTATGGCGAGAATCAGGTCAACGTCGAACCGGCACGCTCCATCGGCGTGACCATCGGCATGGCCACCAACAAGGACATGCCGGAAGACGCCATCTATTCGATCACCAAGGCCTTCTGGGAGAACCTGGCGGAGAAGCAGGAGGCGGTACCGCAGATGCGCAACCTGTCTCTCGATACGGTCTTCCAGGACATGGACACGCCGCTCCATCCCGGTGCCATCCGCTACTACGAGGAAATCGGTCTCGACATTCCCGAGAGCCTGATCCCTCCCGAGGCACGGTAGGGGCTTTCCTGCACCCGGTCATGGCCGGGTGCAGGGCCGCAACCTCCCCGCCACGCCCCCCCGGGCCTGTCTCGACCGAGCCGCCCCTCGCCTGGCTCAATAGATGCCATGCTCATGGAAGATTCGGGAAAGCTCCTCGGCGGCGGGCTTCAGGTACTGGAAGAAGTGATCCTCGATCGCCACGTCCTTGTAGGCCGACTTCATCCAGACGATATTCAGGCTCGCCTGGACATCCCCCAGCACGATGACGGGCACCGCGATCGCCTGGAACTCCTCGAAGGTTTCGGAGGGCAGAGAAGACTGGCTCGGATCCCGCACCGCGTACCCCTTTTCCCTGACCTTGCCGAGCGTCTCGGCCACATACTGCTGATCGGCGGCCAGCCTTGCATCCTCTCCCCCCTGCTTCTGGAGACGCCTGAGGATGGTGTTAAGGGTCCGTTCATCGCAGTAGGCCAGGAAGGCGCGCCCCATGGCCGACTGCAGCATGCTGGGCTTGTAGCCGACGACTTCGCGATTGATGACGAAGGCGCTCTTGCGCCGTGACGTCTCGATGATGGCCATCCCGTCACCGTCGTAGACGGAGATGTCAGACGGCCAGGCGAGCTGCTGCTGCAGGGCATCCAGCACGGGCGCGGCGGCATGCGCGATGGCATCGTCCATGCTGACGTGCCCGCCCAGCTCGTGAAGCTTGTAGGTGAGTCGATACCGGCTGTCTCCCATCCCCCGATAGACCCACCCCTTGTCCTCCAGGGTGGCCAGGATCCTCAGGATGGTGGCTCTATCCAGACCCGTCGCCTGGTGTAAATCACTGAGAGATACGGGCCCATTCGCATCATTGATCGCCGCCACCACATCCAGGCCTCGCGCCAGAGCTCTGATCTTCTTGTTCATCTCACCCTTGTTCATCACGCATGGATAAAGACGCCAACCGGCCGTAAGCCCGCCTTCCCCTTTCGGCCGGGCCATCCCGGCTTGATCGGGGAATGTTACATCGCCATTCCTGTCCCGGCTTTCCCCCATAGGTCTTGGCCCCATCAGAACGCGGCACCGGTTCGTTCAGGCCTTGAATTTCATTTAGTGAAAGGCTGGATTGCAGGCATCGCCACTTGAACAGAAAGTAAGAGGCACCGATTTTCCCAGATGCCATTCAACAGGCCCACTATGACCAAACAGCCGAATATCCTGTTCATCATGGCCGATCAACTGCGGGCCGACTACCTGGCCTGCAACGGACACCCCAACATCCGCACGCCCAACATCGATGCCCTGGCCGCCCGGGGCATCAACTTCACTCGCGCGTATTGCCAGGCCCCGGTCTGCGGCCCTTCCCGCATGTCGTTCTATACCGGTCGCTATGCGGCGAGCCATGGTGCCAGCTACAACAACGTCCCGCTGCGGGTCGACGAGCGCACCCTGGGCGACCATCTGCGCCCGCACGGCTACCGGGTCGCCCTGGTCGGCAAGACCCACATGAAGCGCGACGACGAGGGCATGGCCCATCTGGGCATCTCGCCCGACTCCTCTCGGGGCGTGCTGGTCAGCCAGTGCGGCTTCGAGCCCTTCGAGCGTGACGATGGCCTGCATCCCGACCAGTCCGCCGACCCCGACCTCAGGTACAACCAGTATCTGCGCCGCCAGGGCTACGACAGCCGCAACCCCTGGCACGACTACGCCAACTCCGCCGAAGACGATGACGGCAACATCCTGAGCGGATGGCACATGCGCCACTGCGATCGGCCGATACGGGTCAGCGAGGAGCACTCCGAGACCGCCTACACCACCCACCGTGCCATGGACTTCATCGACGAGGCCGGTGATACCCCCTGGTGCCTGCATCTCAGCTACATCAAGCCCCACTGGCCCTATATGGCCCCGGCGCCATACCACGACATGTACGGGGTCGAGGATATCCCGGACGCCGTCCGCTCGGCGCAGGAAGCCGCCTCTCCCCATCCGGTGGTCGGTGCCTTCATGCAGCACACCGAGTCCCGGGAGTTCGCCAGGGACGAAGTCCGGCAGCGGGTCATTCCCACCTACATGGGCCTGATCACCCAGCTGGACGACCACATCGGCCGCCTGATGACCTTCCTGGAAGACCGCGGACAGCTGGACAACACCCTGATCGTCGTCACCTCGGACCACGGCGACTATCTGGGCGACCACTGGCTGGGCGAGAAGGAGATGTTCCACGAACCCAGCGCACGCATCCCGATGATCGTGGTCGACCCGCGTCGCCAGGCCGACGGTACCCGCGGCAGCCGCGACGACCGGCTGGTGGAAGCCATCGATCTGGTGCCCACCTTCGTCGATGCCGCCGGTGGCGACAGTCAGGCGCTGGACCATCGCCTCGAGGGCCGTTCCCTGCAGCCGGTGGTGCACGGCCAGGGCGGCGAGTGGCGCACCCATGCCTTCAGCGAGTCGGACTACGCCTGGCGGCCGGCACGCCTCGCCCTCCAGCTCCCCCCCGATCAGGCCAAGGCCTACATGGTCACCGACGCACGCTGGAAGTATGTCCACTACGAGCATCACCGCCCGCAGCTCTTCGATCTACAGAATGATCCCGATGAACTGCAGGACCTGGTGCCGGAAGGTCGTCATGCCGAGGTATGCCGTGAGCTGGAGTCGGCCCTCAACGCGTGGTTCCGGGATCGTAAGCTGCGGGTCACGGTCAGCAACCGGCGCGTCGAGACGAACACGGCCAGGGCGCATGAGCGTGGCTACCTGTTCGGCGTCTGGTAAGCACGAGGGCGCCGGCGCCGACCTTCCCGCCGAAGCGAGCGATCACTCACCTTAACTTGCCGAGCAGTTCCCGGATCAGCTCACGATGTTCCCCATGGAGGCGATAGGCCACGTAGGCCTTGAGCTCGATCGGCGGCGCGTCCTCGACCGGGAACAGGCGCTCCTCCCGGCAGTGGGGCGCCACGATGTCCCGCGGCAGGTAGGCGGCCCCGCCGCACGTCAGCAGCAGGTTCAGGGCGATGCGCCCGCTGTTGACCCGCCCCCGCGCCAGCAGCCGCTGGGGGAAGTGGCCCTCGTGAACGCTGGCGAAGGCGGTGCCCCACTCGACCCGGATGTAGCCGTCGCCCACCGCCTGCTCGGCGCGCTGGCCGGAGCGGCTCGACACCATCACCAGCGGAAGGGTCGCCACCTCCTCGACGCCCACCTCACGCAGGCGCGGGGTATCGTAGAGGAAGCCCACGTCGATCATGTTCTGCTCGAGCTTCTCCACCACCCGCAGCGGCGTGCTCTCCTCGGCGCGGATGCCGAGCGCCGGGTAGGCACGATAGATGTCGGTGAGCCACTCTTGGAGGAAGATGTCCCACAGGCTGGCGACGCCGGCCACCACCAGCCGCCGCTGGTGGCGCTCGCTGAGCGCGGTGTCCTCATAGGCCCGCTCCCAGGCGTCGAGTAGGAAGCGCGCGTGGCGCTCCATGCGCTCCCCGGCGGGGGTCAGGCCGATGCGATGATGGCCGCGGCTGAACAGCGCCAGGCCCATGTGCGCCTCGAGCTGGCGGATGCGCGCGCTGACCGTGGAGGGCGAGACGCTGAGGCTCTCGGCGGCGCGGCCGAAGTTGCGCAGCCGACTCACCTCGAGGAAGGTTTGCAGCAGTTGAGTATCCAGGGCGACCACCTTCGGTTTTTCCGTTCATGAAGGCCAAAAAATTTTGTTTTTCAGGATAACGACTTTTTCCTAGGCTAGCGCCTCCCATCCACCCAACCCCCGAGGTTCCCCCATGGCGTCCCGACTCTCGCGTTACCTGCCGTTCCTGAGCTGGGGCCGGGACCTCGACCGCAAGATGCTCTCCGCCGACCTGATGGCCGGGCTCACCGGCGCCATCCTGGTGCTGCCACAGGGCGTCGCCTACGCCTTTATCGCCGGCCTGCCACCGGAGGTCGGCCTCTATACCGCCATCGTCGCCGCCACCGTCGCCGCGCTGTTCGGCAGCTCCTGGCACATGGTCTCGGGGCCCACCGCGGCGCTCTCCATCGTGCTGGCCAGCGTGGTCGGCGGCCTGGGCTCGCTGACGCCGGCGGAGTACCTGGGCGCGGCGATCACGGTCACCCTGCTGGTCGGGGTGATCCAGCTGGCCATGGGGCTCCTGCGCCTCGGCAGCCTGGTCAGTTTCATCTCGCATACGGTGGTGATCGGCTTCACCACCGGGGCAGCGATCCTGATCGCCACCAGCCAGATGCAGCATCTGCTCGGCGTCGCCGTCGACGGCCAGGGCTTCCTGGTCGAGCTGGCCGGCCTGATCCGGGCGCTGCCGGACACCAACCTCTACGCGCTGGCCGTCGGCCTGATCTCGCTGGTCACCTCGGTGGTCGCGCGGCGCCTCAACCGCCGCAGCCCGCACCTACTGCTCGGCCTGGCCGCCGGCAGCCTGGCCTGCTGGCTGATGGACGGTGCGAGCCATGGCGTCGCGCTGGTCGGCGCCCTGCCCGGTACCCTGCCGCCGCTGACGCTGCCCGAGCTGTCGCCGGACAGCCTGCGCACCCTGACCTCCGGCGCCTTCGCCATCGCCCTGCTGGGGCTGATCGAGGCGGTGTCGATCGCCCGCGCCATCGCCCTGCGCTCGCGCCAGGTGATCGACGGCAACCAGGAGTTCATCGGCCAGGGGCTGTCCAACATCGTCGGCGGCTTCTTCTCCTGCTACGCCAGCTCCGGCTCCTTCACCCGCTCCGGCGCCAACTACGACGCCGGCGCGCGCACCCCGCTGGCCTCGGTGTTCGCCGCCGCGCTGCTGGTGCTGATCCTGCTGTTCGCCCCGGGCATCACCGCCTACCTGCCGCTGCCGGCCATGGCCGGCGGCATCCTGTTGATCGCCTGGAACCTGATCGACGCCCGGCACATCGTGCAGCTGGTGCGCGCCAGCCGCCACGAGGCGATGGTACTGGCGGCCACCGTCGCCGCCACCCTGCTGGTGGCGCTGGAGTTCGCCATCTACATCGGCGTGCTGCTGTCGCTGGTGCTCTACCTCAAGCGCACCTCGCGGCCGACGGTGATGGAGGTGGCGCCGCGTCAGGATCATCCGCGCCGCCATATCCGCAACGTTCACCGCTACGAGCTCACCCAGTGCCCGCAACTGAAGATGCTGCGCATCGACGGCTCGCTGTTCTTCGGCGCCACCGACCACGTGCAGCGTCGCCTGAGGGTGTTCAGCGCCGCGCCCGGTACCCGGGTGCTACTGATCGGCAAGGGCATCAACTTCATCGACACCGCCGGCGTCGAGCTGCTGCTGCAGGAGGCCGAGCGCCTGCGCGACCAGGGCGGCGACCTGATGATCAGTTCGCTCAAGGGCACCGTGCTCGACGAGCTGCGCCGACGCGGCGACCTGGCCCGGCTGGGCGAGGAGCGCTTCTTCGAATCGTCCGCGGAGGCGCTCGACGCCATCGTGCCGACGCTGGACCCGGAGGTATGCCGGACCTGCACCCTGCGCGTCTTCGACGAGTGCGCCCAGATGCCCGCGCCGGACGAGGATATCCTGGCGCGGGAGGGCTGAAGCCAGCCGCCACGCGGAGTACACTAGCGCGCGACCCCCACCGCCAGCCGAGGCCCGCGCATGAGTTCTCACCTGCTCTCCGTCGATTCCCTGTCACGAGATGACGTCGATCACCTGATGCGCGTGGCGGCGCGCATGGAACCGATCGCCCAACGCCGCAAGGTCACCCGGGTGCTGGAGGGCGCGGTGCTCGGCAACCTGTTCTTCGAGGCCAGCACCCGCACCCGCGTCAGCTTCCACACCGCCTTCTGCCGGCTCGGCGGCAGCGTCTGCGACACCACCGGCTTCACCTTCTCGTCCATGGCCAAGGGCGAGTCGCTCTACGACACCAGCCGGGTGATGAGCGGCTACTGCGACGCCATCGTGATGCGCCACCCGGAACAGGGTGCGGTGGCCGAGTTCGCCCAGGCCACCAACGTGCCGGTGATCAACGGCGGCGACGGCCCCGGCGAGCACCCCAGCCAGGCGCTGCTCGACCTCTACACCATCGAGAAGGAGTTCGCGCGGCGCGGCAAGGCCCTGACCGGCGCCCATATCCTGCTGACCGGCGACCTCAAGTTCGGCCGCACCGTGCACTCGCTGATCAAGCTGCTGTCGCTCCACGAGCCGATGCGCCTGACCCTGGTCTCGCCCCCCGGCCTGGAAATGCCGCAGCACCTGATCGAGCTGGTCGCCTCCCGCGGCCACCGGGTCGAGACCCGCGAGAGCCTGGCCAGCGACTTCTCCGACGTCGACGTGGTCTACACCACGCGCATCCAGAAGGAGCGTTTCACCGCCGAGATGAGCGAGGGCTTCAGCCTGTCGCGGGAGTACACGGTGGACAAGGCGTTCATGGACCAGCGCGTCAACGACCACGCCATCGTCATGCACCCGCTGCCCCGCGACAGCCGCCCGGATGCCAACGACCTGGACGTGGACCTCAACGGCGACCCGCGCCTGGCGATCTTCCGCCAGACCGACAACGGCATCCCGGTACGCATGGCGATCTTCGCTACCCTGCTGCAGGTCGAGGACCGGATCGAGAAGGACCTGCGCGACGTGCCCTGGTTCGTGCCGAAGACCGTCGGCGTGGACGACGCCCAGTTCTGACGGGCAGGAAGGGCCGAGACAGGCCGCCAGAAACGGCAACGGGCCGGCGAATGCCGGCCCGTTGCCGTTGGAAGAGCGGGAAAGCAGAGGATCAGGGCCGCGGCGGCAGCCCCTCGGACCGCGCCAGCCAGGCCTCGAGGATCAGCACCGCGGCCAGGCCGTCGACGCTGTCCTCGCGGTAGTTGCCGCGGTGCCCGGCCTCCCGGGCGATGCTCTTGGCCTCGCGGGTCGAGCCGCGCTCGTCGGCCATCTCGCAGGGCACGCCGTAGCGACCGTAGAGCCGCTTGCCGAACTTGCGCGCGCGAGTGCTCATCACGCTCTCGCTGCCGTCCATGTTGAGCGGCAGGCCGACCACGAACAGGTCGGGCCGCCACTCCTCCACCAGCCGCGCGACCTGGTCCCAGTCGGGGATGCCGTCGCGGGCCGGCAGCGGTTCCAGCGCCCGGGCGCTGGCGGTGAGCTCGTTGCCCACCGCCACACCGATGCGCCGGGTGCCGAAGTCGAAGCCCAGGATCAGGCGCTGGCCACTGGCACTCATCGGCAAAGCTCCTCGAGGCGGCACCCGACCGACGAACGCGCCGAGCGACGGCCAGGCAAGGCGCCCGGAGACGAGCTAGCGGAGTTGACGCGGGGTTCAATGAGCATGGCGAGTCTCCGGGCAACGCCGCCTGAGCGAGCGCAGGCCGCTCCTTTCATATCAGCTGTGGCCCGCTTCGCGGGTCATCAGGTTCAGATCGACGCCCAGCAGATTGGCGCTGGCGCTCAGGCGCTGCTCCGGCGGCACCTCGAAGAGCACGTCGGCACGGCCCTCCACGGTCAGCCAGGTGTTGTCCATCAGCTCCTGCTCGAGCTGACCGGATTCCCAGCCGGCGCAGCCCAGGCAGACCAGGAACTTCTCCGGGCCACGGCCGGCGGCCAGCGCCTCGAGCACGTCCATGGAGGTGGTCAGGGCGATGTCGTCGGTCACCTGCAGGCTGGAGTCCCACTGCTGGCTGTCACCCTCGTGGAGGATGAAGCCGCGGTCCTTGTGCACCGGGCCGCCGTAGTAGACGGGGGCGCTGAGGTGAGGGCTGGTGCTGCACTCGAGCTCGAGCTGCTCGAACAGCGCCTCGAGGGTCAGCTCCTCCATGGGGTGATTGACGATCACGCCCATGGTGCCCTTGTCGTCGTGGTCGCAGAGGTAGCTGAGGGTGCCGGCGAAATTGGGATCTTCCAGGTGCGGCATCGCCATCAGGAAGTGGTTTTTCAAGCTTTGCATGGAGCTCCCCAGCGGAAGGCGGCGCGCATCGGGCGCGCCTGCCGTGTGTCTGCGCGCGCCGTCGTCCGGTGCCTAGCGCACGCCGTAATCGTTGCCTTCGCCGAACCGCCAGATGCGGGTGATGGACAGGCTGTCCAGCTCGCCCATGCCCGCATCGAAGGGGCGGTACGGCGCGGCGCCGTGGACGGTGTCCAGGGCCGCCTGATCGAGTTCGGAATGTCCCGAGGATTGTATCACTTCCGCCCGCCTGACCTGACCGTCGCGGCCGATCACCACGCGGATCCGCAGCTGGCCATCCAGCGCTGGCGGCGCCGGATGGACGCGGTTGCCGTAGTCCTCGACCCGGCGCGTCCAGTCGTCGATGTAGCGGGCCTCGGCGGCCCGCTGGGCCGCCGGCCGCGCCGCCCCGGCAGCGTCGCCGGCATAGTCGGCGGACAGCCCCTGCTCACGGATGCTGGCGGTGGCCTGGGCCAGCAGATCGCGCCCCGAGGTCGAGGGCACGCTGGCCGCCGCGGGGGCGGTGGCCTCGGCCGAGCGGGGCGCACTCTCGCGCGGCTCGGGGGTCGCCGTCTGCCGCGGCCGCTCGGCGGTGGCCGACGCTTCCGGTGCCGGACGCGCCTCGGGCTCGGGGGGCGCCTGGGCCTCGGGCTCGGCCGGCGAGGCCGGATCCACCGCCCGCTCGACCTCCGCCGGCGGTACCGACGACTCGGCCCGGGGCGCGGCATGGGACTCCGCCGGCGGCGATTCCACCGCCTCGCCGGCGGCGCGCTGGGCCGACTCGGCCAGCGCCTCGGCCGTCACCGGCGCCTCGGCGGGCCGTGTCACCAGCACCACGTCGAGGCTGGTGCGCTCCGGCGGTGCCGGGGCGAACTGGCGGCTGGCCACCACGCCGATGATCACCAGATGCAGCAGCAGCGACACGCCCCAGGCCAGCCAGTGGCGGTAGGGGCGCGTCACCGGCGCATAGCGGATCGGGTCGTTGACGGGGGCGGCCACGGTGGCGTCTCCCGGGTCAGCCCCGGCGCGCGGCGAGGCGGTCGGCGACGGCGTCCATCAGCTGGCCGGCGATGTCGGTGCCGCGCTGGTCGTCGATCTCGCGCACGCAGGTCGGGCTGGTGACGTTGATCTCGGTGATGTAGTCGCCGATCACGTCCAGGCCGACGAACATCAGGCCCTTCTCGCGGATCATCGGCTGCACCTGGCCGATCAGCCAGCGATCGCGGTCGGTCAGCTCGCGGCTGACGCCCTGGCCGCCGGCGGCCAGGTTGCCGCGGGTCTCACCGGCGCTGGGAATGCGCGCCAGCCCGTACTCGACCGGCTCGCCGTCGACCAGCAGGATGCGGGTGTCGCCGTCCTTGATCTCCGGCAGGTAGCGCTGGGCCATGATCTGGCGCCGGCCGCCCTCGGTGAGGGTCTCGATGATCGCGCCAAGGTTACGGCCGTCCGGCTGGACGTGGAAGATGCCGCTGCCGCCCATGCCGTCGAGGGGCTTGAGGATGACGTCGCCGTGTTCGGCGTGGAAGGCGCGCAGTTCGGTCTCGCGGCAGGACACCAGGGTCGGCGCGCAGCACTCCGGGAACTGCTGGGCGAACAGCTTCTCGTTGCACTCCAGCAGCGCCCGGGTGGGGTTCACCACCAGCACGCCCTCGCGCTCGGCGAAGCCCAGCAGGTGCACGGCGTTGAGGAAGTGGCCGTCCACCGGCGGGTCCTTGCGCATCAGCACCACGTCGAGCTCGGCCAGCGGGCGCGCCTCGGCCTCGCCCAGCGCGTACCAGCGCTCGGCGTCGCGGAACACCTCGAGGTCGCACATCCGGGCGTGGGCCCGGCCGTCGCGCAGGAACAGGCCTTCCTGCTCCATGTAGTGCAACGACCAGCCGCGGTCCTGGGCGGCCCACAGCATGGCCAGGCTGGTGTCCTTCTTGAAGCTGAGGTCGGCGATGGGATCCATCACCACGCCGACCTTGAGGGGGCGTTGGCTCATCGTTCTACTCGTCGGCGCCGGGCGATCCCGGCGGGGAATGATGGCTGGCAGTATGCCGCAGGGCCGCCATGGACTCCAAGGCGCTCAGTCCTGCTCCCCGCCGGGCGCGAAGCGGATACCGCCGCTCTCGATGGTGATGCGGCGCTGCTTGTAGAGCCGGCCGATGGCCTGCTTGAAGGCGTTCTTGCTGACCCCGAGCCGGGCCTTGATCTCGCCGGCGGGGCTGGCGTCGGAGAGCGGCAGGTAGCCGCCGCTCTCGCGCAGCGCCTTGAGCACGGCCTCGCCGACCACGTCCAGCCGCGCCGGGCCCGGCGGCAGCAGCGACAGGTCCAGGCGGCCGTCCTCGCGGACCCGCTTCACGTGGCCCTCCAGGCGCTGGCCGCGGCGCAGCGGCCGGGTCACGTCGTCGTGGTAGAGCAGGCCCCAGAAGCGGCCGTCGACCACCGCCTTGTAACCGAGATCGGTCTGGTCGGCGATCACCAGCGCCACGGCGCTGCCGGCGGCCAGGCCCTCGGCATGATCGTCGAGGTAGCGGTCGAGGCGCTGGGTGGCGAAGGGCCGTTCGCGGTCATCCTCGCGGATCATCACCAGCACCCGGCGTCCCACCGTGGGACGGAAGCGCTGCTCGCCGAAGGGCAGCAGCAGGTCCCGCGAGTGGCCCCAGTCGAGGAAGGCGCCGGTCTCGTTGACCTTCACCACCGGCAGGTAGGCGACCTCGCCGACGCTGGCTCGCGGCTCGCGGGTGCGGCGCATGGGCTCACGACGGGAATGGGCCGCGCGTGGGGCGGATCGGCGGGAGTCGGACATGATCGGGATTCCACTGCGAGTGTGCCGTCATTATGGGCGCGGCCCGACGACGGGAAAAGGCGCCGGGCGCGAGGGGGAGGAGCGAACGGGGCTCAGACGTCCCCGAAACGATCCTGCAGCAGCGTCAGGGCGACCACCGGGGCGGTCTCGGTGCGCAGGATGCGCGGCCCCAGGGTCAGGGCGGCAAAGTCGGCGGCGGTGGCGGCGTCGATCTCGGCGTCCGAGAGGCCGCCCTCGGGGCCGATCAGCAGCGCCGCGCGGGCGATGGCGTCCTCGCGGTCGAGGGCGCCCGGAGTGCCGGGATGCAGCACCAGGCGCAGCGCCTCGTCGCGGCCGGCCAACCAGTCGGCGAGCCCGACCGGCGGATGCACCGGCGGCACGGTGGCGCGGCCGCACTGCTCGCAGGCGCTGGCGGCCACGGCCTGCCAGTGGGCCAGCTTCTTCGCCTCGCGCTCGCCCTTGAGGCGCACGTCGCCGTGCTCGGTGTAGAGCGGGGTGATCTCGGCCACGCCCAGCTCCACGGCCTTCTGGATCGCGTAGTCCATGCGATCGCCCTTGGAGATCGCCTGACCCAGGTGCACCGCCAGCGGCGACTCGCCGCGGCCCTCATGGAGCGCCTCGACGCGGGCCACCACGCGCTTGCGACCGGCCTCGACCAGCACCGCCTCGGCCTCGATGCCGTGGCCGTCGAACAGCCTCAGGGGCGCGCCCTCGCCGAGGCGCAGCACTCGGGCCACGTGGCGTGCCGGGCCTTCCGGCAGGACGACGTCGGCGCCGGCGGTCAGCGCGGCATCGACATGGATACGGGGGGCCTTGATCGCCATGGACGAAACGCTCTCCTGAGGACGGTCGAAACGATAAGCGCCGGAGCAGGCCTGCGCGAGGGGGATGCCCTCGCGCCGCTCTGCCCCGGCGCGATGCTGCCGGCGGCGGCCGCTTACTGCGTGGCCTGCTCGCCTTGTTGCTGCTGCTGGGCCTCGCGCTGCTTCTTCTGGGCGTAGATCGCCTCGAAGTTGACCGGCGAGAGCATCAGCGGCGGGAAGCCGCCGCGATTGACCAGGTTGTCGATGCACTCACGCGCGTAGGGGAACAGCATGTTCGGGCAGAAGGCGCCCAGGGTATGGTCGAGCTGGGCACCCTCGATGCCGCCGATGCGGAACAGGCCGGCCTGCTCGATCTCGGCCAGGAAGGAGGTGGTGCCTTCCTCGCTGTGGGTGACCTGGGCGGTGACCTTGATCACCACCTCGTAGAGATCCTCGCCGACCTTCTGGTGGGTGGTGTTCAGGTCCAGGCCGACCTTCGGCTTGAACGGCTGCTGGAACACCGCCGGAGAGTTCGGCGCCTCGAAGGAGATGTCCTTGACGTAGATGCGCTGCAGGGCGAACTGCACCTGGGGCTTGTCCTGCTGGCCGGCGGCCTCGCCGTTGGCGCCGCTGTTCGGGTTGTTGTCTTCCGCCATGGAAAGCAATCCTTTGGTCGTTGGAATGTTAGGAGGGCGCGATCACTTCTTGACCAGCGGCAGGCCGTCGGTCTGCCACTGGGTCATCCCACCCTTGAGCTTGTAGACGCGCTCGAAGCCGGCCTTGGTCAGCTTGGCCATCGCCACGCCGGCGGTCTGGCCATGCTTGCAGGCCACGATGATCGGCTTGCCCTTGTACTTCTCGAGCTCGCCCAGGCGACTGTCGAGGCTGCTCTGCGGAATGTTGCGGGCGCCGGCGATATGACCCGCCTTGAAGTCGTTCTTGTCGCGGACGTCGAGCACCACGGCGTCCTCGCGGTTGACCAGCTGGGTGGCCTCGCTGGTGGTCACGCCGTTGGCCCCGCCGCTGCGGATCTCGTAGGCGATCCAGGCGACCAGCACCAGCGCGAAGGCGGCGACCAGTAGCGGGTGGTTCTGCACGAATTCGAACAGCTGATCGATCATGATTCGGAAAGACTCTTCTTCGGGTACGCGGTGAACGAAAGCCGGCCGGGCCGGCGGCGCCAGTATACATGATGCCGTGGGGCCGCCGAGGGCGTGCGATATGACGCCCGGCGGGACCGTGCGATATGATGCCGCAAGCAGAGGCAAGTCGCGACCCCGCCCGAGGCCACAGGGCCAGGGCGGTACCGCCCCAACCACGAGGCCTTCGACCCATGACCGACTCTTCGACCCCGACGCCCCGCCCGGTGGCCCTGATCATCCTCGATGGCTACGGCTACAACCCGGACCCCACCGACAACGCCATCCTGGCCGCCGACACCCCGGTGATGGACCGGCTGTGGGAGACCCGCGCCCACGCCCTGGTGCACACCGACGGCCGCTACGTCGGCCTGCCGGACGGCCAGATGGGCAACTCGGAAGTCGGCCACATGAACCTCGGCGCCGGGCGCATCGTCTATCAGGACTTCACCCGCATCACCAAGGCCGTCGAGGACGGCGCGCTGGCCGACAACGCCATCCTCACCGGCCCGCTGGATGCCGCCACCGAGGCCGGCCGCGCCGTGCATCTGCTGGGCCTGCTGTCGCCGGGCGGCGTGCACAGCCACGAGGATCACATCCTCGCCATGGCCGAGCTGGCCGCCAAGCGCGGCGCCACGCGCATCTACGTCCACGCCTTCCTCGACGGCCGCGACACCGCGCCCAAGAGCGCCCGCGCCTCCATCGAGCGCGTCAACGCCAGGCTCGCCAAGCTGGTCGGCGCCGAGAACGGCTACGTGGCCTCGCTGATCGGCCGCTACTACGCCATGGACCGCGACAACCGCTGGGACCGCGTCGAACAGGCCTATCGCCTGGCCACCGAGGGCACCGCCGAGCACGTCGCCCAGAGCGCCGAGGCCGGCCTGGACGCGGCCTACGACCGCGGCGAGAGCGACGAATTCGTCACCGCCACCGCCATTCTCGCCGGCGACGCCCCGGTGCGCATGGAGGACGGCGACGCCGCCTTCTTCATGAACTTCCGCGCCGACCGCGCCCGCGAGCTGACCCGCGCCTTCGTCGAGGACGACTTCGCCGGCTTCGAGCGCCAGGCCCGCCCGCAGCTGGCCGGCGGCAGCCTGGTGACCATGACCCAGTACGCCGCCGACATCCCGGCCCCGGCCGCCTTCCCGCCGGAAGAGCTGCACAACACCCTGGGCGAGGTGATGGAGAAACGCGGCCTGACCCAGCTGCGCATCGCCGAGACCGAGAAGTACGCTCACGTCACCTTCTTCTTCTCCGGCGGCCGCGAGGCCGAGTACGAGGGCGAGACCCGCGTGCTGGTGCCCTCGCCTCAGGATGTGAAGACCTACGACGAGAAGCCCGAGATGAGCGCCGTGGAGGTCACCGACCGCCTGGTCGAGGCCATCGAGTCCGGCGCCCATGACCTGATCGTGTGCAACTACGCCAACGGCGACATGGTCGGCCACACCGGCGACTTCGACGCCGCGGTCAAGGCCGTCGAGGCCGTCGATGCCTGCGTCGGCCGCGTGGTCGAGGCGCTCGAGAAGGTCGGCGGCGCCTGCCTGATCACCGCCGACCACGGCAACGCCGAGCAGATGGTCCACCCCGAGACCGGTGTCGCCCAGACCGCTCACACCACCTTCGACGTGCCGCTGATCTACGTCGGCCCGCGCCCGCTGAGCCTGGCCCAGGACGGCCGGCTGTGCGACCTCGCCCCGACCCTGCTGACGCTGATGGACCAGCCGGTGCCCGAGGAAATGACCGGCCGCGTGCTGATCGAGGCGTGAGCCGGCGGCGCTGCCCGGCCCGGCGGCGATGGCTGCCGGGCCTCGTGATGGCCGCCGCGCTGAGCGCCGCCCTGGCCACCCCGGCGGCGGCGGTGGACGAACGCGAGGCGCAGCAGCGCCTGGATGCCATCGGCGAGCGCATCCAGGCGGCCACCCAGGACCTCTCCGCCACCCGCGACGCGCGGGACGACGCCAACGAGGACCTGCGCGAGGTCGAGACCGCCCTGGCCGAGACCCATGCCCGACTGGACGCGCTCCAGGCCGAGAAGCGCGACCTGCGTGACGAGGTCGCGGCGCTCGAGGACCGGCGCCAGGCCCTCGAGGACGAGCGCCGGGCCCAGCTGACGGCGATCGAGGAGCAGCTCGACGCCCTCTACCGGCTGGGGCCGACGCCGCAGCTCAAGCTGCTGCTCAATCAGGACGATCCGGCCCGACTGGATCGCCTGCAGGCCTACCTCAACCGCCTCGCCGAAGCCCGCCGGCAGCGGCTCGACGAGCTCGAGCGGCTCGACGCGGCGCTGGCCGACAATCGCCGGGCCCTCGACGCGCGCAGCGACCGCCTGGCGCGCCTGTCAGAGACCCTGCAGGAACAGGGCGCCGAGCTCGCCCGCCGGGTCGACGAGCGCGAAGCCCTGGTGGCGAAACTCGACGACCGCTTCGCCAGCGAGCAGGCGCGGCTGACCGAACTCGACCAGGACCGCGCCCACGCCGAGCGGGTGCTGCGCCAGGTGCAGGAGCGCCTGGCGCGCCTGCAGCAGCCGCCGCCCTCCACCAACATCGCCGCCACCCAGGGCGACCTGCCGTGGCCGGTGCAGGGCAGCGTGACCTCGTCGTTCGGTCGCGGCGACGGCGTGCACCGCAACGGCCTGGTGATCCGCGCCAGCGAGGGCACGCCGGTCGAGGCGGTCCATGCCGGCCGGGTGGTGTTCGCCGACTGGATGCGCGGCTTCGGCAACCTGCTGATCCTCGACCACGGCGACGGCGTGATGACCCTGCACGCCCACCTGCAGCGCTTCACGGTCGGCGTCGGCGAGGCGGTCAGCGCCGGCGAGACCCTGGGCGCGGTGGGCGCCAGCGGCGGCCAGTCATCCGCCGGGCTCTACTTCGAGGTACGCCGCAATGGCGAGCCCATCGATCCCAACCGCTGGATCGCCCGACGCTAGCAACAAGCATCGCCTTTCCGAGAAATGGCCGCCCGGCGGCACGTCGAGAGGAGCTCCTACGCCAAGGGTGAGGAGGACTCCTCCGAACGGGCTGGCCATGGATGGCCAGCACCGGCCCTGCAAGCGGAGCAGGAAGCGAGAGCGCAGCAGGGCGTCGGGAGCTACAGGGAGGTATTCATGCGTCTCCTCGAGTCGTGTTGCCGGGCTTTCTCCGGATCAGCGTCGCGCTATCCCATTAGCGTCCGCTACCACGCCATTTATTAGCGTCCACTGCCACGCTATTCCAATCGCGTCCGCCGCCACGCTATGCTGGAAACCCATCTGCGACACACCGCGAGAGAGCGCATGTTCCCGACGAACGCCCCGCTGCGGCACCTGAAGGCGGTTCTGCTGCCGGTCGCCCTGCTGACCCTGCCGCTGCCCCTGCAGGCCGCCTCCGACGTCGAGCCGGCCGGCGACGACCTGCCGGTGGCCGAGATCCAGGCCTTCGCCGAGGTGTTCGAGCGCATCAAGCGGGCCTACGTCGAGGAGGTCGACGACGCCACCCTGATGCGCAACGCCATGCGCGGCATGCTCAGCGAACTCGACCCGCACTCCACCTATCTGGACGCCGACGCCTACCGGAGCCTGCAGGAATCCACCCAGGGCGAGTTCGGCGGCGTGGGCATCGAGGTCGGCAAGCGCGACGGCCAGCTCACCGTGATCACCCCCATCGACGACACCCCGGCCTCCCGCGCCGGCCTGCAGGCCCAGGACATCATCCTGCGCATCGACGACACGCCCACCGAGGGCATGTCGCTGCAGGAGGCCGTCGACCTGATGCGCGGCGATCCCGGCACCGAGATCCGCCTGACCATCATGCGCGAAGGCGAGAACGCCCCGCGCGAGGTGGCCATCGAACGCGAGATTATTCGTACCGAGAGCGTGAAGCAGGAGCTGCTGGCGCCGGGCTACGGCTATCTGCGCGTCAGCCAGTTCCAGACCCGCACTGGCGAGCAGGTCGTCGACGCCCTGGAGACGCTGCGCGACGAGGGCCCGCTGAAGGGCCTGGTGCTCGACCTGCGCAATAATCCCGGCGGCGTGCTGCAGGCCGCGGTGGACGTGGCCGACGCCTTCCTCGAGAGCGGCCTGGTCGTCTACACCGAGGGCCGGCTGCCGGACAGCGCCATGCGCTTCTCCGCCCGGCGCGACACCGCCGCACCGGACGTGCCGCTGGTCATCCTGATCAACGGCGGCAGCGCCTCGGCGGCGGAGATCGTCGCCGGCGCCCTGCAGGACCAGCGCCGCGGCGTGGTGATGGGCACCGAGAGCTTCGGCAAGGGCTCGGTACAGCAGATCATGCCGCTGGGCGAGGACGAGGCGCTGAAGCTGACCACCGCCCGCTACTTCACCCCCAGCGGGCGCTCCATCCAGGCGCTGGGCATCGAACCCGACGTGCAGGTGGTGCGCGGCCGCCTCGAGGTCGCCGACAACACCGGCCTGCGGGTGCGCGAGGCCGACCTGGAAGGCCACCTGGCCGGCAACGGCGAGAAGGACGCCCGCAGCGAGCTGAGCGAGCGGCTGCGCGACGACTACCAGCTCGGCGAGGCGCTCAACCTGCTCAAGGCACTGAACGTGCTGGGCGAGCGCGGCGCCGCGGCCACGGTCGAATCGTCCGACGACGGCTAGCCCCGTGCCCGGCAGACGGCGAGGGCTCTGCGCGACAGGCGTAGAGCCCTCAGCCCCGACAAGCGCCCTCCACGAATCATGAAGAGCTCTTAGGCGAGAGCCTTCGGCGCCTCATAAAGAGCCCCTTGTCGACAGGAGCCCTCAGCGTAGGGCGCGGCCCTTACCGACAAGAGCCCTCAGCGGAGGGCGGAAGCCCTCATTGGCAAGAGACAGGCAGCCGGCCCCGGCGCCCCGCCGCCTGCTGCATCAGCAGCCGCTTGAGCGGCGACAGCCGGTCGACCCCGGACATGCCCAGGTTACGGACCAGGGTCAGCGCCGGATGGCGGGCCCCGAACAGCAGCCGGAAGCCATCCATCAGCTTCAGCATGGCGGCGTTGTCGCCGCGACGGCGCCGCGCGTACCGCGACAGCCACGCCTCGCTGCCCGGCCCCACGCCGCGCCGCCGCGCCGTCAGGAACTCCTCGGCCAGCACCGCGGCATCCATCAGCCCCAGGTTCACGCCCTGCCCGGCCAGCGGATGAATGCTGTGGGCGGCATCGCCCACCAGCGCCAGCCCCGGCAGCACGTAGCGCTCGGCGTGGCGCTGGGTCAGCGGCACCGCCAGGGCGCCGTCGACCGCCTCGACCTCGCCCAGCCTACCGTCGAAGGCCGTGGTCAGCGCCTGACCCAGGGCCTCGGGAGAGAGCCCGCAGAGCCGGTCGGCGTGCTCCGGCGTGGTCGACCAGACGATCGAGCAGTAATGATCGTCGCCCTCCACCGTCAGCGGCAGGAAGGCCAGCGGGCCGTCGGACAGGAAGGCCTGGCGCGCCACGCCGCCATGGGGCTTGGCGGTGCGCACCGTGGTCACCACCGCCGAATGGCCGGTCTCCCGCGCCGTCACGCCGATGCCGGCCAGCTCGCGCAGCGGCGAGCGGGCACCGTCGGCGGCCACCACCAGCGGGGCGCTCAGGCGTTCGCCGCCCTCCAGTACCAGCTCACGCCCCGCCGGCCCGTCCTCGAGGCCCGTGACCCTGGCCCCGAAGCGCCGCGTCACCGTCGGCAGGCCGGCCAGCCGCGATTCCAGCGCCGCCACCACCACGTCGTTCTCGACGATATGGCCGAGCACCGGCAGGCCGGCCTCCTCGGCGGAGAATGCCACCTCGCCGGTGCCCTCGGCGTCCCACACCCGCATGCCGCGATAGGGCGTCACGCGCCGGCCCTGCATCCACGCCCAGGCGCCCAGCCCCTCGAGCAGGCGCTGGGAGACCGGTGTCAGGGCACTGACCCGCCGCTCCGGGCGGCCGCGGCCCACGGCCTCGGCGTCCAGCGGCGCCGGGCGCGCGTCCACCAGCGTCACCGCCACGCCGGCCTCGCCCAGCAGGCAGGCCAGGGTCGCGCCGACCATGCCGCCACCGACGATGATCGCCTCGCCGGCCGGCGTCGCGTCTTGGTTCATGCCGCTCGCCTCGTCCTTCACGCTGTCGTCCTCCTTCACGGGCGCCTCGGTCATCGCTCCACCCCCATGGCGCGGCGGGCCAGGGTCCGACGCAGCGGCCCCAACAGGTTGAGCCCCACCAGGCCGGCGGCCCGGGCGTGGGAGAGCAGGGGGCTGTCGAGCCCGAACAGCCGGATCAGGCCGTCGCTGAAGCGGATCACGTCGTGGCGGTCGCCACTGCGGCGGGTCTCGAAGTCGCCCAGGGTGGCGGCGCTGCCGGCGGGTTCGCCGCGCGCGGCGCCGGCCTCGATGGCGGCCACCAGGTCCATCACCCCGCGCAGCGCCAGGTTGAAGCCCTGACCGGCCACCGGATGCAGCGCGTGTGCCGCGTTGCCCATCACCGCCAGCCCCGGCCGGGTGGTCTCCCGGGCCGTGACCAGCGACAGCGGATAGGCGTGGCGCTTGCCGACCCGGCGGAAGCGCCCGGCGCGGTCGCCGAAGGCGCGCTGCAGCTGGGCCAGGAAGTCGCCGTCGGAGAGCGCCAGGCGGTCGGTCTCCTGCCCCGCCTCATGGGTCCAGACCAGCTCCATGGCCTGGCCCTTGAGCGGCAGCAGGGCGATCGGGCCGTCGCCGGTGAAGCGCTCATAGGCCCAGCCGTCGTGGGGCCGGTCGACCTCGACGCCGGCGATCAGCGCGACCTGATCGTAGGGCCGCTCGCGGCTCTCGATGCCGAGGCGCTCCTTGAGCCCCGAGCGCCCGCCGTCGGCCAGCACCGTCAGACCGGCCTCGAGGCAGGCACCGTCGGAGAGCGTCAGCCGGTGGCCGCCGGCCACGGGCCGGATCTCCTCGACCCGGGCCGGGCAGTGCCAGTCCAGCGGCAGCTCGGCCAGGCGGCGGTGCAGCACGCGTCCCAGCCAGGCATTGGGAATCACCTGGCCCAGGGCCTCGCCGCCGAGCTCCTCGGCATTCAGCCGGGTCGCGCCCAGGCGGCCCTGCTCGCTGACGTGGATGCGGCGGATCGGCGAGGCCTGCTCGGCCAGGCCGTCCCACAGCCCCAAGGTGCGGAAGTGTGCCACCGAGCCCTGGGCGATGGCGCTGGCCCGGGCATCGAAGCTCGGCTGCCAGGGGGCGTCGAGCTTCGCCGTCATGGGCGCGGCCTCGATCACCGCCACCGTCAACCCCAGCCGCTCGATCAGCGGTGCCAGGGCGCAGCCCAGGCTGGCGCCCACCAGTCCTCCGCCGACGATGGCGATGTCCACGTGCCGCGGGGCCTCGCCCCCGCCCAGATCGCTCATGGCCGGCTCCTCTCTTGCATTACGGCTGTCATCACGGTCCTCATCCTCACGACCTTCATCCTGACGGCCCTGTCAGCCGGCGCTCCTTATGCCGCCCTGCTGGGGCGGCGCTGGAATGCCGATTCACGGCCAATATTCCATAATGTACGTTACGTAACACATAAATTATCGAACTTGCTAACGGTTATTCCTTGACCATCAGCGCCTCGATATCGGCCACCCGCTTGGGCACGTCGGCGGTCAGTACCTCGTGACCCGACTCGGTCACCGCCACGTCGTCCTCGATGCGAATGCCGATGCCGCGATAGGCGGCGGGGATGTCGTCGTCCTCGGGCACGTAGAGCCCGGGCTCGATGGTCAGCACCATGCCCGGCACCAGCGGGCGTGGTTCGCCGTCCTGGCGGTACTGGCCGACATCGTGGACGTCGAGGCCCAGCCAGTGGGAGGTGGCGTGGAGATAGAAGCGCCGCCAGGCCTCATTCTCGATGCAGTCCTGCAGCTCACCCTCTAGCAGGCCGAGTTCGATCAGCCCGGCGGTGAGATCGCGCACCACACCGCGATGGATGGCGACCAGGGTGGTGCCGGGGCGCACGGCCTCGATGGCGCGCTGCTGGGCGCCGAGCACCACCTCGTAGAGGGCGCGCTGCGCCTCGCCGAAGCGGCCCCCGACCGGGAAGGTACGGGTGATGTCACCGGCATAGAGATCGATCTCGGCGCCAGCGTCGATCAGCACCAGGGCACCGTCATGCAGCACATCGGCGTTCTCGATGTAGTGCAGCACACGGGCATTGCCGCCGCCAGCGACGATGCTGGCGTAGGCCGGGCCGCTGCCGCCCTGCCACCGGAACTCATGCTCGAGCTCGGCCTGCAGCTGGTACTCGGTCAGCCCGGGGGCACAGGCGCGCATCGCCCGGCAGTGGGCCTTCGCGCTGACCGCGCCGGCATGGCTCATCAGCGCCAGCTCCGACGGGCTCTTGACCAGCCGCTGCTCGTGCAGGCGCACGGACACGTCGGCAAAGGCCAGCGGTGGCCGCGCGCCGCGACGGGCCCCGGCCTGCAGCTCGGCGCGGATCGACTCGGCCAGGTGCAGCGCCTCGCTGTCGTCCAGCGGCAGGTAGAGGGCGGTGCGGCCGTCGAGCAGCTCGGCGAGGACTTCGTCGCGCTCGGCGTTGCCGAAGGCCTGGTCGAGGCCATGCACGCGCTCGGCGCCTTCCGCCCCCAGCCGGCGCCCGGTCCAGGCTTCCATCTCCGGGTCGCGATCCTGGCAGAACAGCACGCTCTCGCCATCGTCACGGCCGGGGAGCAGCAGCAGCAGGGCGTCGGGCTCGGGGAAGCCGGTGAGATAGTGAAAGTCGCTGTTCTGGCGAAAGGCATGTTCGCTGTCCCCGGAGCGGGTGACCAGCGCGGCGCCGGGCAGCAGCACGGCGGCATCGTCGGGCAGCGTGGCCATCAGGCGGCGGCGGCGCTCGCGGAATTCGGCTGCGCCGATGGCGGCGGGGCGAGGCAGGATCTCGGGCGGCATGGCAGTTCCTCGGGCAGGCGGGAGCCCCGCCGAGCGGCGGGGCCGGACATCTCGCGGTCCGGGCCGGCGGCCCGGACCGCCTCAGTGCTTGGTGTAGGCCTCGGGGTCGTCGACCTTCTCGACCTGCGGCTGACCGGGATGCTGCTCGGTGTAGAGCATCATGGCGGCCATGCGGGCGTGCTCGGTGAGGGCGAAGAGGTCGTTCTCGTTCTCCGGGTCGTCATCGAGGTCGGTCTCGATGCTGGTCAGGCCCTTGAGGTCGTCGACCGCCTCGCGCAGGGCCTCGGACCACTGCTTGCGCGGCGCGGCGCCGGCATCCTCGATCACCTCGAGGAAGCCCAGGGTCCAGTCCTTGAGGCCTTCGGCGCGCTCGGCCAGGGAGAACAGCTCATCGGGCAGCAGCGGCTCGTAGTTCATCTCGCTGGCCGAGAGCGCCTCGACGGTCTGGCGACGCCATCCCAGCAGGCGCTCGGCGGACGGCTCGTCGCGAGGCTGCTCGACGCCCAGGTTCTGGCACACGACTTCCAGCCAGCCTTCGGCGCTGAGGTCGTGCAGCGCCAGCGAGGCGCACAGGCGACCGTCGAGGAAGGCCGGCGACTGCATGCTGCCGTGCAACAGGAAGGTGTCGGCGATGTCGGAGAAATCCTGGCGTTCGTTGATCAGAGACATGGGACCATCCGGTGCGAGGGCCGCGCGGCGCGTTGACCGGCCGCAAACGGCTCTCTTATAGTGACTTGACGTACGTATACCCCACGATGTTAACGCATCGGGCCCCCTTGGCGCCGCATCCCGCGCGCTCGTCCGGGCCCGCCGGAGCCCCCCATGACCGACGCCTCGCGGCCCACCACCGAGATCACCCTGCTGGAGCGCCAGTACGTCATCGCCTGTCCGCCGGAAGAGCGCGACAAGCTGGAGCGTACCGCCCGCTACCTGGATCGTGCCATGCAGGGCATCCACGCCCAAGGCAAGGTGGTCGACCGGGAGAAGATCGCCATCATGGCGGCCCTGAACATCACCCACGAGCTGCTCGAGACCCTCGAGGAGCGCCGCGCCGGCGAGAAGAGCCTCGGCGAGCTCAGCGCGCGCCTGGAGAAGGCGCTGGCCGACGCACCCTCGCGCTAGAGGATCGTGGGACAGGCCTACGAGGGGCGCTATGAACCCATCCTTGGGCGCTACTTTGGCCATCCTTGGCCAAAAACCCCCTCTACGTCCTGCCCCCGATGCTCTGGTCCATTACCATCGGCATCATCCCCTCGCTGAGGATTCTTCGCTTTGGACGTAGGCCTCGCTCTGCTAGGATAGAGGCGTTCCCTGGGGTGTTCGCCAGTCGTTAAGTCCCTCGAGCCTATGCGCAGTACCCAGGGGGCCAACAGCTAGTCCGGACCCGTGTGCATGTCCGTGCGACGGAAAGCCTGACGGTCCGGCTGCGGCCACCCACCTTGAACCACAGGGTTCAAGGGCCAGAATGACAGCGGCACTCTGGGGAACTCCTTTCCGCATGACCGATCTGCAAGACACCGCCGCTCACGCCGTGAGAGACGACGAACGACGCGCCCTGCGTCGTGACCTTCGCCGTCGCCGACGCCATCTGAGCGCGCAAGAGCAATATCAGGCCGCCCGGCGACTGTGCCATCGCCTGCGGCATCTCCCCGAAGTCCAGCGCGCCCGGCGCGTGGCCCTCTACCTGCCCAACGACGGCGAGATCGATCCGACCCGACTGATGCCCTGGCTGAACGGCCGCGGTGCCCGCGTCTATCTGCCCGTGCTGCGTCCGCTTTCCCACAACGCCCTGTGGTTCGTGCACTACCACGCCGGCACGCCGATGGTGACCAATCGCTTCGGTATCCCGGAGCCCTGCACCCGCCACGGCGCCCATCGCGCCCGCCGCACGCCGGCCTGGGCCCTGGACCTGATCCTGATGCCGCTGGTGGGCTTCGACGACGACGGCCAGCGTATCGGCATGGGCGGCGGCTTCTACGACCGTACCCTGGCCTTCACCCGCGGCCGCGGGCCGCGTCCGCGCCTGATCGGCCTGGCCCACGACTGCCAGCGCGTCGACCGCCTGCCGGTAGCGCCCTGGGACGTGCCGCTGGACGCCATCGTCAGCGACCGGCGCGTGGTGCGCCCCTGAGCGCCTCGCGGATCGTTCCGACATGAAAAAAGCGGCCGATGCTTGAGCATCGGCCGCTTTTTTTCGGGAATCGTCCTGAGCGCTGGCGCCTACTGGCCGACCAGCGCCTGGGCGTAGCCGGTCGCCACGACACCGATACCGAAGATCAGCACCAGGATCATGACCAGGTCGGGCTTGCGCTTCATCGTCGACTCCCTCGATCGCTATGGCAACGGCGCGCCCGGGCGGCTCCGGGGCGCGGATAACAATGTGACTGTCTCGACTATACGGCGTCGAAGACGCCGCGAAATGCCCATTTGACCCCGTAAACACTGTTTCTTCGCCGCTTGCGGGCGAGTGAAGAGGCAGAGCGGCCAGGCGCTGGAACCGGCGGCCGGGCATTCTCGAACGAGGCCATAGCCTAGAGGAAGGCTCCGGGCATGACAACCGTCATGCCCGGAGGATGAAGAAAAGCAACACGGTCATGGCCTGATATGGCGAGCGAGCAAACGTTCACTCACCCGCCCCGCCATCCTCAGGCCATGAACAGCCGATAGGCGGGATTGTCCGATTCCTTCCAGTAGCGATAGCCGATCTCGTCGAAGTGCTCCTCGACGTGGCCACGATCGTCTTCCGGCAGCTGCATGCCGACCAGCACCCGGCCGTAGGCGGCGCCGTGGTTGCGATAGTGGAACAGCGAGATGTTCCAGTCGTGGGGCAGATGGGTGAGGAAGTTCATCAGCGCGCCGGGACGCTCCGGGAACTCGAAGCGATAGACCTCCTCGTCGAAGCGTTCCTGGGGACGGCCGCCGCCCAGGTGGCGGAGGTGCAGCTTGGCCAGCTCGTTGTCGGTGAGGTCCTCCACCGGATAGTCGGCCTCGCGCAGCTTGTCGATCACCGCCTGACGGTCCTCGCCGCCCGGCTTGACCTGCACCCCGACGAAGATGTGCGCCTGCTCGGGATCGGCATAGCGATAGCTGAACTCGGTGACCATGCGCTTGCCGATGGTCCGGCAGAACTTCTTGAAGCTGCCCGGGCGCTCGGGGATGGTCACCGCCAGGATCGCCTCGCGCTGCTCACCCAGCTCGGTGCGCTCGGCGATGTGCTGCAGGCGGTCGAAGTTGGTGTTGGCGCCGGAATTGATGCACACCAGGGTCTCGCCGCTGGCGCCGGTCTGCTGGATGTACTTCTTGAGGCCGGCCAGCGACAGGGCGCCGGAGGTCTCGGAGACCGCGCGGGTGTCCTCGAAGATGTCCTTCACCGCGGCGCACATCTCGTCGGTGTTGACGGTGATGACGTCATCCACCAGGTCGCGCATCACCGCGAAGGGTGCCTCGCCGACCTGGGCCACGGCCACGCCCTCGGCGAACACGCCGACCTGGTCCAGCACCACGCGCTCGCCGCTGTCCAGGGCCGCCTTGAGGCTGGCGCTGTCCTCGGACTCCACGCCGATCACCTTGATCTCCGGGCGCAGGTACTTCACGTAGGCGGCCACGCCGGCGATCAGGCCACCGCCGCCCACCGGCACGAAGATGGCGTCCAGGCGACCGGGGTTCTGGCGCAGGATCTCCACCGCCACGGTGCCCTGGCCGGCGATCACGTCGATATCGTCGAACGGCGGGATGTAGGTGTAGCCGTGCTCCTCGATCAGCTCCTGGGCGTGGGCCGCGGCCTCACCGAAGGCATCGCCCTTGAGCACCACCCGGGCGCCCCGGGCGCGCACCGCGGCGACCTTGATCTCCGGGGTGATGCGCGGCATCACGATCACCGCCTTGACCCCCATCTGCTTCGCGGCCATGGCCAGCCCCTGGGCATGGTTGCCCGCCGAGGCAGCGATCACGCCCTTGGCCTTCTGCTCGTCGCTGAGCTGCGCCATCTTGTTGTAGGCGCCGCGAATCTTGAAGGAGTAGACCGGCTGGAGGTCTTCGCGCTTGATCAGAATCTGGTTGTCGAACCGGCGGGACAGGAAGGGGGCCGACGAGATCGGCGTTTCCCGGGCGGCCTCATAGACCCGGGCCTGGAGAATCTTCTTGACGGTATCTTCGAGCATCCTGACATTCCGATAGTAGCGCGAGGGGCCGCGTGACGCGGCGCGGAGGGAACCTCTATTGGTAGCATTCGCGCCGGCACGGCGTCCAGCACGGCGAGGCGCCATGGCCTATAATGGCGCGGCATTTCCACCCTCCAGCCAGACGAGCCCTCCATGACCCAGGACGAACTCAAGGACGCCGTGGCCGCTGCCGCCATCGACGAGATCCGCCCGCTGCTCGGGCGCGACGTGGTGATCGGCGTCGGCACCGGCTCCACCGCCAACCGCTTCATCGACCAGCTGGCCGCGCTGAGCGGCGACTTTCGCGGCGCCGTGGCCAGCTCGGAAGCCAGCGCCGAGCGCCTGCGCGGCCACGGCATCGACGTCTTCGAGCTCAACGAGGTCGGCACCGTGCCCGTCTATGTCGACGGCGCCGACGAAGTGAACGCTCACCTCCAGATGATCAAGGGCGGCGGTGCGGCCCTGACCCGAGAGAAGATCGTCGCCGCCTGCGCCCAGCGCTTCGTGTGCATCGCCGACGGCTCCAAGAAGGTGAAGTGCCTGGGTGACTTCCCGCTGCCGGTGGAGGTGATTCCCATGGCCCGCTCCTACGTGGCCCGGGAGCTGGTCAAGCTGGGCGCCGACCCGGTCTACCGCGAGGGCGTGGTCACCGACAACGGCAACCAGATCCTCGACTGCTATGAGTTCATGATCGATGATCCCGTGGCCATGGAAGCGCAGCTCAACGCCATCGTCGGGGTGGTCACCAACGGCCTGTTCGCCGCCCGCGGCGCCGACGTGCTGCTGCTGGGCACCGACCAGGGCGTCGAGCGTCTGACGTCGGCCTGACTTCCACTTGCACAGGGCCGGATATCGCTCGGCCCTGCCCCATCTCTCATACTCCCCCACGAGAAAAACCACCACAGCATAATTAGCCATTACAGGCGGTAGCGGTATGCCCGCCCTCTTATCCTGCACCCCATAGGTTAATTTCTGTAACTGAGCAACCTTCCAGTTACGGAGATGACAGCGGCCAGAAGAAGCCGTCCGCTATAACAACACGGGGGAAGGGAACATGACGCAGTTCGCCCATCGGGTGCTGGTCACCGGCGGTGCCGGTTTCATCGGCTCCCATAGCGTCGAGTTACTGCTGGCAAAAGGCTATAAAGTGCGTGTGCTGGACAATCTTTCCAGCGGCAACCTCTCCAACCTGCCTCTGCAGAACAGGCGTCTGGAGTTCGTCAAAGGCGACATTCGCGATGCCTCGAGCGTGGCACAGGCCATGCGTGACATCAGCCTCTGTCTCCACCTGGCGGCTCAAGTGTCGGTCGTACGCTCCGTTGAAGACCCGGCCGCCTCGGCCAGTCACAATATCCTCGGTACGCTCAATGTGTTTCACGCCGCAACGTCGGCTGGCGTCGAGCGCATCGTCTATGCCTCATCTGCGGCCGTTTACGGCATCCCCAGATATTTGCCAATACGCGAGACATTCACTCCATCTCCGATCTCGCCCTACGGGCTGGAAAAGTGGGCGGATGAACGTTACGCAGAGCTGCTGCAAACCTCCCAGGGTCTGTCGAGCCTGGGGCTGCGCTACTTCAATGTCTACGGCCCTCGTCAGGACCCGCAATCGCCCTATGCTGGTGTCATTGCACGCTTCCTCGACACTCTCCTGCTCGGACAGTCCCCTCGGATCTTCGGCGATGGCCTACAGACTCGCGATTTCATCTACGTTCGGGATGTCGCGCGAGCCAACGTGTCGGCCCTGGAAACAGGACACCAGGGCGTCTGTAACGTGGCCACAGGGCAGCGCACCAATCTGTTGGGCTTGCTGGATACTCTCGGCTCGCTGACCCATCACCCTCCCACCCTTCAGTTTTCGCCGGCCAGGCAAGACGATATTCGCGATTCGTGCGGGCATACCCAGCGCCTCGAGCAGTGGCTCGGCATACAGGCGGAGTGGTCGCTGGAAGACGGACTCGACGCCCTGGTGTCCAGCACGATTCAGCAGCAGCCAGCCGATGCCATCACGACGACGTCCCATGGTTGAGAGAAGCACGGCACCGCGTGCGAGGTAGACAAGATGCGCAACATCGTTGGGCTACTCTTCATCGCGATAGCGCTGGCAGTGCCCCCTGTCACCGCTCGTGCGGTCATCCCGGACGGCGCTTCTTCGCCCAGCGTAGCCTTCTACTATGGAAATGACGCCCCACTGGAGTTACTGGATCAGTTCGACTGGGTGGCGATAGAAGCTGCCAATCTCGCACCCAAGCAGCGGGAACGGCTGGAGCGCCATGGTACGCAGGCCTTTGCTTACGTGAGTGTCGGCGAACTCGATGCCTGGCGTCCCCAGCCCTCGCATCTTCCGGACTCGGTCCTCCTCGAAGACAACCCTCACTGGAACAGCAGGGTGGCCGACCTCACCAGCGACGAGTGGCAACGCTACCTGTTGGAGGAACGCATCCAGCCATTGTGGAACGACGGCTACCGAGGACTCTTCCTCGACACCCTCGACAGCTATCGGCTGTTTGCCCCAGAGGGCAGGGCCGCTTGGCGTCAGCAGCAGGCGTTGGTCGAGCTGATCGGCGAGATACGTCAACGCTTCCCCGACATGAAGCTGCTGGTCAACCGCGGTTTCGAGGTACTCGATCGCATCCATGGCGATATCGTCGGTATCGCAGCCGAGTCCCTTTATCGACGCTGGAACCCAGCGACCGGCATCTACGGTTCGGTGCCAGACACGGACAGTCAGTGGCTGCATGATCAGCTGAGTCGTGCGAGGGACGAATACGGCCTGCCCACCATCGCCATCGATTACGTGCCGGCCGCTGATCGTGAGCTGGCGCGCCGGACCGCCGAGCGGATAGCTGCCGAGGGGTTCATCCCTTGGGTCAGCGTGGCACAGCTTAATCAGGTGGGCGTTGGGCTCATAGAGCCGGTGCCTCGTCGCATATTGATGTTGTATGACAAGGCATCTACCGAGGCGGGTGAGCTGGCCAACACCAATGCCCACCGTTACCTGGCCATGCCGCTGGAATATATGGGCTATGCGGCGGAGTATCATGACGTCAACGCCGCATTGCCCGACGACGTCCTGAATGGCCGCTACGCCGGCATTGTCAGCTGGTTCGATGGTCCGATCCCCCATGGACAACGCTACGCCGACTGGCTGCTCGAACAGATGCGCAATGGTCTTCGCGTCGTCATCCTGGGTGACCCCGGGATTCCATTGAATGGCGCCTTGGGCAACCACATGGGACTCATCGAGGGCTCCGAGCAGCGCCAGCTGCGCATCGCGGACCACGACGACATGCTGGGATTCGAAGGCATGCCTTCACACCCCGCGCCTTATCAGCACGGCTATCAGACAACACGTGCCGACATCATCCGCCACCTGACCCTGGAGGCCCCGGGGGGCCGTTCCCTGTCCCCGGTACTGAGCGGCCCCTGGGGCGGGATCGCCACCTGGCCATGGATCCTTCAGCAGGCCGGTGAGGCGCAGCAGCGCTGGATTCTCGACCCCTTTGCGTTCCTCGAGACCGCACTGGCCCTCCCCGAGATCCCCGTACCGGACCCCACCACAGAGAATGGCGCCCGCTACTGGATGACACAGATCGACGGCGACGCCTTTGTCAGTCGAGCCGATTTTCCCGGCTCGCATTTCACCGGCGAACTCATGTTGACGGAGGTCCTGCAACGCTACCGTGTGCCGACCACCGTTTCGGTGATCGAGGGAGAATTCGGACCGCATAGCCTGCATCCACATCTCCGCTCACAGCTGGAACCACTCGCCCGACGCATCTTCGAGTTGCCCTGGGTCGAGATTGCCAATCACACCTTCAGTCACCCCTTCCAGTGGGAAAAGCTCGACGAAGGCGATCTCGCCGGACAGGGCGAGACCCAGGCCGGCTTCAACTACAACCTGCCGATACCAGGCTACGCGTTCTCTCTGGAGCGCGAGATCGCCGGCGCCACGGCATACATCAATGACCACCTAGCGCCGCCCGACAAGTCGGTGTCCGTGGTGCTGTGGAGCGGCAACGCCTTGCCTCCGGAAGAGGCCCTTGCGCACGCCGAACGGATCGGCCTGCGAAACATGAACGGCGGCAACACCCACATCACCGACAGCTTTCCCACCTTGACCCGGGTGTCGCCCATGCTGCGTCCCCAGGGCGACTACCTGCAGGTATACGCCCCTCAGACCAACGAGAACATCTACACCAACCACATGCGCGGACCACTGTGGGGCTATCGCCGTGTCATCGAAACCTACCGGCTGACCGATCGTCCCCGCCGGCTCAAGCCGATCGACATCTACTACCACTTCTATTCGGCGGCGAGCCCTGCCGCACTGAAGGCGCTGCAGCAAGTCTACGACTACGTCAGCACCCAGGAGACGCTCCCGGTCTATACCAGCACGTGGAGCGATGTTGCCAGCCAGTGGTACGACCTGGGTATCGCCCGCAGGCTCGACGGTGGTTGGCAGATCCGCGCCGCCACTCAGCTTCGCACCCTGCGCCTGCCCCCTGCCCTGGGCTGGCCGGATCTGGCAGCCTCCCGGGGCGTGGCCGGCGTCAGGGACACCGACACCGGGCGCTATGTCGCCTTGAGCGGCGCCGGTGATTCCCTTCTTCAGCTGTCACCACAGCCTCCCGAGACCCCCCACCTGAGGCTGGCCAACGGACGTATTTCCCGCTGGGAGCGACACGACGCCAAACGCCTCTCGCTGCGCCTTGCCGCCGAACAGGTCTCCTTGCACATCGCGCTGGCCGGCATGGAGGGCTGCGATATCGACGCCCCCGGTGCCAGACAGCAGCAGCAAGGCGATCAGGTGATCCTGAGCTACGCGGGGAGCCACTCCGATCGCATCGAGGTGTCCTGTGACGACTGATCCCCTTCGTTCCCGACATCGGCATCCAATGCGCGACGGTCACCTGATCCGGCCCTTGACCTTGCGGGGGCTGGGCATCCTGCTGGCGCTTATCCTGATCGGCCTCTTCCCGGCCCGCCACTTCCTGCAGCTCGGCGCCTCACCGGAGACCGCCTACGAACGCATGGCGATCCTCTACCATCAGGCCCTGCTCAGGGTCAGCCCCGACAACGTCGGACTGCGCCTTGCCTTGACCCGCCAGCTCATGGAGATCGGTGAGCTCGCCGCCGCACGCGAGACCTTGGCGCCACTGGGCGGCAACCACGACATCGACATCCAGTGGCTGCTGCTGGAGCTGAACTGGCAGGCCTATGCGGCCCTGCCCGCAGAGGCTCCCGAGCGGGCTCGCCACCTCGAGCGGCTGACCCGGCAACTCGCTACGCTCGAGTCGCGCGATGATCTTCCACCACCGCACCTGGCCAAGATCGCCCATCACTGGCTGGCAATCGGCCATCCCGCCCGCGCGGCCCAATGCTACGAGCAGCTGGCCGAGCGTGACTCACCGAAGGGCTACCACTGGTTGACCCAGGCCGGCTACTGGTGGCTCAAGGCCGGCGCACCGGAGCGCTCGGCCAGGGCCTGGCACCGGGCCTGGCAGATCGCCGGGGATGCCCCTCACGATCTCGGCTGGCTGGGGTGGGTGATCCCCGCGGCCCATGCCCAGCAGGATTCCCTCGGCTCCGAGGACCCGCCACGCCGGGAAGCCGCCCTGGCCGCCTTGTCTGCCGCCGAACAGAGCCAGAGCGACATCGGCGTGGCGTATGCACGGGAATATCTGAGCCACTATCCCGATGATGAAACGTTGCTGACGCTCGGGATTCGCCTGGCACTGGCTCATGACGAACCGGAACAGGCATTCGAATGGTCACAGCACTATCTCGACCTCCATCCCGATGACGTGGATGCCCTCGAGCGCCACGTCTCGATCGCCCTGGGTCTCGACCGTCTGGAGTCGGCCATCCAGGGCCTGGAGCGGCTGCAGCGCCTGGAACCGAATCAGCTCGACCACCTCGAGCGCCTCGCCCACACCCAGCAGTGGGCCGACCAACACCGGCAGGCGCTGGACACTCTGGAGCGACTGGCCCGGGCCAGCGAACGGGCCGAGCATGATCGCGAGGTCGTGACCCTCGCGCTGAGTCTGCGCTATCGCACCACCGCCCTGGCCGCCCTGCGGCGCCTCAACGAGCGCGGCGAACTGACGCCTGATGAACGCCATCTGCTGGTCGACCTGCTCGATGCCTTGGGCGAGCCGGACGCCGCCATCGCCCAGATTCGCCGCTGGGAAGCCGCCGGCGACGGCGATCGGGAACTGCGCATTCGCCTGGCCACCTGGCTGGAACAGGTCGGCCGTCTCGAGGACGCACAAGATGCCTGGGCCAGGCTAGCGGGGCATTCCGGGCTGGAGGTCGAGGCGACCCGCGAGCGGAGTCGCCTTCTGACCCAGCAGTGGCGACTCGACGAGGCCCTGACCGTCCTCGGCCGCATCGACCCCGACAGCACCTCGGCCATGGCCGACGAATACTGGCGCCAGCGCGCCGAGCTGGCCTGGCAAGTCGGCGATGCGAGGAGCAGCCGGCAGGCCTATCAGGCCCTGTTCGCCCGCCATAGCCTGGAGAACGATGAGGCGACGCGCCTCATCCGCACCGCGGGCGACGGCGGCGACCTGTCGCTGGCCATGCGGGTGACTCGCGAACGCTGGGAAGCCGAGCGCGACACCGACGCGATCATGGAGATGCTTGACCTTGCCCAGCGTGAGTCTCGCCCCGACCTCACGCGAGCGCTTTTAGCGATGGTCGAGCAGGATCCAGCCCCCCTGGCCGACTCGCCCCACTACTGGGGGGCCCTGGGCGCTCAACGGCTGCGGGAACGGGATGCTCCCGGTGCCGTCTCGGCGTACCGGGAAGCCCTCGCCCTGGCCCCCGGCGAGCCCTACCTCCGCGCCGGGATGCTCTATGCACTGGCCGCCGACGGGGAGCACGAGATGCTTCGCCAACGCCTCGGCGAATGGGCCGCCGCCGCCCGCGGTCATACCGACCTGATGGCCGCCATGGCCAATGGCCATCGCCAGCTGGGGGAGCTCGACCGGGCATTGAGATGGTATCGCTCGGCAGCCCAGGCTGCGCCGCGGGATACCTGGCTCCAGCTCGATCATGCCGACACCCTGGCATTGACCGGTCACGCGGCAGCCGCCTTCCGGCTGCGTCATCAGGCGCTGGCCGACCTGCTGCCCCAACTCGCGGCCAACCCGAACGCCTCGACGCAGCCGGGCCGTGACAGCCGGGAAGATCGGGTCCGGGCACTGGGCACACTGACGACACTGGCCGGCCCCGACAGCGGCCGGGGCTGGTACCACACCCTGCTGCTGCAGGCGTTCGACGACACGCCACCGACGGTGGAAGACAGCGATTGGCTGTTCGACGCCAACCTGGCCCTGAACCGACCGCTGCACGCCCGCTACCTGCTGCTGCGGACCCGCGACCTGGGCCATCGCAGCCCCGACTGGCAGCGCCTGTCGGTCGCGCTGGAGAAGAATGATCGCGCCACCCTGAAGCGATTGCTCGACGATGACACGGCCGCCCTGTCAGCGGCCGACCGGTTCGCGGCCCTCCAGCGGCTCGACCGCCGCCAGGAAGCATTGGCGCTGGCCACCGACCTGACCGCCGCCGGCCATGACCAGCGAGCCGACGCCGTGGCGCTGGCCAACGAGCTGCCCCATCGCCTCGTCACTCGTGCCTCCCATGAGGAACTCGGCGACCTGAGCATCGACGGCGGCCAGCTGAGCTACGAGCGAGCCGGCGAACGCTGGTGGGGCAGGCTCGATCTGGCGAAGCGACGGCTGGATACCGGGCATCTCGATCTCGATGCGGACGGCCTGGAACAAGAGAGCGTCGCAGGGCTGACCCTCGGCTGGAACGGCGCACGCAGCGATACCCGGCTACAGCTGGGCGGCGTCGAGAGCGACGACGACACCCGGGTCCAGCTCCGGCTCGACCAGCGTTGGCAGGCGACGTCGCGCCTGGCGGGCGGCGTCTACGGCGCGCTGGGCCAGACCTCCGAGATCGGCGACCTGATGCGAGTACTGGGGGTCGAAGACCGAGTCGGCGCCAATCTCGAATGGCAGCCCACGGCCCGTGACGTCCTGTCGTTCGATGCCAGTCACCTGATCTTCCGCAGCCGCGAGGAGCATGAACGACTGGGCGACGGCATGCGCCTGGAGGCGGATTGGAGCCACGCCCTGGTGGCGGGCGCCAGCCGGCGGCTGGAGCTACGCCTGATGGCCAGTCACGAGCGCCACGATCCGGTGGACCAATTGCCCGAGGACACCGCCGCCCGCCTGCCCGCCGGCAGCACACCGGACCAGCTGCTCGACGACAGCAACACCTTCGTGGGCGTCGGGATAGGCATTGCGCGAGGCGAGCCGGGCCACGCCTACCCCCGGGTGGCCTCTCCCAGGCTGCGTTTCGACCTGGATGCCGGCTACCACATGCCGAACGACGAGTTCGCCATCAACACCACCTTCGCTGTCGGCTCCCGGCTGCTGGGCAATGACGAGCTGGGGCTGCGGCTCACTCTCGATCAGGGCACCGAACAGGGGGCAAGCAACAGCGACGACACGCGTTTCGCCATTGCCCTGACCTATCAGTACTTCCTGGGCCGCCAAAAGGCCGCCCGCCACTAGCAAGGAGTGATGCCCATGTCCCGTTCATTCGCTTCCTCACTGGCCATGGCGACGCTCATCGGTCTCTTCGCGCTCGGCGGCTGCGCCGTGACCGACGTGCACCGCTCGGCCCCCCTGGATCCCGATGCACGCTGGGCGCTGCTGCCGATCGCCAACCACTCCGAAACGCCGTTGGCCGGACGACGCGCCGAATCCGGCCTGACCACCCTGCTACACCAGCATGGCGTCACGTCGCTGACCCAGGCCCCCCACCAGCCTCCCTCCGGGCTGCTCGACCTCACCGGCGGCCATGACCTGCAGGAGGCCCTGAACTGGGCCCAGCAACAAGGTATCCGCTACGGCGTCACGGGCTCCGTGGACGAATGGCAGTACAAGACCGGCCTGGATGGCGAGCCCGCCGTGGGCCTGAGCCTGCGGGTGGTCGACGTCAACAGCGGCGAAACGCTATGGAGCGCCAGTGGCGCACGCAGCGGCTGGGGATTCAGCACCACCAGCGGCGTCGGCCAGGAACTGATGGCCGATCTGGTCGACGAACTTCCCCTAGAGCGCTGAGGTCAATATGGCGACGCGTTTCGAGCACATCCCGGTCGAGCCGCCACCACGCTGGCTACGGATACTGGAGACCCTGGTCATCAGCCTGGCGATACCCGCGCTCGGCTTCATCCTGCATCCCGAGGATCCACTGCTGCTGGAGAGCGGAACGGCCTGGCTGCTGGTGGCGGGACCGCTGTTGATCGGCATTCGCTACGGGTTTGCCTTCGGCTTCGGCAGCGCCCTGATCAGCGTCGCCCTGATCGGCGCCGAGACCTGGTGGCGAACCGGGGCGCTGGTGCCGGACCAGGCGCAGGCACTACCCAATGCCGTGGCGGTGGTGCTGGTGGGAATGCTGTCGGGCGAAATGGCCGACACCTGGCAACGTCGGCTGCGCCAGTTGGCCAACATCAACCACGATCAGGCCACTCGGCTCGACGAGTTCGTCCGACACTATCATCTGCTACGCGTCTCTCACGATCAGCTGGCCGAGCGACTGGCCGCCAATCCGTTCACGCTGCGCGATGCGCTGCATCGGCTCGCCCAGCGCTTTCAGCATCTGGCCGAGCACGGAGCACCGCTCCAGCACCACGGTAGCGAGATACTCAGCTTCCTGGCGCTCAACGGCCGTATCCAGCAGGCGGCGCTGATTCGCCTCGACGAACATCATCGTCCCCTCAAGGAAGCACCGGTCTGCTACGGCGGCGAGGTCAGCATCGATCACCAGGACCCGATGATCCTCGCCTGCCTCGAGCAACGCGAGATGCTCTATGCCGGCAACGCCGTCGATCCCCAGCTACCCGAACAGGGCTCGCTGCTCGCGGTGGTGCCACTGATCGATGTGCATGAGCGCATCCATGCCCTGGTCGCGGTCACGCAAATGCCCTTTCTCGACTTCCATCGCGGACAACTGCATCTGCTGGCGGTGCTCGGCGCCCAGCTCGGCGACCTGCTTCAACGGGCTGAAGCGCGTCAGGGGCATGCCTCGCCCGCCGATCTATCCGCCAGCCTGGCCCGTTGGGTCGCCCAGGCCCGACGCAACCACCTGTCCTCACTCCTCGTCACCCTGGAACTCCCGGCGACACTGGACGAAACGCATGGTCGGACCATCATCGACGAAGCCTTTGCCCAGCTGCGCGCCTTGGATCAGGGATGGGTGTTCGGCACGAGGCTGCACACGACCTGCTTGCATATCCTGATGCCACTGGCCGACGAGCGGGCCGCCACCGCCTTCGCCGAGCGTCTCTGGCAGCGTCTGGAGACCCAGCTGCCACAAGACCCTCGCCAGGAAGGCGTACGACTTAGCCATCGGCTCATCGACGGCCACCGCTCGGCCAGGGCACTGCTAGACGGCCTCGACCTTCAGGAGCGCCACCATGCGGCGGCTTGACGCGCCACCGCGTTCTCCGCTGCCGGTGGTCATCCTGTGCCTGCTCGCCGGGCTGACCCTGGAGGGCATCGCCGCCTACTACCTGCTGCTCACTCCCGAGCTGCTCTGGTGGCGCAGCCTGCCGCAGCACCTGATGGCCAGCCTGCTGCTCGCCGTCGGCCTGTGGAAGGGACTGCCGAAGGACATCGCACACCCCATGGCCGGTACGCTGGCTTTCCTGCTGGCCTCGCTGATCCTGCTGCCAGGCATCGGTGCCGTGGGGATCGCGCTGGGGGTGCTGCCCGCCCTGCACAGCGCTCGTCGCACCAGGCCGAAGACCTGGCGCCCGCTTCCCATACCCGACCTCCCATTTCGCGCCGTCCCCCTTCCGGCAGCGAACGACCCCACCCTCCGCAACGGTCTGGGCAGCGTGCTGTCGGGAGCCGGCGATCCCCAGCAGCGTCAGCAGGCGATTCTGGCCTGTCGACATCTGCCCCGGCGGCAGGCCGTCCCTTTGCTACGCCAAGGGCTGATGGATGCCAGCGACGATGTCCGCCTGCTCGCATACTCGATGCTGAATGCCATCGAACGCGAGCTGGATAGCCGACTCCTCGCCTTGACCCGGACCATCGAACATGGCGACGACCCAGCCGGCCACCGCGCCGAGGCCATCTCGACCCTGTACTGGGAGTATGCCTACCTGGGCCTGGCGCAGGGCAGCACGCTGCGTTATCTGCTCGAACAAGCCCTGGCGTTTATCGACCAAGCGCTGGAGCATCGGACAACTGCCCAGCGCTGGCTGCAGCGCGGCAGGCTGTGCGCGACGCTGGTCGATGTCGCGGGTGCCGAGAATGCCTTCGCGTATTGCGAGCGCCTGGGGATGAACGACGACGACCTGGCACCGCATCGCGCGGAGCTGGCCTTCCAGCAGCGACGTTTCGCGGAAGTGCGCCGACAGCTAGCCCGGCTCAGTGCCGCCGCTGCCGGCGATCCCACCTTGCATCCGGTGACCAGCTTCTGGCATGTCGACGCCGCCTCTCGGGGCAACACGGCCACGACCGCCGCATGCGAAAGCCCGGAGGCATGGCGATGACGGACGGCTGGCCGACACTCAGGCGGCGCGCGCGCCCCGCCGACATCATCCTGTTGCTCGAGGGTACCTACCCCATGGTGCGCGGCGGGGTCGCCGGCTGGGTCGACCAGCTGATTCGAGGACTGCCCGACCTGCGCTTCGCCCTGGTCTTTCTGGGCGGACGACGACACGACTACCAAGGGATCCTCTATGCACGACCGGAGAACGTGGTGCACCTCGAGTGCCACTATCTGTTCGACGACATGCTGCGGTCCGGCGCGCCGCGTCAACGGCGCGGCAACAGGCGCGCCTTCGCAGCCAGTCGCGAGCTGCATGAGACCCTGCGCGCTCCCGAGGTCAGTCCGGACGCCGCCCTGTGTCAGGCCGCTCGGCTGCTGGGGCGTACCGGGGGCCTGAGTCAGGACGACTTCCTTTACAGCCAGGCCGCCTGGGAGCAGATCCTCGAGCACTACCATCGCGACTACCCTGATCCTTCCTTCATTGACTACTTCTGGTCGGTGCGCAACATGCACACCCCGCTGTTTCTGCTCTCGCACATTGCCAGGCAGCTGCCGCCGGGACGCTGTCTGCATGCCATCTCCACCGGCTATGCCGGCTTTCTCGGAGCCCTGGCGCACCACATCACCCGACGGCCGCTGCTGGTCTCCGAGCACGGCATCTACACCAAGGAGCGCCAGATCGACCTGGTACAGGCCGACTGGATACGCGACCCGACCGATCCCCTGACCCACGGCTTCCAGACCCATACCGGTTACCTGCGGCGCATGTGGGTTCGCTTCTTCCAGAGCCTCGGGCGCATGACCTACGCCTCGGCCTGCGGCATCACCACCCTCTACGAAGGCAATCGTCAGCGTCAGCTGCTCGATGGCGCCGCCGAGGAACGCACCCGTGTGATCCCCAACGGCATCGGCATCGAGCGCTTTCGCCCCCTGCGCGATACCACAGGGAGCACAGGGCGGCAGGTCGTGACGCTGCTCGGCCGAGTCACGCCCATCAAGGACATCAAGACCTTCATACGCGCCATGCACCAGCTGTTGTCGCGCGTTCCCCAGGCCGAGGGCTGGATCGTCGGGCCGGAGAGCGAGGATCCCGACTATGCGCGCGAGTGCCACGACCTGGTGCAGCAGCTCGGCCTCGAGACGCGGGTGCGTTTTCTCGGCTTCCAGCGCACCGAGACGATCCTCGCACAGTCCCGCCTGGTGGTACTGACCTCCATCAGCGAGGCCCAGCCCCTGGTGGCGCTCGAGGCCATGGCCGCCGGAGTGCCGGTGGTATGCAGCGACGTCGGCGCCTGTCGTGAACTGGTGCTGGGAAGCGGTCGGTCAGAGCGACCCTCGGGGCGCATCGTCCCCATCGCCAGTCCCGGCGCCACGGCGGCTGCCATGGCCGAGCTGCTGGAAGACGACCAGGCCTGGCAACAGGCTCGGGAGGCGGGAATAGCCCGCGTCGAGGCGGAATATACCGAGGCGCTGATGCTCTCCCGCTACCGGCAACTCTACGTCGATGCCGGGGCACTGCCCGGTGACAGGAAGGAGACGAGCAAAGATGGCGGGGATCGGATTCGAACTGCGTAGGCTGCTGCGGCAGGACAGTTACCTGGGGCTGCTGCGTGCCTACAGCTACGCGGGCATCATCGGCTCCGGCCCTTGGGTCTTGTCGATCCTGGCCGTGATGGCGCTGGGGATGATCTCGGCCTCGACTCGGCAGGGTGCCAGCGGTCACGTCACCGAGTTCCTGGTTTCGGTGACCTGGCTGGTGGCCGCGTCGCTAATATTTACCGGCCTGGTGCAGCTGCTGTTCACCCGCTTCGTGGCCGATCGGCTATTCGAGCACCACGCCGAGCGGGTGCTGCCCAATCTCTTCGGACTACTGACCCTGGTGACGCTGGCGGCAGGCACGCTGGGACTGGCGGCGATGCCCGCCTTCGCCGGCACCGGCGTGGTCTATCGACTGGAGATGGTGATCGCCTTCGTGCTGCTGAGCAACATCTGGTGCGTGGCTGTCTTTGTGGCGGGCGTCAAGGCCTACCATCAGGTACTAGGCGCCTTTGCCCTAGGCTATGGCGCCACACTCGGCGCGGGCCTGCTGCTGCGCGACCTGGGCCTCGAAGGGCTGCTGGGCGGTTTCGTGCTGGGTCAGGGCCTGCTGCTTTACTGCCTGCTCTTCATGGTGATCCGCCACTATCCCAGCGAGCGGCTATGGGCCTTCGACCTCCACCGTCGGGGGCAACGCCATCTCTCGCTGATCCTGATCGGCCTGAGCTACAACCTGGGCATCTGGATCGACAAGCTGGCTTTCTGGTTCAATCCCGACACATCCGAGTCCATCATCGGCCCGCTGCGTGCCGCGCCGATTCACGACCTTCCGCTCTTCCTCGCCTACCTCTCCATCGTCCCCGGCATGGCAGTGTTCCTGATGCGCATGGAGACGGACTTCGCCGAGCGCTGCAGCGCCTATTACGAGGCCGTCCGCGGCGGCGACACCCTCGACCATATCGAGCTGCTGCGCGGCCAGATGATCACCAGCGTACGACGCGGCATCTACGATATCTTCAAGGTTCAGGGCATCACCATCCTGGCCCTGCTGATGGCCGGGCCGAATCTGCTCGACTGGCTAGGCTTCTCGGTCTGGTATCTGCCGCTGTTCAATATCTTCCTGGTGGCGGTAGGCATCCAGGTGCTGTTCATGGCGATCCTCAACGTGCTGTTCTATCTCGACCGCCTGAGGCCGGCGCTGTGCCTGTGCCTGTTGTTCGCGGGAACCAACCTGGGGCTGACGATGGTGAGCCAACAGCTGGGGCCGGCCTTCTATGGCTACGGCTATGCCCTGTCACTTCTGATCACCTCCCTGGTCGGCCTTGCCATGCTGGATCGCGAGTTTCAGCGCCTCACGTATCAGACCTTCATGCTGCAGCCGCCTTGCAGCCCGCCCCAGGGCCGCGCCTGACGCCGGAAGCGCGAAGAGAGTAAGCACTTACTTCGTCTGAAGAAGCCGTTCGAGGCCTTCCAGCGTGCGCTTCAGGGCGCCACGGTTGGCCTCGACCACCGCATGTCCGGCCGCGGCGAGACGTTCACGCTCCGCCGCGTCGCCAAACAGGCGCACGAGCTCATCGGCGAGCGTCGCGGCATCGGTGACCTCCACCAGCGCCTGGCGCTCGCGCAGCGCCTCGGCCACGTCGGTGAAGTTGGCGAGCTCGGGGCCGGTCAGCACCGGCACGCCCATGGCGGCCGGTTCCAGCAGGTTGTGGCCGCCGATCGGCACCAGGCTGCCGCCGACGAAGGCCGCATCGCCCGCGCCGTAGAGCGCCGACAGCTCGCCCATGGTGTCGCCCAGATAGACCGCGGTCTCGCCGGTCACCGCCTCGTCCCGCGAGCGCCGGGCCACCGTCATGCCCTCGGCCCGGCACAGTTCCGCCGCCGCCTCGAAGCGCCGGGGATGGCGCGGCACCAGGATCAGCAGCACCTCGGGATAGCGCTCCCGCAACCGCGCATGGGCCTCGAGCAGCGCCTCGTCCTCGCCCTCGTGGGTGGAGCCCGCCACCCACACCGGACGCTTTCCGAACCCGGTTCGCAAGCACTCACTCACCTCGAAGGCCTTGTCATCTCTTGCCAGGTCGAATTTCAGCGAGCCGGTCACCTCGGCCTTCTCCGCCGCCATACCCAGCGCCCGGAAGCGCTCGGCATCGGCCTCGGACTTGGCCCCCAGCCAGCTGGCGTGAGACAGCGCCTCGGCCATCAGCCTGCCGAGGCGGCGATAGCCCTGGAAGGCCCGCGGCGAGAGCCGGCCGTTGACCACCGCCACCGGAATGCCCCGCCGCTCGCAGCCGGCCAGCAGGTTGGGCCACAGCTCGGTCTCGAAGAAGATGGCCAGATCGGGGCGCAGACGCTCGAGGAAACGCCGCGCGGCGCCGGGGAAGTCCAGCGGTACGAAGTGATGACTCACTTCGGCTACATCCGCCTCGTCCTGCAGGCGTTCGGCGACGGCATGGGCGCGCTCGGCGCCGGTGGCGGTCATGGTGGTGATCACCAGGCGGCGGTCGGGATGACGCCGCGCCAGGGCCTCGATCAGCGGCCGGGCGGCCTGCACCTCGCCCACCGAGGCGCAGTGCAGCCACAGGCTGTCCGCGCCCTCGGGCGAGGCGGCGATGCGCCCCAGCCGCTCGGCGCGGGAGCGCCCGGGCAGGCTCTCCTTCCACACCCGTCGCCAGACCAGCGGCGACAGCGCAAGCAGCGCGGCGGAGTAGCCGCGCCGCACCCAGGGATGGCCGGCCATCAGGCCTCGCGGTCGAGGATGGTGGAAATCATCGCCGTGGTGGACACGCCGTCCTCGAAGCCCAGCACCCGCACCTCGCCGCCGGCCGCGCGCACGGCCTCGCCGCCGGCGATGTCCTCGGGGCGGTAGTCGCCGCCCTTGACCAGCACGTCAGGGAGCACCGCCTCGATCAGCCGCTGCGGGGTGTCCTCGGCGAAGGGCACCACCCAATCCACCGCGCCCAGCCCGGCCAGCACCTGCATGCGGCGGGCCAGCGGATTGATCGGCCGCTTGGGCCCCTTGAGCCGGCCGATGGAGGCGTCGTCGTTGACCGCCACGATCAGGCGGTCGCCGAGCCGGCGGGCGTGCTCCAGGTAGGCCACGTGGCCGGCGTGGAGGATGTCGAAGCAGCCGTTGGTCATCACCACCCGCTCGCCACGGGCCTGGGCGGCGCGCACCGCCTCGATCAGCGGCGCCTCGGCGATGACGCCGAACTCGGCCAGCTTGTCGCCGTGCAGGGCGGTGTAGAGCTCGGCCACGGACAGCGTGGCGGTGCCGGGCTTGGCGACCACCAGGCCGGCGGCCAGGTTGGCCAGGGTCATGGCCTCGGGGAAGCCATGGCCGGCGGCCAGCGCCAGGCCCAGTACACCGATCACGGTATCGCCGGCGCCGGTGACGTCGAACACCTCCCGGGCGCGGGTCGGCAGGTGAAGCGGCTCGTGGCCCTCGCGGATCAGGGTCATGCCCTTCTCGCTGCGGGTGATCAGCAGCGCCTCGAGCTCCAGCTCGGCGCGCAGCGCCTCGCCGCGCTCGGACAGGGTGGCATCGTCCGGGCAGGGGCCGGCGACGGCCTCGAACTCGGCCAGGTTGGGGGTGATCACGCTGGCGCCGCGGTACTTGCGGAAGTCGCTGCCCTTGGGATCGACCAGCACCCGCTTGCCGGCGGCCCGCACGCGGCCGATCAGCCCCTGGACGTCGGCCAGGGTGCCCTTGCCGTAGTCGGAGAGGATCACCAGGTCGGCGGCGTCCAGGGCCGTCTCGACCTTCTCCGCCAGCGGGCCGGTGTCCACGTCGCCGAGGCTCTGCTCGAAGTCGAGGCGGATCAGCTGCTGGTTGCGGCTCATCACCCGGAGCTTGGTGATGGTGGGAATGTCAGCGCTTCGGGCGAAGTGAGTGCTTACACCGGCATCCTCGAGGCGGCGGCTCAGCAGGTCGGCGTTGTCGTCGTCGCCGACCAGGCCGGCCAGCGCCGCCCGCGCGCCCAGCGAGGCGATGTTGAGCGCCACGTTGGCGGCGCCGCCGGGGCGATCCTCGGCCTCCTCGACCCGCACCACCGGCACCGGGGCCTCGGGGGAGATGCGCGAGGTGCCGCCATGGAAGTAGCGGTCGAGCATCACGTCGCCCACCACCAGCAGGCGGGAATGCTCCAGGGCGGTCAGATCAAGCTTCATCGGAAGGCTCCCTTTCCTGACGGGACGCGGCGGTGTCCAGCACCGCCTCGAGATGGCGAATGACGTCGTCGGCCTGGATCAGCGACATGGCGTCGGGATGACGGACCCGCTGCCCCCAGGGCAGCGTCTCGGGGTCCTTGTGCAGGAACTGGCGCACCGCATCGGGATAGCGGTTCACCACGTGTTCGCGCCAGCAGTAGGGCGCGGCCCGGTCCGGGTTGGTGGTGGCGAACAGGCCGACCACCGGCGTGTCGAGGGCGTTGGCCATGTGCACCGGACCGGAGTCCGGCGCCACCACCGCCCGGGCGCCGTCGATCAGCGCCAGCAGGCCCTTGAGCGAGGAGCCGCCGATGGCGTCGATCACCGCGCCGGGCTGGGACAGCGCCTGGATGCGGCTGCCCATCTCGCGCTCCTGGGTGCTGCCGCCGCCGGTCAGCACCGTCTTCAGGCCGTGCTGGACCCAGGCGTGCTCGACCACGCTGGCGTAGCCCTCCGCCGACCAGTTGCGGAAGTTGCGCAGCCGCGGATTGGCGCAGGGGCTCATCAGGATATAGGGCGCGTCGCCGGTCAGCGTCGCGGCCTCGTCGCGGGCGGCGTCGGGGATCGGCATGTCCCATGCCAGCGAGAGATCCTCGACGCCCAGCAGCCGGGCGAAGTCGAGGAACGACTCGAGCACATGGGCGCGGGGGTGCGGCGCCAGCTGACGGTGGGTGAACCAGTGCTGGGCATCCTTGGCACGGGCCTTGTCGTAGCCGACGCGCAGGTCGGCCTTGAGGCCCAGGGAGAGCACGCTGGCCCGCAGCGCCTGCTGCATGTGCAGCAGCACGTCGAAGCGGGTGTCCGAAAGCTGCCGCCACAGCTCGCGCATCCCCGCCAGGCCCGTGGCCTTGTCGTAGACGACGAACTCGACCCCCGACATGCCGGCCAGTAGACTGTGCTCGCCCTTGCCGATGATCCAGGTGATGCGCGCATCGGGCCACTGACGCTGCAGCGCGCGGATCGTCGGAACCAGGTTACAGACATCGCCCAGGGCGGAAAGGCGCAGCACGCCGATATGGGCGGGGCTGGCGGGCAGAGGATGCTTCATGCGATTGGCAACGCTTCAAACGGGAAAGGTTTACATTTTATATGATGCGGACAGTTTATGTGACGCCGATGGGGCGCCACAAATCGGCCCGTCGACCTTCGATCCCGACCACTGGCGCCGGCAGGGCCTGGTCACCGGCGAGGCGCCCGGCCGCGGCGCCAGCCTGTTCCTGGCCGCCGGCGACGCCGAGTGGGTGCTGCGCCCCTATCGCCGCGGCGGCCTGGTGGCCCGGGTCAGCGAATCGCGCTACCTGTGGACCGGCGCCGAACGCAGCCGTTCCTTCCGCGAACTGCGCCTGACCGGCCACCTGTTCTCGCTCGGCCTGCCGGTGCCCCGGCCGGTGGCGGCGGTCACGACCCGCCACGGCCCGAGCTACGAGGCCGCCCTGATCACCGTGCGCCTGAACGGCGCCCGCGCCCTGGCCGAACGGCTCCATGACGCCGACGAGGCCCTGCTGGCCCGAGTCGGTGCCACGGTGCGCCGCTTCCACAACGCCGGCCTCGACCACGTGGACCTCAACGCCCGCAACCTGCTGGTCGACGGCGACGACGCCGTGTGGCTGATCGACTTCGACCGCTGCCGGCTGCGCCAGCCCGGCAAGTGGCAGGAGGCCAACCTCGAGCGGCTGGCCCGCTCGCTGGCCAAGTTCGACGCCGCCCCCGCCATGGACGCCATCCGTCGCGGCTATGACTCTATTCAAGATTAGCGATGAGCTTTGCCGGCGCCCAAGCTTCCGCGAGGGCGCTGTAAATACCTCCCTGTAAGCTACTTTTGCCTTCCTTGGCAAAAAATCCTCGCTCCACCTTACCCCCGGCGCTCATCGACTAGGATCTGCTACGCACCGTACTCCGCCACCAGCGCCTCGACGTGGCGCGCCAAGGTGAAATCCTCCAGCACCCGCGCCCGGCCCGCCACGCCGAGCCGCTCGCGCAGCGCGCCGTCGTCGACCAGCTCGGCCAGGGCCGCGGCCCAGGCCTCGGGGGATTCGGGATCGGCCAGCCGCCCGGTGTCCGGACTCACCAGCTCCGGAATCGCTCCGCTCGACGCGCCCACCACCGGCCGACCGGCGGCCATGGCCTCGATCACCGTCAGCCCGAAGGCCTCGTTGCGCGACGGCGTGCAGACCACGTCCAGCGCCTGCAGGCAGCGCGGCAGGTCGGCGCGGAAGCCGGCGAAAGTGAGCCGCGAGCCGAGCCCCAGCGTCTCGACGCGCTCGCGCAGCGCCTCGACGAAGGCCGCGTTGCTGCCCTCCTCGGCCGTCAGCCCGCCGATCATCACGCCATGCCAGGCCGAATCGGGCCGGTTTTCTGCGAGCGCCGCCAGCGCCTCGACCCACACCCGCTGCCCCTTGCCCGGGGTGATGCGCCCCGGCAGGCCGATCGCCACCGCACCCTCGGGCACGCCCAGCTCGCCGCGCAGCGTCGCGCGCTCGTGATCGCCCAGGTCGGCCACGTAGGGCGCCGGATCGATGCCGAGGTAGAGCCGGCGGATGCGCTCGGCGGGCAGCGGGAAGGCCTGGAGATTGCGGGCGCGGGTCGCCTCGCTGATCGAGAACAGCCGGGTGACCCGGCCGTAGGCCCAGCGGTGATAGGGGTCGCGCTTGGGCCGGGTGACGCCCATGTGATCGGTGAAGAACAGCCTGAGCCCCGGGCGCAGGGTCGCCAGCAGCGCGCCCAGGCGCAGGTCGCTGGACTTGTGGCAGTGGATGACCTCGATGCCGTGGGCCTTGAGGTAAGCGAGGATCCGCCCGACCCGCCACAGCGCCTGGCCGCGGGACGGCACCGTCAGCGGCGTGACGCCGGCGGCCTCGAGGCTCGCCGCCACCCGCGAGCCTTCAAGCGCCAGGCCGTGGGCCTCCCACCCCTGGCGGGCCAGCTCGGGTATAATCCGCGCAGGATACATTTCCAGTCCGCCCCAGCCGTTCGAGAGGCAGAGCTGCATGACCTTGGGTCTCAAGGCATCCTCCATTCGGTGTCGGGGCTCGGGAGCCCCATGACGAGTTTCTCCGATCAACGGCCGCCGCGCCTGCTGGTGGTTCGCAACGACAAGCTCGGCGACTTCATGCTGGCCTGGCCGGCCCTGGCGGCCCTCAAGGCCGCCTCGCCGCGCCCCCACGTCAGCGTGCTGGTGCCGAGCTATACCGCCCCGCTGGCCCGCGCCTGCCCGTGGATCGACGAGGTGATCCTCGACCCGGGCGGCAACGCCGGCCGCGAGGGCCGACGCGAACTGCTGGCCGAGCTGAAGGCCGGGCGCTTCGATGCGCTGCTGACGCTTTACTCCACGCCGCGCGTCGGCTGGCTGGGCTGGCGCGCCGGCATTCCGCTGCGCCTGGCGCCGGCCACCAAGTGGGCCCAGCTATTCTACAACCGCCGCGTCACCCAGCGCAGGTCGCGCTCGGAGAAACCCGAGTACGTCTACAACCTGGAGCTCGCCGAGGCGCTGCTCGAGGCGCTGGGCATCGCGGTGCCGACGCGGCCGGCGCCGCCCTGCTGGCCGCTGGATGATGGCGAGCACGCCCGCCAGCGGGCACTCGTGGCCGAGGCTACCGGGCTCGGTGATGACCGCCCGTGGCTGTTCCTTCACCCCGGCAGCGGCGGCTCGGCGGTCAACCTCACGCCCGAGGCCTACGCGCGGCTGGCCCGCGACGTCGATGCCCGGCTGCACGAGGCGGGCAAGAAGCCGGCCTGGGTGATCACCGCCGGCCCCGGGGAGACCGACAACGCCGATGCCCTGTGCGAGACGCTGCGCGAGGCCGGACTCGAGGCCCGGCGCCTGCCGCCGAGCCCGGGGCTCGAGGCCTTCGCCAGGAGCCTCGTGGCCGCCGACCTGTTCATCGCCGGCTCCACCGGACCGCTGCACGTCGCCGCCTGCCTGGACCGCCCCACCGCCGGCTTCTATCCTGCGCGGCGTTCGGCCACGCCGCTACGCTGGCAGACCTGCAACGCCGAGGCCCGGCGCCTGGCCTTCTGCCCGCCCGAGGGCGCCCACGAGGCGGACATGGCGGCCATCGACCTGGCCGCCGCCGCCGAGTCCATCGCCGCGCACCTGACCTCTCCTTCGATCAGCGAGACCCGCCCATGACGCCCATCTCCGGCATCATCATCACGCTCAACGAGGCCGACAACGTCACCGACTGCATCGCCTCCCTGCATCGGGTCTGCGACGAGGTGATCGTCGTCGACTCCGGCAGCCAGGACGACACCGTGGCGCTCGCCGAGGCCGCCGGCGCCCGGGTGATTCATCAGCCCTATCTCGGCGACGGCCCGCAGAAGGCCTTCGCGGTGCCCCAGGCCGCCCATGACTGGATCCTGGCGCTGGACGCCGACGAGCGCCTCGACGACGACGCCGTCGCGGCGATCCAGGGCCTGGCGCTGGACGATCCGCAGCAGGCCTTTCGCTTCAGGCGCCGCAACTTTGCCGGCCGCCACTGGATCCGCGCCGCGGGCTTCTACCCCGACCCGGTCACCCGGCTCTACAACCGCACCACCTCGGGCTACCTGCCCAAGAAGGCGCACTCCTCGGTGCAGGCCCCTTCGGTGACGGATCTGGACGCCCATCTTCGCCACTTCACCTATCGTGACCTGTCACACTGGATCAGCCGCATCGACGCGCTCTCCAGCCGCGATGCCTGGGCAATGAAGGAGCGTGGCAAACGGCCCTCGGCCGTGCGGCCGGCACTGCATGCGGCCACCGCCACCTTTCGCAAGCTGATCCTCAAGGGCGGCCTCTTCCAGGGCGCGGACGGCTTCACCGTGGCCATGACCACGGCGTTCCACGCCTACATGAAGTACGCCAAACTCAACGAGCTCTACGAGAACGAGCGTGCGGAACAGAACGAACGCTGAAGATGCCATCCCCGCCCGCCTGAAGCGGCCGCGCGGATGGGCACTGCTGACCCTCGGCGTGGCCCTGGGCTTTGCCGCCGTCACCGTGACCCGGCTGCCGGCCCTGGCGCTGTGGCCGATCGCCGCCGGCTGGCTGTGGCTGGCCCATCGCCTGCGCTGGGGCGAGGACGCGGCCGCACCAATGCCGCGGCGCCGCTGGCCCTGGTCGCTGCTGCCACTGAGCCTGTGGGGCATCTACGTCTATCTGGCCGACAGCTTCGGCGAGGTCGACCTGGGGGCGGTGTTCTTCCACCTGCAGGCCGGCATCAGCGATCACGGCGGCGGCGAGCGGCTGGTCGCCGCCGTGCTCTATACCCTCGCCATGCTGGCAGTACTGGCCGCCTTCACCTGGCTGGTGCGGCGCGACGACCGCTGGGCTCGCCATGAACGCCTGCTGGCCGCGGTACTGCTGCTCGGCAATCCGATGCTGCTGGGGCTCGGCCAGCGCGGCATGGCCTTCGTCACCGAGGACGGCGCCTGGCTGGATCGCCGCTACGTGCCGCCGGTGATCCAGGCGGCGCCGGCCGATCCGCCCAACCTGCTGGTGCTCTACCTGGAGAGCCTGGAACGCACCTATGCCGACCGCGAACGCTTCGGCGACGCCTACGGGCCACTCGCCGAGCTGGGCCGACGCGGCGTGGTCTTCGAGGGAATCCGCCAGCTCGACAACACCGGCTGGACCATGGCCGGGATGATCGCCAGCCAGTGCGGCACGCCGCTGATGCCGGCGGGACTGCTGCATGACAGCCAGTTCGAGCCCCTGGACCGGGTCGTGCCGGGCGTCGACTGCCTGGGCGACCTGCTGTCGGCCCAGGGCTATGCCCTGAGCTATCTCGGCGGCGCCAGCACCCGCTTCGCCGGCAAGGGCCGTTTCTATACCGGCCACGGCGTCACGCGGGTGCGCGGCCGCGAGACCCTGGCCCCACGGCTCGAGGACCCCGACTATCTCAACAGCTGGGGGCTGTACGACGACAGCCTCTATGCCTTCACCCGGGAGGAGATCCGCCGCCGCGAGGCGGAGGGCGGCCCCTGGGGCGTGATCGCGCTCAGCCTCGGCACCCATCCGCCCGCCGGCTACCCGGCCCGGGCCTGCGAGGCGCGCCAGGGCGATCACGACGGCGAGGACATCCTCTATGCGGTGGAATGCTCGGCCTGGCTGGCCAAGCGGCTGGTGGAACGGCTGGAGGCCGAGGGGCTGCTGGCCAACACCCTGGTGGTGATCGCCAGCGATCACCTGACCATGCGCGTCTCGGCCTGGGAGCAACTGATCGCCGGCCCCCGCGCCAATACCTTGATGCTGCTGCACAACGACCTGATTCCGCGCCGTCTCGACCGCGAGGGGTCGACGCTCGACGTGCTGCCCACCGTGCTGGAGGCCATGGGCTTTCGCATCGCGCACCACCGCGCGGGGCTCGGCGTCTCGCTGCTGTCGCGGGAACCAACGCTGGTCGAGCGCCACGGGCTGGAGGCGATCAATGCCCGGCTCAAGGAAGAGACCGCCCTGCAGCGCCGGCTGTGGGAGGGGCTCGACCTGCCCCGCCCGGAGCCGGCATCGGTCCGGGCGGAACATTCCGGCGAAGAGCCGCGGGCATTGCCTGAAAAGTCGGCGAGCGAAGGTTAGACAAGGCAAAAATCAACGAAAAGCCGGAGTTTACGAGCTGTAAATGAGGACTTTGAGTTGAGTTTTAACGCCGTATAGCCGAGCGCAGACACTTTTCAGCATTGCCTAGCCGGCCAGGATGGCCGACAGGACCCTCTCCGGCGGCTGCTGCTTGAGGCAGTTGGTGTGACCCAGCGGGCAGGTGCGCTCGAAGCAGGGCGAGCAGTCCAGCGCCAGGTAGTGAATCTCGGCGTCGCCGGTGAGCGGCGGCGTATAGGCCGGCGACGAGGAGCCGTAGATCGCCTGGATGCGGGTGCCCGCGGCGGCGGCCACGTGCATCAGCCCCGAGTCGTTGGTCACCGCCTGGCGGCAGTCGGCGAGCAGGTCCACCGCGTCGGCCAGCCGCGTCTTGCCGCACAGGTTATGCGCATGCTCGAGCCCGCCGGCGATGGTCTCGCCGGCGGGTTCGTCCTTGGGGCCGCCCATCACCCGCACCTCGAAGCCCTCGGCGATCAGCGCCTCGGCCAGGCGGCGGAAGTACTCGAGCGGCCACTGCTTGGCGGGGCCGTACTCGGCACCGGGCATCATGGCGATGGCCGGGCGGCTCCCGATACCGAGCGAGGCGTGCAGCGATGCCAGATTGGCATCGTCACGCTGCAGCGCCGGGCGCGGGACCGGGAAGTCGCCCTGTGCCGCCTCGCCGGCCGGCAGCCCCAGCGACACGAAGCGCTTCACGGTCTGGTCGAGCACGGCCTTGTCGAGGCGGCGACGCTCGTTGAGCAGCCCGTAGCGCTGCTCGCCGTGGAAGCCGACGCGCCGCGGGATGCGCGCCAGGAAGGGCACCAGCGCCGACTTCCAGGAGCGCGGCAGCACGATGGCGCGGTCGAAGCGCCCGCGCAGCGAGGCCGCCAGCCTGCGCCGCGCGGCCCAGCCGAACTCGCCGTGGCCGACTTCCAGCGCGGCCACCTCGTCGACCTCTTCCATCCGCTCGAGGATAGGCCGCGACCAGGCCGGCGCCACCACGCCGATGGTCGCCGCCGGGTCGCGTTCCTTGAGCGTCTTGAACAGGCTCTGGGCCATGACCATGTCGCCGACCCAGGACGGGCCGACGACCAGGATGCGCTCGCCCGGGTCAGGCATTCAGCCACTCCAGATAGGCCTTCACGCCTTCGGCGACGGTATGGAACTCGCGGTCGTAGCCGGCCTCGCGCAGCCGCGCGATGTCGGCCCGGGTGTAGCTCTGGTAGCGGCCCTTGAGCTCGTCGGGGAAGTCGATGTACTCGATCTTGCCCTTGCCGTAGTAGTCGACCACCGCCTCGCCGATCGCCTTGAACGGCTCGGCACGGCCGGTACCGAGGTTGAAGATGCCGGAGGCCTCGGGATGGTCGAGGAACCACAGGTTCACGTCGACCACGTCGCCGACGTAGATGAAGTCGCGGCTCTGCATGCCGGCCTCGTAGCCGTCCCAGGCGCCGAACAGCTTGAGGTCCTGGCCGCCGCTGATCTGGGTGTGGTGGTGGTAGGCGACGCTGGCCATCTTGCCCTTGTGCTGCTCGCGGGGGCCGTAGACGTTGAAGTAGCGGAAGCCGACCACCTGGCTCTCGAATTCGTCGTGGCGGGCGCGCACGTACTGGTCGAACAGCAGCTTGGAGTAGCCGTAGACGTTGAGCGGCTTCTCGTGCTCGGGCTCCTCGCGGAACACCTCGCTGCCGCCGTAGGTAGCCGCGGAGGAGGCGTAGATGAAGGGAATGCCCTTGAGCTGGCAGAAGTGCAGCAGCTCCTTGGAATACTCGAAGTTGTTCTCGAGCATGAAGCGGCCATCCCACTCCGTGGTGTCGGAGCAGGCGCCCTCGTGGAAGATCGCCTCGATGGGCGGCAGGTGCGAGGCCTCGCCGTTGAGGGCGGCCTTCACCCGGGCCAGGAAGTCGTCCTTGTCCAGGTAGTCGCCGAGGGTGCAGTCGGCCAGATTGACGAACTTGGTGCCGTCGCTCAGGTCGTCGACCACCAGCACGTCGTTGCGGCCGCGCTCGTTGAGTGCCTTGACCAGATTCGAGCCGATGAAGCCGGCTCCGCCTGTCACTACGATCATGGGGATTCCTCTCTATGCGGGCACTAGCGGGCAAGCCGGGTGCCTCCGAACGGGGCTGATCCGGCGACAGCTCTCCGAGGAGGTGCTGTGCCCCCTTCCCTGGGCGCTACCGACGCCCTGCGGCGTTCTTGCATCCTGCGCCACTTGCAGGGCCGGTGCTGGCCATCCATGGCCAGCCCGTTCGGAGGAATCCTCCTCACCCCTGGCGTAGGACCTCCTCTGCGAGCTGTCCCCGGCGCCCCTCGCGATTTCCCGCAGCCCTGTAACCCAGGTATTCCGGGCTGCGCCTATAACCGATCTGCCCGTGATTGTATACTTGACCGCTCGTGAATTCATGGCCAACGGTGCTTCCGCAATGACACAGTCGACGCCAGACGTGACAACCTTCCAGGGCCTGATCCTGGCCCTGCAGCAGTACTGGGCCGAACAGGGCTGCGTGGTCCTTCAGCCCCTGGACATGGAGGTCGGCGCCGGGACCTTCCACCCGGCGACCTTCCTGCGCTCCATCGGTCCCGAGACCTGGAACGCCGCCTACGTGCAGCCTTCCCGCCGCCCCACCGACGGCCGCTACGGGGAGAACCCCAACCGCCTGCAGCACTACTACCAGTTCCAGGTGGTGATGAAGCCGTCCCCGGCCAATCTCCAGGAGCTCTATCTGGGCTCGCTCAAGCGTCTCGGCCTCGACCCGCTGGTTCACGACATCCGCTTCGTCGAAGACAACTGGGAATCCCCCACCCTCGGCGCCTGGGGCCTGGGCTGGGAAGTGTGGCTCAACGGCATGGAGGTGACCCAGTTCACCTACTTCCAGCAGGCCGGCGGCCTGGAGTGCTACCCGGTCACCGGCGAGCTGACCTACGGCATCGAGCGCATCGCCATGTACGTCCAGGACGTCGACAGCGTCTACGACCTGGTGTGGACCGTCGCCCCCGACGGCACCAGGGTCACCTACGGCGACGTCTTCCTGCAGAACGAGCGCGAGCAGTCGACCTACAACTTCGAGCACGCCGACGTGCCGGCGCTGTTCGCCGCCTTCGATCATCAGGAAGGCGAATGCAGCAAGCTGATCGAGGCCGGCCTGCCGCTGCCCGCCTACGAGCAGGTGCTCAAGGCCTCGCACACCTTCAACCTGCTCGACGCCCGTCACGCCATCTCGGTGACCGAACGCCAGCGCTACATCCTGCGCGTGCGCACCATGGCCCGTGACGTGGCCCACGCCTACTACGAATCGCGCAAGGCCGCCGGCTTCCCGCTGGCCCCCGAAGCCCTGCGCCGCGAACTGCTTGCCGAAGGAGACGCTTGAGATGGCAGCCGATAGCTTTCTGGTCGAACTGGGCGTCGAGGAACTGCCGCCGGGCGCGATCGACAAACTCTCCGATGCCCTGGCCGAGGGCGTGTCCCGCGGGCTGGCCGACGCCGATATCGCCCACGGCGAGGTGACCGCCTACGGCTCCCCGCGCCGCCTGGCCGTGCGCGTCGAGGCACTTGCCGACAAGCAGCCGGACCGTGAGGTCGAGCGCCGCGGCCCCGCGCTGGCCGCCGCCTTCAAGGACGGCGAGCCGACCAAGGCCGCCCAGGGCTTCGCCCGCTCCTGCGGTGTCGAGGTCGACCAGCTGATCCACCTCGAAACCGACAAGGGCACCTGGCTCGGCTACCGCGAGCAGCAGCAGGGCGAGGCCACCACCGCCCTGCTGCCCGCCATCGTCGAGAAGGCCATCGCCGGCCTGCCGGTGCCGAAAAACATGCGCTGGGGCGCCTCGCGCATCGAGTTCTCCCGTCCCGCCCACTGGCTGGTGATGCTCTACGGCAGCGACGTCGTCGAGGCCAGCGCCCTCGGCCTGAGCTCCGGCCGCACCACCCGCGGCCATCGCTACCACGCCCCCGAGCCGCTCGAGCTGGCCCACGCCGACGACTACCTCGAGGCGCTGGAGCAGGCCTGGGTGCTGGCCGACCGCGACAAGCGCCGCGAGCGCATCCGCGAGCAGGTGCTGGCCGAGGCCGAGGTCCAGGAGGCCCAGGCGGTGATCGACGAGGAGCTGCTGGTCGAGGTCAGCGGCCTGGTGGAATGGCCGGTCGCCCTGGCCGGCGGCTTCGACGAGCGTTTCCTCGAGGTGCCAGCCGAGTGCCTGGTCTCCTCCATGAAGGCCAACCAGAAGTACTTCCACCTGCTGGACGCCGAGGGCAATCTCAAGCCCGGCTTCATCACCATCTCCAACATCGACAGCGCCGAGCCGGAGCAGGTGATCCGCGGCAACGAGAAGGTGATCCACCCGCGCCTGGCCGATGCCGCCTTCTTCTACGAGACCGACCGCCAGCAGCCGCTGGCCGCCCGCGTCGAGGGCCTCGCCAGCGTGGTCTTCCAGCAGAAGCTCGGCTCGCTGGGCGACAAGTCCCACCGCAACGCCGCCGTGGCCGCCTTCATCGCCGGCCGCATCGACGGCGACGTGCACCAGGCTCGCCGCGCCGCCGAGCTGGCCAAGTGCGACCTGGTCACCGAGATGGTGCTGGAGTTCCCCGAGCTGCAGGGCATCATGGGCCGCTACTACGCCACCCATGACGGCGAAGACGCCGAGGTCGCCCAGGCACTCGAGGAGCAGTACCTGCCGCGCTTCGCCGGCGACGCCATCCCGCAGACCCGCGCCGGCCAGGCCCTGGCCCTGGCCGACCGCCTCGACACCCTGACCGGCATCTTCGGCATCGGCCAGCGCCCCACCGGCACCAAGGACCCGTTCGCCCTGCGCCGCGCTTCCATCGGCGTGCTGAACATCCTGATCCAGGGCGAGCTGGATCTGGACCTGCGCGAGCTGCTCGAGCTGGCCGCCGCCCAGCATCAGGAACTGCCCTACGCCGACGGCCTGGTCGACGAGGTGCTGGGCTACATGCTCGACCGCTTCCGCGCCTGGGCCCAGGACGAAGGCATCGGCGCCGAGGTCTACCTGGCCGTGCGTACCCGCCCGGTCACCAAGCCGCTGGACTTCGCCCGTCGCCTGCAGGCGGTGAACGCCTTCGCCCGCCGCGAGGAAGCCGCGGCCCTGGCCGCCGCCAACAAGCGGGTCTCCAACATCCTCGCCAAGCAGGGCGGCGACGTGACCGTCGAGGTCGACGCCGGCCTGCTGCAGGAAGACACCGAGAAGGCCCTTGCCGAGGCGCTGAGCGGCTGCCACCAGAAGGTCGCCCCGCTGTTCGCCGAGGCACGCTACAGCGATGCCCTGGACGTGCTGGCGACCCTGCGCGAGCCGGTCGACCGCTTCTTCGACGACGTCATGGTGATGGCCGATGACGAGGCGGTGAAGCGCAACCGCCTGGCCCTGCTGGCCAGCCTCCAGGCGCTGTTCCTCGAGGTCGCGGACATCGCTGAGCTCCAGCACTAAGCGGAGCCAGCGACGTGAAAGGGCCGGCGAGGCGACTCGCCGGCCCTTCTTTTTGTGCCGATGTTTCATGTGGAACATCGCTCCGATCACGGCGCCGGCACTCAGGACCAGCCTCCCCTCCCCGCGACTCGCCACTATCTCTTCTCCCTTTGCTCCTCCTCCTTGTCACCTCTCACCGGTCGCCGATGTTTCACGTGGAACACTCCTCCAGCCAGGGCTCGATCCACTCACTTCTCCAGGACCTGCCCGCTTGGCATCGCCTGTTTCACGTGAAACACTTCCGCTCTCGATTCATCCTGCCCGGAGCCGTCATGCCGCGTGCCGAGAAGCCTGCCACCCAGTTAGTCATCCTCGACCGGGATGGCGTGATCAATCAGGATTCCGACGACTACGTGAAGTCGCTCGACGAGTTCCTGCCCTACCCCCAGGCCATCGACGCCATCGCCCGACTTTCCCGAGCGGGCTGGACGGTCGCGGTGGCCACCAACCAGTCGGGGATCGCCCGCGGTTACTACGACGAGACGACCCTGGCCGCGATGCATGAGCGCCTGAATGCGCTCGTCGCCGACGCCGGCGGCGAGATCGCCCACATCGTTCACTGCCCCCACGGCCCCGACGATGGCTGCGACTGCCGCAAGCCACTGCCCGGGCTTCTGAAGCAGCTGGGTACCGAGCTCGGGATCGAGAGCCTTGCAGGCAGCTGGATGGTCGGCGACAGCCTGCGCGACCTGGAAGCCGGCGAAGCAGTCGGCTGCCGACCGGTGCTGGTGCGCACCGGCAAGGGCGAGCGCACCCTCGCCAGGCACCCAGAGCGGACCAGTGACGATCGGACACGGGTATTCGACGATCTGGCCGCCTTCGTCGACTGGCTGCTGGTAGGCGACGCGTCCCGATAGCCCGCCCCCCCCCCCGTGGCCTCCGAAGCAACGCTCTCCCCGCCATCGTTCGCCTGCCCTGCCTCAGAGATCGAGATATTCTCGGGTCCTGAATAGAAAAAGCCCGCCATCCCAGGATGGCGGGCTTTTTCATGTGGCTGGCGGCGGGGATA